>JBCFBK010000020.1:0-85729 GCA_038562555.1 Prolixibacteraceae bacterium | reverse complement strand
CGGCTATTCTGACCGCATCACCTGAACGGATTGTATATGTGAGCTGCAATCCGGCAACACAGGCGCGCGACCTGTCCCTGATGAGCGGGCATTACAGGATCAGCCACGTTCAACCGGTCGACATGTTCCCGCACACCCATCATGTTGAAAACGTCGTCCTGCTGACGAGGCGTTCCTCCTAAACTTTTAGGGTCGCCTGTTTGTTTGACAGTTTCAATAAGTATTAGCAGATGATCATTGTAATTTCACCGGCCAAATCGCTCGATTTCGAAACAAAAACCGACGCTGACAAATATACCCGTCCGGTTTTTTTGAAAGAAGCCTCTCAAATCAATGCTTCCCTTCGAAAATTAAAGCCTTCCGACCTGGTTAATCTGCAGTCGATTTCGCCTAAGCTGGCCATGCTTAATGCTGAAAGGAATCAACTTTGGAATCCGCCCTTTGACCTGAGAAATTCAAAGCAGGCTGTTCTGGCTTTCAATGGTGATGTTTACGATGGCATGAACGCTAAGGCTTTTACCGCAAGCGAACTTAACCTTGCGCAGGAAAAGATCAGGATACTATCCGGGCTGTATGGTTTACTCAAACCACTTGACCTGATCCAGCCCTACAGGCTTGAAATGGGAACAAAAATCAGGGTTGGCCGGCACCCTGATCTTTATCATTTCTGGAAGGCAAAAATTACATCGGCGATCAACCGGGACCTCAGAGACTCGGGGCAACTGCTCATTAACCTGGCCTCACAGGAATATTTTAAGGTCATTGATCAGACAAAATTAAAGGGGAAGCTGATTACGCCTGTCTTCAAAGAAAATAAGAACGGACAGTATCAGGTGATTTCCTTTTTTGCAAAAAAGGCAAGGGGACTTATGTGTCGTTTTATTGTAACCAACAAACTGGAGGACCCGGAAGATCTCAAGGCCTTTGATTTGGAAGGCTACCATTTTAATAACCGCCTTACGGAGGGAAGCACCTGGGTTTTCACCCGGGATAAGTGATCCGGATGCAAGTCAGATTCTGTCGCCTGATGATTTGCGGATCATTTCTCCTGCCTGAAATTAATATATAGTTATTACCTTTACAGGTTCTTATTCATGAAAAGATGAAAGATTCATATAACGGGCAGAAAGGCTCCTATCAGCGAATTGACAGTTTTGACGGAAAAATGACTGAAAAGATCAGCGAACACTACAGTGAGATTATTCAGTTACTTGGAGAAGATGTAAGCCGTGAAGGATTGCAAAAAACACCGGTGCGGATCGCCAAAGCCATGCAATTCCTGCTCCAGGGCTACGATCAGGATCCCGAGGCCATGTTAAAGAATGCTATGTTCCGTGAAGACTACCGGCAAATGGTCATTGTCAAGGATATCGAAATTTACTCGCTTTGCGAACACCATATGTTGCCGTTCATCGGCAAGGCTCACGTCGGTTATATTCCCAACGGGTATATCACAGGGTTGAGTAAAATAGCCCGGGTGGTTGATGCCTTTGCCCGCCGTTTGCAGGTACAGGAACGCCTGACCACCCAAATCAAGGAATGCATTCAAAACACGCTGAACCCGCTGGGGGTTGCTGTTGTGATTGAGGCCCAACACCTTTGCATGCAAATGAGAGGCGTTCAGAAACAGCATTCAACCACGACGACCTCCGATTTTACAGGTGCCTTTGAACGGGTAGCTACCCGCGAGGAATTCATCCGCCTGATCAGCGGAAAATAAAAATCATCTTCAATTTGTATGTACGAAGGGATCATAGACACATTAATCAAGCTGTTCGCGATCATTACGAACTTCCGGGATGAAGTTCCAACCACGAGTTCTGTTCTGGTCGAATCTTATCTGAAGGAAAATTTCAGCAGGGAACTCACTGAAAAATATCTGGGACTCTACCAAAAGTTCATCAAGTATTATCATGTCGAACATCGCGAAATCCTTTATGAGAATCAGGGCAGAGGCGACCGTTATATCAACCGGAAATACCTGAACGGCATTTGTTTGGGCATTGTTGACCATTTTGATCTGAATGCCCGGTTTCTCATTGTCTCCCAATTGCTTAATTTCATTAACCGGCCCGGCGGCTTTAACCAGGATGACCTGAAAACAATAAACGTGGTAGCTCTTGGCCTGAAGATTGACCCGAAAGAATATCAGAATCTTTATCGCTTTGCCCTTTTTTCCATCGATAAGGTAAAGGACAAAAGCTGTCTTTTTGTGGTTAACGGCAATCCCGGATACCCGGACAAGCAGGTGAAACATCTTTTTCGTGAAAATCAGCAAGTCGAACTCGAATTGATCCGCATACCAAGCACGAATACTCTTTTCTTCAAGTACTGGGGGCCAAGGAACATGTATCTGAACGGGCACCGGCTCACGCAGCAGCGCCTGTACGTTTTTCCTCCCGGAGGGATCCTGAAAACTTCACGGATCATCCCGATCTATTACAGCAGTGTCATGACCCGTTTCATTCAGGAACCGGGAAAGCCACTGATTGTTTTTAACGCCGAAAAAATCGAGTACCGCTTCAGCAAACGCGTATATGGACTGCATCCCTTCAGCTTTCAGGAACGCTCAGGTGATCTGGTAGGCATACTGGGAGGAAGCGGCGTTGGAAAAACGACTCTGCTGAACGTGCTGAACGGTAAGCTGAAACCCCATGCAGGTAAAGTCATGATCAACGGATACGACCTGCACGACCCAAAAAATGAAGAGATCATCAAAGGAGTTATCGGCTATGTACCGCAGGACGATCTGCTGATCGAAGAGCTGACTGTTTACCAGAACCTCGGGTTTAATGCCCGCTTCTGTTTTGGAAACATGGATGATGCGCAGATAGAACAAATTATCGGACGGGCTTTATCCGATTTCGACCTGAACGAAGCGCGTGATCTGGTCGTTGGAAATCCGCTTAAAAAAATTCTGAGCGGCGGACAGCGTAAGCGCCTCAATATCGCACTGGAATTAATGCGGGAACCCTCCGTACTATTTGTTGATGAGCCGACTTCGGGTCTGTCATCGGCCGATTCCGAAAAGGTTATGCACCTTTTGAAACGGCAATGCCTAAAGGGTAAGCTGGTATTTGCAAATATTCATCAGCCCTCCAGCGACATCTACAAACTCTTCGACCGGATCATTATCATGGATAAAGGAGGAAGGGTTGTCTTTTTCGGAAATCCCATGGATGCGATCAGCTACTTTAAGCATCAGGCCAATTATGTGAATCCTGATGAAAGTGAGTGCATGACATGCGGAAATGTGAAAACAGAACAACCGCTTCGCATCATTGAGGCCCGCATGGTCGACCCCTTTGGCAAGAGCATTCGTAAACGCAAAATTGCGCCCGAAGAATGGTACCAAAGCTATCAGGAAAAAGTGGAGCCAAGGGTCATTGAGTTCATGCAAGCCAATCCGGTTAAAGAAGAAAAATTTCCACCTGCAATTTTTAAAATTCCCGGTTGGTTCAGGCAACTGAAACTTTTCATAAAAAGAGATTTTCTCTCAAAAAGATCCAATAAGCAGTATTTGAGTATTGCGTTACTTGAAGCTCCCATTCTCTCGCTAATCCTCGGCTTTTTTTCAAAATTTTCAGAGCAGGGGAATTATGCCTTCAGTGAAAATGTCAACATTCCGGCATTCCTTTTTATGAGCGTTGTTGTTGCACTTTTCATCGGACTGAGCATTAGTGCCGAAGAAATTTTCAAGGACCGGAAAATCCGAAAACGTGAAGAGTTTCTGAACCTCAGTAAAGGGGCTTATCTGGCATCAAAAATCTTCATGCTGTTTTTGATTTCGGCCATCCAGGTATTCTCCTTCGTACTGATTGGTCATTATGTACTGGAAATCCGGGACCTGACTTTTTCAACCTGGGCAATTCTCTTCTCAACCGCCTGCTTTGCAAACCTGCTGGGCTTAAACCTTTCTGCCGGACTGGATTCCGCAGTGGCCATCTACGTGATGATTCCGTTGCTGCTTGTTCCACAATTACTGCTCAGCGGGGTCATTGTCGATTTTAATAAAATGCATCATTCCCTGAGCAGTTACGACAAAACCCCACTGATCGGCGACCTGATGATTTCACGATGGTCCTACGAAGCACTGGCTGTGAACCAGTTTAAAAATAACACCTACCGTTCCCGCCTTTTTGATCTGGAAGCGGCTAAAAATAATGCAGAGTTTGACGCGTACTATTTCCTGCCCGAGATCGAAAAGCTACTGATGATGTACAACAGACAGCTGAAGGAAAACAAAATGGAAGAAGCCGGCAGGCTGGTACCGTTATTAAAGAATTCTTTCCATGATTTGATAAAATCGGTAACACCCGCTTCCGATTCAGTGATCCGGACCGTGGACCTGCTGGGGACAGCCGGCTATAACAGGACCAACAGCAGCCGGTTATTTGACTATCTGAAAGCAGTAACGCCGGAATATCGCCAACGTTATGAAACTGCCAACTCGACTCTTGAGCGTAACGATCAGCAACTTCTCAACGAGCTTGGAGGAGACCATAACAAACTGCTTGACTTTAAAAACAAACACGTTAATAAGAAACTGGAACAACTGCTCCGGGATAAATACGCATCCCGGAAGATATACCTCTTCAACAACCGGATTTATCAGGGTGATGAACCCGTTTTCCGACGTCCCGTGCACAAAAACGGAAGAGCACACTTTTACGCCTCCGCTAAGTATGTGGATAATTTTAAAATAGGAACACCTCTTTTTAACGTCATCATTATCTGGCTGTTTACGGCTCTTCTGATGATTTCCCTCTATTTCGACCTTTTAAGAAAGGTAATTTATTATATTGAACGGTGGAGGCTGACGCGCCAGGCAGAACTTCGCGACCGGATTTTCTACAACCCCATGGCCTTCATAAAAGGCGACCGGAAGGACCATGAGGCCTAGCGAATACCGGAAAAGGGAGACGGGAAAAGGCTGTTATCTCACCAAAAATTTCAGGCACACCGGGCTCGGGATACGCAGATTCTGATTGCTGTACGATAACAGGCCCGATTCTTTATCGACCTTAAAAATGGTGACATTATTACTTTTCTGATTGGCTACAAGCAAGTAATTACCGTCCGGATCGAGCGTGAAATTCCGGGGCCAGTCTCCTGACACCGGTTCATTTTGGATCAGAGAGATTTTGCCATTTCCCTGATCGCGTGAAAACACGGCGATGGAATTGTGCCCCCTGTTCGAACAATAAACGAAGCGCCCATCCGGAGCGACATGGATATCTGCCCCGTAACTTTTATCAGTGTATCCGGCCGGCAGACTGGAAACAGTTTCAATAAGCCGGAAGGCAGCTCCGTCTCGCTGCAGGACACTTACCGACGATCCCATTTCATTCATCACATAAATAAACTGCCCGTCGGGCGAGAAATCAAAATGGCGCGGTCCGGAACCAGGCGGCATATGAACCGGACCTTCCGAAGCCGGCACATAGGGTTGATTCTTTTCCGGCGACTGTCTGTAAAAATCGATCCGGTCGGTTCCAAGGTCTGCAGTAATCAGAAGGCTCCCGTCTTTCGTAAATAATGCAGAATGGGCATGCGGACCCTTCTGACGTGTACTGTCGGGCCCCTGGCCGTCATGCCGGATCACCTGAAGAACTTCACTCAGGCCTCCGTTTTCAAGCGTCTGATAAATGCTGATACTTCCACTGGTATAATTCGCCGCAACGACCGTCTTCCCGTCGGGGGATACTGTCACGTGACAGGGATGATTCCCTTTCGTAGCTTCCTGGTTGATTTTTTCCAGCTCACCGCTTTCAGCGATCCGGTATGCCGTAACAGACCCGCTGTCCATTTGCTGATAATCGTTCACTTCGCTCACCGCGTATAAATATTTTCCATTCGGGTGTAAAGCCAAAAAAGAAGGATTTTCCTTGTTTTCGGTGACATGCTGCAATACCAGATCGCCCGTTTCCGGATGATATTGGTAACAGTATATCCCTTCACTGTCGCCGTCAGTATAGGTCCCTACATATAAAAGATGCCGTGCTTCCGGCTTACACGACAGCAGAAACATGCCCGACAAAACGAGAACTGAAAATGAAGTCTTCATATGAAAAACGTTAAGTGATTCGCTAAATACCGCAAACCCAGGGAAAACCGAAAATCGGTTCCACCAGCAAATAAACATGAAGCCAAAACAAGACAGACCTCTGCCTTGTTTAAGTTTTTGTAAAATTAGCAACAAACAAAAAATAACAACAAGGATCATGAAAAAAACATTAATTGCTTCAGTGATGCTGATTCTCTCCTTATCAGGCAGCACCCAAACCCTGGTCGAAGTCTGGCGGACAGGCCCGGTTTTGAAAACACCCGAGTCGGTATTGTATTATCCCGAACTAGGCGTCATTTTCGTGGCAAATATAGATGGAGATCCTGTCGCGAAAGACGGCAAAGGCTCTATTGCCCAGGTAACACCCGACGGGCAGGTGAAAAGCCTCGAATGGGTAAAAGGTCTCAATGCCCCCAAGGGAATGGCCGTTTTTGACGGAAGATTATATGTTTCAGATATTGATGAGCTTGTGGAAATCGATATCGCCAAAGCCGAAATAAGTAATCATTATCCGGCTCCGGGAGCGATCTTTCTAAACGATGTTGCTGCTTCCGACGACGGGAAGATATTTGTGTCCGACAGCCGCACCAATAAGATTCATGTGCTGGAAAACGGGAACCTGTCGGATTGGACCCCCGATCTGGAGGCACAGGGTATCAACGGACTTTTTGCAGAAGGAGATTACCTGTATGTTGGTTCCGATAAGATACAGCGTATTGACATGCGCACAAAAGAAACGGAGACGATCCAGGAAGGCTGCGGGGGAATTGACGGCCTTTGTAAAGATAACGACAACCAGTTCATTTTCTCCAATTGGGCAGGCCGCGTTTTTTATCTCGAAAATGGTAAGATGAAAAAAATGATCGACACTTCTGCAGAAAAGGTCAACACGGCCGACCTCTCCTTTGCCAACGCCCTTAACCTGCTTTTGGTACCCACATTTTTTGACAACCAGATCATAGCCTATCAGGTTGGGAAATAAAGCGACACACACTCCCCTGATCGAAAAAGAAAGAGAAAAGGCTCATTGAACGGATTTAATGCCTATCTTTAAAAAAAATTATATTCATGGGTAGATCACAGGAAACGTTTAATAAAAAAGAAGTAAGAAACAAAAAAGAAAAAAAGAGAAAAGACAAGGAGAAAAAAAGGCTGGCAAAAAAAGACGGTGACAAAAGCAGCCTGGATGACATGATTGCCTACGTTGATGAAAACGGCAGGATTACATCTACACCTCCTGACCCCTCTCAAAAGACAGAAATAAATCTGAGCGATATTCAGATTGCAGTGCCTAAAAAAGATGATTCCATGAGAGAGGATCCCGTCAGAAGGGGGACTGTCACTTTTTATAATGAGTCAAAAGGGTTTGGCTTCATAAGAGACAATGAAACCAAAGAAAGCGTCTTTGTTCACGTTAACAGCCTGCTTGATCCTATACGCGAAGGCAATCTGGTCAGTTTCGAAGTCGGTATGGGGCCAAAGGGACCAATGGCATTGAAAGTAAAACCCATCAAATAAAAAATCAGGCCGGAACTTTATGTTTCGGCTTTTTTATCTCCATTTAACGCAGACAACTAAGCGATCCCGACGCTTCTTTAGCATCACCCCGGTAACCAACCAGCGTGATCTCCTTTTCTGTCGGTGAAACAAATTTGTTCCACCGGAAAATCTGCTGGTATAATTCTCCGCAACCGGTGCGCTTTTAGCCGGATTTTTATAACTTGCCGGCGCTTGTCATGGCATTTGACAGGTTTATTTACGCTAATTTAGAAAACAATGAACAAGACGTATAATTGGGCTATTTTGGGATGCGGGAAAATTGCGCGAAAGTTCAGCAGCGACCTGAAACTGTTACCCAATGCCTGTCTTTATGCTACTGCATCGCGCGAGTTAACCAGGGCAAAGGAATTTGCCGATGACTTCGGTTTCCGGAAGGCCTATGGAACCTACGAGGATATGGTGGCTGATCCGGAGGTGGATATTGTCTATATTGCTACTCCGCATTCCTTTCACCACGACCATGCCCTGCTGTGCCTGAATCATAAAAAAGCGGTGCTTTGTGAAAAAGCATTTGCCATTAACAGCCGGGAAGCGGCAGAGATGGCCAAGTGCGCACAAAAAAACGAAACCTTCCTCATGGAAGCGTTCTGGACCCGGTTTCAGCCAAGTTTTCAAAAGGCCCTGGAGATCATCCGGTCGGGTGAATTGGGGAGATTAAAAATGGTCCGCTCAGATTTTGCATTCAACAGTCCGAAAGATCCGGTCAAAAGGCTGTACAATGTTGATCTTGGCGGCGGGTCGTTGCTTGACATCGGCATTTATCCGGTATTTGCCGCACTCATCACGCTCGGCAAGCCCTCAGAAATAAAAACACTGACCAATTTCAGTGATACGGGTATCGAAGAGACAATCACGATGAACTTCAGATATGCCGGGGGCGAAATGGCCTCTCTCATCTCCAGTTTCGCGGCATATTCATCGGTCCAGACCGAGTTCTGGTGCGAACGGGGGTATCTCCGCCTGAACAAACGCTGGTTTACGCCTACCCAGATTATCGTCTGGAAGGAAGGTGAAGAAGGCGAAAAAATCCTGATGTCGGAACCGCTGACCGGGCTGGGGTATCATCTTGAAGCTGCTCACGTAATGAAATGCCTGGACGAAGGAAAAACCGAAAGTGATCTGATGCCCCTTCATTTTTCAATCGATTTGATGGAACTTCTGGACCGGATAAGAAAAGACGCAGGTATTGTTTTTTCCAACCACGATAAATCAGAGGTGCCAACCGATTAAAAATGTCGTCCTGTTATATCATATTTATTTAAAAAGCCCTACTTTTAAAGAAATTTTTTCGGTATGATAAAGTCCCTTATTCTCACATCATCTATTTTCTTCATTCTGGGTCTAAAAATGACTCATAACATCGAACCTAATCAAAAAATGAGTACGGATACGGTTCATATTGCCATACCCGAAACCAAAGTCCTTCCTGCAGCCGGTGAACAAAAAAACCTGCTTAAAGAGCCCAAAAAAGAGAAAGAAGCTGGCGGTTCTGCTCTGACTCCCGGAGAAAATCAGATTAAACCTTAACCTCCACCCGTTTTTCCTGTTAAATTGGCCGGAAACTTACCGTTGTACCGGGTTTATTTGCTATTCCCGTTAACAAAGCCCCGGGTAAAACGTTAAAGAACTAAGATTACGGCGCAAATCATTTTATCCGCATCCCCAAAGGGATTGTGCAAATCTTATTATTTTTAACTAGATTTGAATCTGATCAAAACAACTTCTATTATGATAGGATCATCTGAACTCGTCATCAATCCTGATGGAAGTGTTTTCCACCTTCATTTGAAACCGGAACAAATAGCCGATTATGTAATCCTCGTCGGTGATCCGGGGCGTGTCGATGTAGTCGCTGAACATTTTGATACAAAAGAGCCCAAAATACAGAACAGGGAATTTGCATCGGTAACCGGAACTTGCGGGGGACAACCAATGACCGTGATTTCCACAGGAATCGGTACAGACAATATCGACATTGTAATGAATGAACTGGACGCACTGGTCAATATTGATTTTAAAACCAGGGAAATCAGCGAGACTCGGCGTTCTTTAAACATTATACGCATCGGGACGTCGGGAGGGATCAGAGACGACCTGAACCTGAATGACTTTGTGATATCGCGGAAAGCCATCGGGTTTGACGGCTTGCTGAATTTCTATGCTGGCAGGGAAAACATAACTGATTCTGATTTTGAACAGCAATTTAAAAACCACCTTGACTGGAACCCGATTCTGGCTTCCCCTTATGTGGTCGACTGTTCAGCATCGCTGCTTGAAAAGATTCTGACAACGAAATTTTCGACCGGGGTTACGATATCCGCTCCCGGGTTTTACGGTCCGCAGGGACGTGTCCTGCGTCTGGATATTCTTGACCCCGATATCAACGAAAAAATCAAAAGCTTTTCATACAACGATTATAAAATAACGAATTATGAAATGGAATGCTCGGCAATCTATGGCCTTTCTGCTTTAATGGGTCATGAAGCGCTTACGGTTTGTCTGATCATTACCGACCGGCTTAATAAAAAAGCAAATATTGATTATCATCAGAAAATGGAAAGCCTGATCCGGTTGGTTCTGAAAAGAGTCACCACCTAAATTTTGATTTCGTTTTATGAAGGCAGACAGATTAACGGCTCTCATTGCCCTGCTGGATGATCCTGACAAGGCGGTTTATGAAATGGTTGAACGGGAGTTTCTCGAAGAAGATCCGGTGATTATCATCCAGTTGGAGAAAATATGGGAAACGAGCTTTGACGAACTTCAGCAATCGCGTATTGAAAACCTGATTCAACAAATCCAGTTCAGGGAGACCAGCAGGAAGATTAAAAGCTGGTCCAGCCAAAAGCATGTGGATCTGTTCGAAGGATTTTTTCTGATCAGTCAGTATCAGTATCCGGAACTGAAATTAAAGGATATAAAAGGTAAAATCCGCAAGATCCGGAATGAAGTCTGGCTGGAGATCAGCAGTAAATTGACCTCAATTGAAAAAATCACTGTCCTCAATCATATTTTCTACGACGTTAATAAGTTTACCATTAACCTTTCGGATCTGCAATCGCCTCAGAACTGCTACCTGAACCAGGTGCTGGAAACAAAAAAAGGCAATCCCGTTTCGATTGCGATTTTATATGCCCTGATAGCGCGTGAACTGGATTTCCCCGTACAACTGATCGACTTTCCGCGCAATCCGCTTTTGGCCTATATCGATGCAGATATGGCAAAAAAGGCACACGGCCCCGATTATCATTCAAACGTGCTTTTCTATATTAATCCGTCGAACAGGGGAGCGATTATTGGCCGGAAAGAAATTGAATTTTTTCTGAAGCGAAATGAACAGGTAAGCGAAGACATTTTTGAAAAGCATTGTGAAGACCGGTTTATTATTAAGAAACTCATCGAAAGCCTGATCTCGGCCTATGACTCGCTGGGTCACCGCGACAAAGTGGATGATCTCACCGAAATAGCCAGTCTTTTGTAGCTACCCACTGCTACGGAGGCAGAGATCTTATTCGAAGACCGCTCCCCCGCAGCCGGATTTTTCTTATTTGCGTTCCTGTTTCAAACGCATTTCATACCCCCCAGCCGGCAGAAAATAGCCGCCATCCGAACGCTTCTGCAGATCAACAGCCCCGCTGCCTCCTGTGAGTATTACTTTCTGCAAAACAATCCCCTCCGGAAGATATAAGGTTGCCGAGGAGTTTGCCGGAATAACCGCCCGGTAGGTAAGTGCGCGTTTATCGCGATCCCATTCCGAGACAATTCTCCCATAAGGCGATTCATGTGAGGCGGAAGCTCTTTCCAGTCCGGTGAAAAATGAAGGACACAAAATCGTATTTTTAAACCCCGGAGCCAAAGGATCCGGTTTTATACCGCCCATGCCTTTGTATAACCAGGCTCCGATCTCACCGAACATGATATGGTTCATCGAAATATCCCGTTCGGCATCCGGATCCCAATTTTCATAAAGGGTTGTTGCCCCCCGCACAATCCACCATCCCCAGGAAGGAAAAGTTTCCTGCGACGCGATTTTCCAGGCTGCGCCGGCATGGCCGTTTTCGCTTAAAGCATTCAGGATTGCTTTTTGTCCGAGCAATCCCACATCCAGATGAAACAAGTCAGCCTCAACACGTTTTGCAAGATTTGCGGCTACTTTCTCTTTCATGTCGGCAGGAACCAGGTCCCAGTAGAGCGGAACACTCAACTCGGTTTGTATTCCCGAGGCATAGCTGGCAGTTTCGCGGTTTAAAAATTTTTCATTAAAGGCCTTTTTGATCTTTTCAGCCAGTGCAGCATATTTTTTGTAATCTTCTCCACGGCCGAACATCCTGGCTGCCTGCGACAGGATTTTCACATCGGTATAATAATATGCTGTCGAAGTGAGTTCAACCTGTGATTTTGATTTCACCGGAACCCAGTCACCCAGTCCCCAGGTTGTTAAACCGGCAGGACTGATCCGGTTAATATGGTCCACATACTTTTTAATTCCGTCATAGCACCGGAGCAACAAGGTCGAATCGCCGTAAAAGAGATAAACGTTCCAGGGGATCAGCGCAATAGTACTGGTCCAATCAGGACCGTTCGCCCAGTGATAACCCCAGCCGGCAGTAGGTATAATTGCCGGAAGCACGCCGTTAGGTTGCTGCTCATCCAGATGATCGGCCAGCCATTTCTCGTAAACGGTTATCCCGTCAAAACTATACAGCCCGGTTTCGATGGCGATATGGGCATCACCGGTCCACCCATTCTTTTCACGCTGGGGACAGTCGGTAGGATAGCCGAACAGGTTGGAAAGGTAGGAGGCATTTGTGGCCCGCCAGATTTTATCGATCACCGGATTTGATGTGCTGATCTCCCCCGCTGCAGGAAGATTGCTGTGCATAAAATAGCCGGTCAGACTTTCGCGGGTCAGGCTAATCGGATTTGAAGCAACTACCTCAACATACTGAAATCCTTTATAGTTAAAGCGCGGTTTAAAACTTTCCTCACCACGTCCGCTCAAAATAAACAGATCGGTCTGGAACGGGTCGGTATTGTCCGTTGGCCGGTAATGTACGTCGATATTCGACAGGTCAACGCGCCCGCACTCTTTCAGCCGTTCCCCGTGTTTCAGCCGCAGCACCGTGCCGGCAGGACCGTTCGCCACGATACTGCTTACTCCCGATATATTACGGCCGAGGTCGAAGACCCAGGTGGTGTCGTTCAGCTGGTTCATGCTTTTTGCCCGGATCAGTTCCACATCCCGGATCGGATGTAAAAGCTGACTAACGATATTTGTTGACGGCGCCGCCCTGTAAATTGCATTTTTCCATTTCGAATCGTCAAAACCTGGCTCGTCCCAGTCCTCCTGTTCCAATCGGGCGTCATAATGCTCCGCCGTATAAATGCTGTTAAAAATAACCGGACTCAACGATGTTTTCCAATCTCTTCCGGAGGTGACAGTCTCCACCGATCCGTCTTCATACGTGACCCGCAGATCCAGGCAAAAAGCCGGTCGTGCGCGCCAGGGAGCTTTATGAAAATCCCAGACAGCAGTCGACTGATGATTATACCAGCCATTCCCAAGCAGGACTCCTAATGCATTTTCTCCATCCCGGATCTGTCTGGTCACATCATACGTGACATACAGTGTACGCCGGTCGAACCGGGTGTACATCGGATCGAGCCGGTGATCACCTATTCTTTGCCCGTTAATGTATAATTCATATAAGCCTGCCACGGCAATATATGCTCTTGCCGCCTTTATCTTCTTCGTGGTTTCGAATACCTTTCTGAAATAAGGAGCCGGTTTCAGGTCAACATCATTGCCATCACTGATCCAGGCTCCCTGCCAGTTTTTCATATTCATCATTCCGGTTTCAAAAGAAGCAATGGCCGGACCTGATAATCCGCCATCCTTATCCCAGACCGAAAGGCCCCAGAAATACCGGGTAAAAGGCAGCAATTCCTTACCGGCATATCCGGCAAGTATGTTATCCGATTCCACTTTTCCGGAATCCCAGAAATTTCCGACCCCTGAAGCAACCGCCGCAGAATCAGTCCCCACCACTATTTTCCAGGCAGTCTGTACAGCTTCGTACCGCCCGTCATCCAGCTTCCAGCAAAAACGCGGATGCGGAACGTCAACCCCTAAAGGATTCACCAGATATTCACAACGTAAATCATCCGGTTTACACAGGGCAGACTGGGAAAACACAGAGCCGCACACCGAAAATAAAATTGCAGAAATCAATAAAAATTGTCTCATGGTCCAGTTGATCAATTTGCTAATTATTATTCGTTAATTTACTAATAAATTTATTTATCGGTATATTAGCCGATATTATAAGAACTGAGCAATAAGAATCGCCGGCAGTACCGCCAATCCAAAGCTTAAAAGTGTACCCACCAAAATGTACTCATTCTGTTGGGTATCCTTGAATCGCAAAATAGATTTTGCTGCAATGATAAGGCCAACGGCCCCATATTGCCCTACCAGGATTAATGCCAGCGTCAATACCCGTTCCATAATACCGATCAGCTTGCCGGCATTCGGCAGACTTTTTTCCGTATTCTGTTCTTCGGTTCTGACAATAAAGGGTTGTTCTTCGGTTGGAATGGCGATTGCAAACGCTGTAAGCATATTTTTAATAATAATGTTGGCTGGTTTGGAACAAAAGACAAAAGCAGTAATGACAGCAATTGTCTTCAATGAAAATTCAGCAATAAAATGTATCCCGTGCCACTCCTGATAGGCAACCGGAATAACAACAAGCATAATCAGATGAATAAGCTGATCGGTAAAAAAATAGTTCTTGTTGGTTCCATTGTTCTTCGCGCGGATAACGAGATAGCTTTTCAGGACGTCGGTAAAAAAATGGATGACTGTCAATCCGATTGCTGCAAAGAAATAGCCGGGATCGAACGAAAGAATCCACGAGCATGCAAAAACGACCAGGACGTGATAAACGTGAAATTCAGTGACCGGCTTTCTGCTTTTTCCGTTACTCCATGACTGCGACTGAAAAATATAATCGGCCAGCAGATGGGCTAAAAACTGCAAAAAAATTAATTGGTAAATCATGCTGAACGGATCTGGTTTTCAAAATAAGCTACTGCTTTTTCAATCGCCTGCCAGCCGGCCGCTGTTGAATGCTGGCTGATCGTAGACTGATTTTTATTCAGCTTCCTGCTGATTTCCTTTTCACTGAAACCTGAAAGCTTATAATAAAGGATCTCACACTGTTTGCCCGAGCACCCGGCAATGATCTTGTCCAGCAAAGAAAAAATCGTATCAAATTTTTCCTGCTCTTCTTCGTCCGGGCTGCGAAAGAACATGGTACTTTTAATGACAATCTTTTGCTTGCCCGACGTACTCATGTTTTTTATCGCCCTTCCGGAAAGGTAAATAGCTTCGCCGTCAATGATTCCTTCTTTAGGATCCAGGGTCGTAAGCGGAGCTGCTGCAACAGCCAGGCGCACGCCATATTCTTTAAAATATCTGATCCTTTTGTCGGTTGTGTCGATGCCCGGCAAATCAAGTGACTTGATCACTGTTTTCAGGATCAGGGCAACCCGCAGCGCCGGAACCGGACTCAACAGCGCCAGTTCGATATAGTCTCCCTGAACAATTCTTCCCAGAAACTGACTGTCGCCGTATTTTGCGGTTAATTCACCTATAAGCTCTTCAATACGCGAGCGAAGAAGTTTTTTTTCTCCGGCCGATAATGCCGTAGACGAAATGATATCAGCAGAAATTGTTGCACAGTTCATTGTTTTCCTTTTATAAGGGAATATACGGATAAAATTACATTATTGCCATATATACCGATATTAAATCCGGGCAAGGAGTGTTATCATAACCGCATCACAAGGCTTTTAGTTCAAAGGTATAATTTCCTGAGCCGAGTGTAATCTCCAGATTGCCGTTGTTACTTTCTATTTGTTTAATCCCGTGAACACCCTTCAGATAGCTCTCACCATTCCATACACGGGTTCCGCCTTCCGTCAAGATAAAGCCAGGTGAAGCCGGAATAACGACCGTACCTGTGGTATTTGCAGGAAGAGACACCCGATAACGAAAGAGTCCTGCTTCCTTCCTCCAGCCGGAAACGACTTTACCGGCAACCGTTTCAACCGAGGCTTCTGCAGATTGGAGGCTATCCGGAACGACAGGCTGCAAATGAATATGCTTATAGCCGGCCGATGTATTTTCCATGGGCGACTGAATACCTGCCAGATATTTATAAAAATACTCCGAAACCGATCCGAACATCTGGTGATTGTGGGAATGCGCACCTGACCATTCTTCCAGCAAAGTCGTGGAACCGTTTTTAAGCCAGTAACCGTAGCTGGGGTAGGTGGCTCGCGTGGCAACTTCAAAGGCCAGATTTTCCTCCCCGCCGTTCACCAGAACAGGCCAAAGGTACTTGGTGCCGATGATCCCCGTGTTTAAGTGATTATCCCTGTTTTTCAGATCTTCTACAATCGTATTAAAAACCGGCTGGCGGTGTTCTTCGGGAACCAGATCTCCAACCAATGCCAGCAGCTGATACGTCTGATAAACTTCATTCGTACCGTAAAGGTGGGTCTGCGGATCAAAGAATTTTTCGTTAAAGGCCTGTTTTATCGAATCGGACAGCGTCGAAAAATACCAGGCGTCACCTTTCTTTCCCAGAGCTTCCGCAATTTTTGACATTAACCGGGTATTGTAATAATAATAGAAGGTATTGACTACGGCATGATTGGGACAGTCATTCCTGCCCGGCGAGCACCATTCCCCCAGCGAATACCAGTATCCGTCAAAGTAGTTAATGATAAATGGCTCATCCGGCTTTTCATCCTGTGCTCCCAGGCTCTTCAGGTAAAACAGGTATTTCCGCATGGCGGGGTAATGATCTTCCAGTATCCGGATATCCTGATAGTAATGATTCATCCACCAGGGAATAAGGATATAAGCGCTTCCCCAGGCAACACCGCCACCCATTCCTCCCACCAGCGTAGGAGAAGTATTGGGAATGCGGCCGTTTTCTTCCTGGGAATCACGCATATCATTTAACCATTTGGTATAAAAGGAGGCCATGCGGAAATCGTGCATGGCCGTTTCGGCAATTACCTGACCGTCACCGTTATAAGCACCTTTTTCCCGATGCGGGCAGTCGGTCGGGTAACTGAAGGTATTTCCCATTTGCGACCATTGCCCGGCCACATGGATCCGGTTAAGCAGCGAATCGGACGATTCAAACGTTCCGTTTTCTTCCAGGGCAGAACGGACAACGCATCCTTCCACGCGCAGAAGATCGAGGTTTTCCTTATTGCCGGTAGCGACTTCAATATAACGGAAGCCTGTATAAAAAAAGTGCGGTTCATATTCTTCAAGCTCATCGCTTCGTAACGTATAATCGGTCCATGCATGCGAATGATACCGGAATTTGGTACTCAGCTTATCGACCGGACCAAGTGGTTTAGGGAAAAGCGAATCATTCAGGGTTTCCGCGCCGCGGATCCGGATGGTCTGCCCGGGAGTTCCTTTTAGTTGGACCCGCCACCATCCGGCGATATTTTGTCCAAGGTCGAACAGATAGACCCCGGGTTCAGGATTGGATTCCGCAACCGGTTTGAGTGCAGCGGTCACTTTAATGGCCGGCATTAGCTGTGATTTCAATCGTCCGCCAGGATTCCCGGCCAATACGGCACCGCTCCATTTGGTGTCGTCAAATCCGGCTGACATCCAGCCCGCCGGTTCTTTTCGGGCATCATAATCCTCTCCCCCGTACAAGTTGTTAAAGGTAACCGGGCCCATGGCATACCGCCAGGTCTCATCGCTGACCACCACTTCCTGGCTGCCGTCGGTATATGTAATATGGAGCTGCAGGATAAAACAGGGGTTTCCAAATGTCCTTTCTTCTCCCCAACTGTACCGGCCGTCAACTTTCCGCATATTCCAGGCGCCGTTTCCGAGCATGGCTCCCGCGACATTGGTCCCCTTTTTAAGCATTCCGGTTACGTCGTAGGTGGCATATAGAACCGTCTTCCGGTAGTCGGTAATTCCCGGATCAAGCACATGATCCCCCGCTTTCTCACCATTCAGGCAAAACTCATAAAAGCCACAGGCAGTTACGTACGCGATGGCCTCTTTGACCCTCTTTTCAAGTTTGAATTCCTTTCTCAAAACCGGACTTTCATGAAAGATCGTTTCCCGCGCGGTGATCCATTTGGCTTTCCAGTCGGAGCTGTTTAGCAATCCGGTACGAAAAGTTACGGGATTACTCCATACCGAATCGCCATCATTGGTCCAGGTGCAAACCCGCCAGTAATATTTTGCGTTACTGCGTAAAGCATTTCCTTCGTATTTCAGGTTTACGGTCCGATCTGAGTTAATTTTCCCGGAATTCCAGCAGTCACCGGTTTCCCGTGATACGCCGTCCAGGCTTTCGCTGACAATGATCCGGTATGCAATTTGAGAAACGCCCCGTGCATCGGAAAAGAGCTTCCACGAAAACCGGGGCTGTGGTACATCTACGCCCAACGGTTTTGACAGGTATTCACATGTCAGGTCTCCGGGCTTCACCTGTTCGCTTGTGCAGGAAACGAAAAGTACAACCACTGAGAGAAATAGCAATAATCTTTTATCCATTCATTTATCAGTTTAGGTGAGTTTTATACAATAATAAACTTTCTGCCCCGGCAAACCATCCTGTGGTATCGGGTATCAAAACAAAATAATCACCTCCGGTGCACCGCATTAAAAACGTCGGGCGGATAGGTTATACCGGTCAAAAATAACCCTTCAGGCGGCGCAGAAGCACCCGCCAGGCCTCTGTTCCGTGATTCGATGATCAGGTGAAAGTCCTCAGGCGTAATCTTCCCTCTTCCAACCAGCACCATTGTTCCGACAATGGCACGAACCATGTTTCGCAGAAAACGGTCGGCCGTGATCGTAAAGGTTAGCCGGTGTCCTTCCTTTGTCCAGTTTGCATCGAAAACATCGCAGTTGTTTGTTTTCACATCGGTATGCAATTTACTGAAACTTGTAAAATCGTGCCTTCCCAACAACGCTGTGCATGCCTCGTTCATCCGTTCTACGTGCAAAAAGACGGGATGATACCAGGAGGTTTCCTGTAAAAAAGGGTCTTTCTGCTGGTGAATAAAATAACAATAAGTGCGGGATTTGGCATCAAACCGGGCATGAGCTTCCGGTCCCACTTTGGTAATCCTTAATACAGCTACATCGTTATTCAGAAAACGATTTATTTTTCGAATAAAATCCGGCTGGTCAAGGCTCTCCTGCTCCGAATCGATGTGAGCTACAAAATAGGCCGCATGTACTCCCGTATCGGTGCGCCCTGCCCCGGTAACGGCTACCGTTTCACGACACATCGTGCTCAGGGTAACCTCAAGCATCTGCTGAACGCTTACGGCGTTCGGCTGAACCTGCCAGCCGTGAAAACGGGTTCCGTTATACGAGAGTTCAATAAAATAACGCTGCTTCAAAATAATATGCTTTGAATAAAAATGGTTACGCGACTTAAAGAACAAACGAATTTAATTAATTTTACGGCTCTTTCGGGAAACCGGCTTAACAACTTTTAACAAAGTTATAGTCTTTTTCATACTCGGAAGAAGTAATTTCGTCAACCATATCAAAAAATGCACGCATAGCATCGTTAAACCGAAAATTTATACAAATGAATCAAGCTGTTGATATTCGCGAACTAAACGAAAGAATTCAAAAAGAGAGCTCCTTTGTTGACCTGATCAGCCTGGAAATGAACAAAGTCATAGTTGGGCAGAAACATCTGGTGGAAAGCCTGATGATCGGATTACTTTCGGGAGGTCACATTTTGCTGGAAGGTGTGCCCGGCCTGGCGAAGACCCTGGCCATTAACACGCTGGCCAAAACAATCAGCGCCGACTTCGCGCGCATTCAGTTCACGCCCGATTTATTGCCTGCCGACCTTATCGGAACACTGATCTACAGTCAAAAGAACGAAGAATTTGTAGTGAAAAAAGGTCCGATCTTTACCAACTTCGTTTTAGCAGATGAAATCAACCGTGCGCCCGCCAAGGTTCAGTCGGCCCTGCTTGAGGCCATGCAGGAACGACAAATTACGCTTGGAGATACCACCTACCGGCTGAACGAGCCTTTTTTGGTCATGGCGACTCAGAATCCCATCGAGCAGGAGGGAACCTATCCCCTGCCGGAAGCGCAAGTCGACCGTTTCATGTTGAAAGTAGTCATCAGGTATCCCGGGAAAGAAGAAGAAAAACTGATCATCCGGCAAAACTTGCTGAAACAATTTCCGCAGGCATCGACCATCCTGCGTCCGGAGGATATCCTTAAAGCCCGTGATGTAGTAAAAGACGTTTACCTGGACGAAAAAATCAGCAAATATATCGTCGATATTGTTTTTGCCACCCGTAACCCTGCCGACTACAAACTCGACAAGTTCACCGACATGATCTCGTTCGGAGGTTCGCCACGCGCCAGCATCAGCATGGCTCAGGCTGCTAAGGCATACGCCTTCATTAAACGACGCGGATATGTCATCCCTGAAGATGTCCGCGCTGTTTGTCCCGATGTACTGAGGCATCGTATCGGTTTGAGCTATGAAGCCGAGGCCAATAATATCACCTCCGAGGATATTATAACTGAGATCCTTAACACAATAGAAGTTCCTTAAAAGAGTTCGACGTTCAAAGTTAACGGCTGCACGTCCGACTTTGAACGTTCAACCTTGAACGCTCAACTGAAATATTTATGGATCATACAGAACTATTAAAGAAGGTTAGAAAAATCGAAATTAAAAGCCGCGGGTTGAGCCGTAATATTTTTGCCGGCGAATACCACTCTGCCTTTAAGGGCCGTGGGATGGCGTTCAGTGAAGTACGCGAGTATCAGTTTGGCGACGACGTGCGCAGTATTGACTGGAATGTTACAGCCCGGTATCACAAACCCTACATTAAAGTATTTGAGGAGGAGAGGGAACTGACTGTCATGTTACTGGTTGACGTCAGTGGTTCGCGCGATTTCGGCTCATTTGAAAAATTCAAAAAAAATGTCATTACTGAAATCTCGGCCGTCCTTTCTTTTTCTGCCATTCAAAATAATGACAAAATTGGTGTTATCTTTTTTTCGGAAATCATAGAAAAGTTTATTCCGCCTCAGAAAGGGAAATCGCACACGCTGCGTATTATCCGTGAACTAATCGATTTTGCTCCCCAACATACCGGGACCAATATCACCGGCGCTTTACGCTATATGACCAATGCAATTAAAAAGAAATGTACCTGTTTTGTCATATCAGACTTTATTCAGGACGAAGCTGAATTTGAAAAAACGATGACTATTGCCAACAGCAAACATGATCTGGTTGCCCTGCGCATTTATGATCGGCGCGAAACGTTCCTTCCCCCCATCGGGATGATCAAACTGAAAGATGCGGAAAGCGGCCGGTACATCTGGATCGACAGCAGCAGTAAAAAGATCAGGGAAACCTATGAAAGCTGGTGGAAAGAAAGCAGTTCGAGACTAGACCGTATCTTCAACAAATGTGGTGTCGATTACGTCGGCATAAACACAGAGGAAGATTACGTAAAATCACTGATGACTTTATTTAAAAAGAGAGGATTGAAAGCATAACAGGAATTGACCCAGATTCCTTAAACCCTAATCAGCACAGATAAAAACAGACGAGTGAAACACTTAAAATACATTGTTCTTTTGATCGGCCTTTGGACGTCAGATATACTGTCGCTCCGGGCACAGGAAATTAAGGTCCGGGCAGAGATCGACACGACACACGTGCTGATCGGCGACCAGTTTAACCTTCGCCTTGAGATCAACCAGGCAGAAAATGTCAAAATCGGATTTCCTCAAATCGGAGACACCCTGTCGGCGGGTATTGAAGTAATCGCGCGGTCACCCCTCGATACCTTCACGTTGGACAAGGATGAGCAAATTCAAATTATTCAGAACCTGACCATTACTTCTTTTGATACAGGCAGGCAGGTTGTGCCGTCTTTTCGTTTCGAACTAACAGCGGGTAACCTGAAACAAACGATAGAGACGCTGCCCGTCGAATTTTTCGTGCATGGTATGCCAATCGACACCACCAAAGGGCCCGTTGATATCAAAAGGCCCTACGCAGCGCCTGTAACCCTTAAAGAGGTATCGCCCTATATTTTGGGGATCATGCTCATTGGAGCCCTTTTATTTTTCCTTTTTTATTACCTCCACAGGAGGAGGCAAAACAGGCCGGTTTTTGGCAAGTCTGCCAGACCGAAAGAACCACCTCATGTCATTGCCCTGCGAATGCTTGACAGGATTAAAGGTCAGCAACTCTGGCAGCACAACCAGGTAAAAACGTACTACAGCGAAATTTCCGATACTTTGCGGGTGTATATTCAGGATCGGTTTGGAATTCAGGCCATGGAATACACAACCGACGAAACTATAAGTGCCATTCAGCAAAACAAAGGGCTGATCCCGGAGAAATCATTCAACGACCTGAAGAATATTCTGAGGTTGGCCGATCTGGTGAAATTCGCCAAATATGAACCACTGGAGGACGATCATAACCTGACGCTGATGAATGCCTATTTCTTCGTGAATGACACCAGGGCGGAAGAACAGAAAGCCGCCGAACCGGCAACAGATGACCGCGAAGGAGAAGAAGTCGATTTAAAATGAAACACATGAACGGTATTATATTCAAAAATCCGGAATTCTTTTACCTGCTCCTTGTATTGATACCGGTAATCGCCTGGTACATATTCCGGTACAGGAAGTCAGGAGCCAGTATCCGGTTTTCATCCTTTTTGGGGTTCAGAACGGTTCAAAAAGGATGGAAGCACTACCTGAGGCATTTGCCCTTTATTTTGCAACTCGCCGGGATTGCTCTGCTGGTAGTGGCATTGGCCCGTCCGCAATCATCAGACAGCTGGCAAAATGTAACTACAGAGGGGATTGACATTGTGATCGCTCTCGATATTTCCACCTCTATGCTGGCGCGCGACTTTCAGCCCGACAGGCTGGAAGCGGCCAAACAGGTAGCCACTCAGTTTATCTCGGGCAGACCAAACGACAAAATCGGATTAGTCGTATTCGCGGGCGAAAGTTTTACACAATGTCCGCTCACGACCGATCATGCCGTTTTGATCAACCTGTTCCGGGACATTCACAGCAACATGATTGAAGACGGAACAGCCATCGGAAACGGACTGGCGACATCTGTTGCCCGGCTAAAAGAAAGCACAGCTAAAAGCAGGGTGATCATCCTGCTGACTGACGGAGAGAACAACCGGGGCGCTATCGCTCCGGTCACGGCAGCCGAGATGGCTAAAACCTATGGCATCCGTGTATACACGGTAGGCGTTGGAACGATTGGAACCGCGCCATATCCGGTCCCCACTCCGTTTGGGACACAAATAAGGGATGTTGAAGTTAAAATCGATGAAAAGACTTTGCAGGAAATTGCAGATATAACGGGAGGCACTTACTTCAGGGCAACCAACAACAATAAGCTGGTGCAAATCTATGAACAGATAGACAAACTGGAGAAATCAAAAATTGAAGTGAAGGAATACAGTAAAAGAGATGAGGAATTCCAACGGTATGCGGCTATGGCACTGATCATTCTTGCAGCAGGCCTATTCCTGAAGTTAACAGTTTTCAGAAACATCCCTTAATTTGACTGAAAAATGGAAATGTTCAGATTTGGAAACAGCGAATATTTATACGCATTGGTCATGATACCGGTGCTGATCATTCTTTTTGTGATTATCCGGATCAAGCGGAGAAAGGCACTGTCAAAGTTTGCAAAAAAAGAAATACTGGAAGCGCTAATGCCAAATGTAAGCAACAGCAGGCCTGTTGTCAAGTTCTTCGTTTGGCTCATCGCGATAAGCGCCGTCGTACTTGCGCTCGCACGACCACAGTTTGGCAGTAAGCTCAAGACCGAAAAACGGGAAGGCGTTGAATTAATTATCGCACTGGATGTATCCAATTCCATGATGGCCGAAGATATTGAGCCAAGCCGGCTTGAGCGGGCCAAAAGAGCTATTTCAAGGCTGGTAGACAATTTGCAGGACGACAAGATCGGTCTGATTGTCTTTGCAGGAGATGCCTATACTCAGTTGCCGATTACAACCGACTACTCTTCGGCCAAATTATTTTTAAATTCGGTCACTACCGAAATTGTTCCCCGGCAGGGTACAGCCATCGGTGCGGCAATTAACCTCGCTGTAAATTCTTTCAGCCCGCAGTTTACAGGAAGCAAAGCCATCATTGTAATCACGGACGGCGAAAATCATGAGGATGATGCCATCGGTGAGGCATCGGCGGCTTCAGAACAAGGCATTATCGTGCATACAGTTGGAATGGGATTGCCGCAGGGCGCCCCCATCCCGGTAAATGCCAACGGATCGAAAGATTTCCGGAAAGATAACCAGGGACAGGTTATTGTGACCAGGCTCGATGAACCAATGCTTCAGCGCATAGCAGCAGCAGGAAAAGGAATCTATGTGAGAGCCAATAATGCGCAGGTCGGATTGAACACGCTTTTCAATGAAATTGAAAAAATGGAAGGGGCTGAAGTTGAATCGCACGTTTATTCGGAATATGAAGACCAGTTTCAATGGTTTGTCGGGTTTGCACTGCTGATGATCTTGCTTGATTTCCTGATACTGGAGCGGAAAAACAAGTATCTGAAAAAAATTAAATTGTTTGGAAAATGAAAAAAGTTAAATACGCACTCTTTATCGTTTTCGTACTGTCTGGCCTGTCTTTGCACGCACAAAATGAGCGTAAATTTATCAGACAGGGGAATAAAATCTATGAACAAGCTTTGGCTGATACGACAAAACTCGACACCACAGCTTTTAGCCAGGCCGAAGTTGCCTATCGAAAAGCTCTTGAAAAACGACCCGACGACCTGAAATGGAATTTCAATCTGGGAGATGCACTTTACAAACAAATGAATCTGGAACAGGCCGCCGGCAAATTTGAAGAGATCGCTCAAAAAAGCACGGATAACGTGGAAAAATCCCGGGCACTTCATAACCTGGGCAATTCGTTACTGTTGCAAAATAAAGTTGACGAAAGTATTGAGGCCTATAAAAACGCGTTGCGCCAAAACCCACAGGATCCGGAAACCAAGTATAATCTGCTCTATGCAATGAACCTGAAGAAAAAGCAGGAGCAACAAAAACAGAACCAGAAACAGGACCAGAACCAAAACAAAGATCAGCAGGATAAAAAAGATCAAAACAAGGATCAGGATCAGGATAAAAACAAAGACCAGCAGAATAAAAATCAGGAACAAAACAAGGATCAGCAGGATCAAAAGCAAAATCAGAATCAACAAACACAGAAGATTTCAAAGGAAAATGCGGAACGATTGTTGCAGGCTCTGCAAAATGACGAGCAAAAAATACAGGAAAAGGTAAAAAAGGCAAAAGCAGAGAGAGCTCAGGAACGAAAAACAGAAAAAGACTGGTGAGTAGCGGGTAACGAGTAGTAAGTCCGGAGTATGGAATATTTTGTATTTTTGCTCACGACTCACGGCTCATGGTTCCCAACTCGAAAAGTATTATATAGTATACGAATTCAAATGGCAAAAAAACTTTTAATCGTGTTATTCCTGCTGTTGCCGGCAATTTTTGCCGGCGCCGACAATGTGCGGTTTACCATGTCAGCACCGAATATCGTATCGGCAGGGCAACAATTCAGGCTCTCATTTTCACTCAACGAAGAAGGGGACGATCTTCAGTTGCCTGATTTGTCAGGCTTTGAAATTCTAATGGGCCCATCCGTTTCACAAAGTTCGAGCATTCAGATTATCAACGGAAAAACAACCCAGGAGTTTTCATTTTCTTATATTTTCGTTCTGCGTGCCAAACAGGAAGGAACGTTTACGATCAAACCGGCTTCTATTAAAGTTGATGGGAAAGTATATCAGTCGAATGAGCTGACCGTTCAGGTCGTTAAGGGGCAGGTACCGGCCCAGCAGGGCGCGTCGGGGAGCAGCCAACAGCAACAGCAGGAAGAACGGAGCAGCACAACGGAATTGAAAAAAGAGGACTTGTTTGTACGAACTGAACTTGATAAACACAACGTTTATAAGGGCGAACAAATAATTGCAACAGTAAAAATTTATGTCTCGGAAAACGTTCAGCCTACGGGTTTTGAAGATCTGAAACTGCCGTCCTTTGAAGGATTCTGGTCGCAGGACATTGAAACTTCCGGACAGATTAGCTTTACCCGTGAAGTTTACAACAATAAGATCTATCAGGTAGGCGTGCTGAAAAAAACGATCCTTTTCCCTCAGCAAACAGGCAAAATCAGGATCGATCCTTTTGAGATTACAACCTTAGTCCGCCAGCAGATCCGCCAGCAAAGAAGTTTCTTCGACGATTTCTTTGAAAATTTCCGGACGGTCTCCGCCCGCGTCACGAGTGATCCTGTAACGATTAACGTACGCGATCTCCCCTCTCCGCCCGAAGGATTTTACGGAGGAGTTGGTAACCTGAAATTCGCCGCTGAACCCGATAAGACCGAAACCCGTTCCAACGAAGCGGTGACTTTTCGCGTCAGCGTATCCGGAGGCGGAAACCTGCGCCTGATTGAAGCTCCCAAAATTGAATTTCCTTCCGATTTTGAAGTCTATGATCCCAAGACCACAGATAATCTTCAGGTTACAAACAGTGGCATGTCCGGCACCAAAACGTTCGACTATCTGATCATCCCCCGGAATGCCGGGAACTTTACCATTCCCGCAGTGAAATTTGCGTCTTTCAATCCCGCAACCGGACAGTATTCCGTGCAGAGTTCACCATCTTATGCCATTCATGTTGAAAAAGGAGATGACAGCCAGAATGCTACCGTAACAAGCGCCTATTCGAAACAGGACGTGCGTTATATCGGAAGGGACATCCGTTATATCAAACAAAACCAGTATCGCTTAAAAGCCGGATCAGCATTGTTCTTTGGAAGTACAGGTTACTGGCTGATCAACCTGGGAGCTTTACTCACTTTTCTGACCGTGGGATTCATCTACCGCCGCAAACTGCGGGAAAATGCCAATATTCAGCTTAGCCGCAACAAAAGGGCAAACAAAGTGGCACGCAGACGGCTTAAGGAAGCGCACAGCTTCATGAAACAAAACAAGGCCGAGGAATTCTACGAATCGGTGTTGCGGGCATACTGGGGCTACCTGAGCGACAAGCTGAATATCCCTGTTGCCGGCCTGAGCCGTGAAAATGCAGCAGACAAGCTGACCGCAAGAGGTGTTGAACAAAGTGTGATTACCGACTTTACCGGACTTCTTGATACCTGTGAGTTCGCCCGCTACGCGCCGAGCTCAGCCGGAGGGACGCTTGAGGAACTATACCGGAACGCCGCGGCCTTAATGGGTAAACTTGAAAAACAGATCCGATAACTGACAAAATATAAAAGGATGATACGAAACATTCAGATCATATTTTTCCTGCTGATTACACTCACGGCGTATTCGCAAGACTCCCTGCTGGTCAAAGCTAATCAGCAATATGCCGATGGCAATTACACGCAGGCGATTGAGCTTTACCAGCAAATTCTGAACGGCAATCTGCGGTCGGCCGAACTTTATTATAATCTGGGAAATGCTTTATACAAAACAGGGCAGTTTACCCGCGCTATTCTGAATTATGAACGGGCAAAACTACTGGCCCCCAACGATGAAGATATACGGTTCAATCTCGAAATTGCCAATCAGCACGTCGTTGATGCCATTGTTCCATTACCGAAAGTATTCTTTGTCCGCTGGTGGACGAATCTCTCCAACAAGTTTTCGGCCGATGGCTGGGCAAAAATAAATGTGGTAACCTTCATCCTGACCCTGATCCTGGCCGGCTTTTTCTTCTTCAGTTCGTCACCGCGGGTTAAAAGGGCAACATTCTGGACAGGGATACTGGTTGCCGCCATATGCCTGTTCAGTTATAACTTCGCCTCCCGGAAGGAAAAGCAAATGACCGGGCATCGCTTTGCAATCATCACCCAACCCAGCGTCACTGTTAAGAGTTCACCATCGGAAGGAGGAACCGATCTGTTTCTGATCCATGAAGGACTGAAAGTAGAAATAAACGACAGTCTGGGGACCTGGAAGGAGATTCGTCTTGCCGATGGCAACCAGGGGTGGTTGCCGGACAGCAGTCTGGAAAAAATCTGATATACGCCGGTCAAAAGCCGGCTTTTTTATTGACCGTTCGATTAAACGGGAGCAAAAGTCCAATTTAACCGGAGCATAGCCGGCTCAGCAAACGCTTCACCGGGAACAGAAATATTTTACAACCATTTTAAACGCGAGTTGTTTAATAACTCATAAATTTAGAATCATGGCTTATAATTTACTTAAAGGTAAAAAGGGAATCATTTTTGGTGCTTTAAATGCGGACTCCATAGCATGGAAGGTCGCAGAACGAGCGTATGAGGAAGGCGCTGTATTTACACTATCCAATACTTCCGTAGCCCTGCGTATGGGCGATACCGCCGGTTTAGCGGAAAAATGCAATACTTCGGTTATT
This sequence comes from Prolixibacteraceae bacterium, assembly GCA_038562555.1. Lineage (GTDB taxonomy): Bacteria > Bacteroidota > Bacteroidia > Bacteroidales > Prolixibacteraceae > JBCFBK01. Next base: position 57,561 of record JBCFBK010000020.1, on the reverse strand, counting down.
GAAGCTGATGCGACCAGTGTCAGTGATCTCGAAAACCTGATCCGTCAGTCAATGGAAATCATGGGGGGAAAAATTGATTTTATCCTTCACTCAATCGGTATGTCACCCAATGTACGAAAGGGACGTCATTACAGCGACCTGGATTACAGTTATCTTGAAAAAACACTGGACATTTCCGCAGTCTCTTTTCATAAAGTACTGCAGACCGCGCGTAAAATGGATGCCATAAATGAGTGGGGATCGGTCGTTGCCCTCAGCTATGTTGCTGCGCAACGCACTTTTTACGGGTACAATGACATGGCCGATGCGAAGGCGCTGCTGGAATCGATCGCACGCAGCTTTGGATACATCTATGGACGGGAACGCAACGTCAGGGTGAACACCATCTCGCAGTCACCAACAATGACAACTGCAGGAAGCGGCGTGAAAGGAATTGACAGGCTGCTCGATTTCGGGGAACGCATGTCCCCCCTGGGCAACGCCACAGCTGCAGAATGTGCTGATTATTGCATTACGCTTTTCTCCGACCTTACCAAAAAGGTAACCATGCAAAACCTGTATCACGACGGGGGTTTCTCTTCTATGGGAATGAGTCTGCGGGCTCTTGAGCAGTATGAGAAAGGGCTTGACTGCGACTGTGACTGTGGACCGGCAGAGATTGACCACAAGTACGATTAAAGCAAAGATCCGGCCTCTGGTGGCCGGATCTTTGCTTTTTACCGATTTGCCTCGGCAAACTTTCGCCCGGCCCTCAGGCCTTGAAGATTCATAGATACTACGCCCTCTCCTTTTCGCGCGAAGGTGGAACGGACGCCTGCTTCGATTTTCGAAAAGTCTATCCGGATAAAAGGCGAAGCTGCTCCCAGCATAACCATATTTGAAATCCGGGGATTCCCGACTTCCCGGGCAATCTGATCGGCATCGATCGCGACATAACGGGCAAGACTCCTGATCTCCTCCAGAATGGCTTCTACGGCCGGATAATCGGGGATATTGACAAACGGTGTCATATTGGTGACCAGATACCCGGCGGCTGATAAAAAAGGCAGATACCTGAGCGATTCCATTGGCTCGACACTCAGGATCAGATCGGCGCCGCCCAATGGAATTAAATCGGATGAAACCGGTTTATCTGAAATCCGCATATGGCTCACGACTGCTCCGCCACGCTGACTCATACCGTGTGTTTCAGCCTGCTTGAGATACAGGTTCTCCAGCAGGACCGCTTCACCAAGGGCAGTAGCAATGGATAAGATCCCTTGTCCGCCCACTCCTGCCAGTATAATATCTGTCTTCATAATTTAGCTGTTACCTATCAGCATTGAGCTAATAGCGATTTGACATTTCAACTGATTTTTACACTTGCGGCGTGGATCGCCTCAAGCCCGATTTACATTTCGCTTCCTGCGGCTTGCGCGCTGCAAACATTCCCGGCGTGGGATGATTACGGAGACATCCTGATATTCGAGCTCCTCGCAGAAAATCTGAACCATCTCGGCATGGTTTTTTTTTAGCGGTACAACGACCCGGATATGTGCGGGATCTACACCCAGTCCTTTGCAGATGTCTTCGATTTTCCCCTGCGCGGAAGAATCCTGTCCTCCCGTCATCGACACCGATTCATTGTCGGAAATGACGACCGTGATCGGCGAATGTCCATTGACAGCGTCAAGCAGCGATGTTATGCCGGAATGGGCGAAGGTAGAATCTCCGATCACAGCCACCGAGGGGAAAAGTCCGCCGTCGGCAGCACCCTTTGCCATGGTAATGGATGCACCCATATCCACACACGAATTGATGGCTTCATAAGGAGGAAGCGCCCCGAGGGTATAACAGCCTATATCCGAAAAAACCCGACCTTTACCATATTTCTTCATGGCTTCGTTCATCGCCGTGAAAGCGTCGATATGGCCGCACCCCTGGCACATCGCAGGAGGGCGGCCAACAACCACGTCAGGTACCGGTATGCCGCCGTCCACACGCAGTCCGAGCGCCTTACGCACATGGTCCGGGTTCAATTCACCTGCCCTGGGCAAGGTCCCGTCGAGACGCCCGCGAATTGGAGTTCCATTGCCAAAAAATCCTTTGAGCTGTCCTTCCACCAGCGGATATCCTTCTTCCAGCACCAAAATTTCATCACATTCGTTATCCATACCGCCCAGGAGTTTCTCCGGCAGCGGATACTGTGAAATGCGGATAACCGGATACGGACATTCAGTATCGCGGTAGTTTTCCTGCAAATAATTGAAGGCAATGCCACAACAAATAATACCCAGGCTTTTATCCTTTCCTTCGATTAATGTGTTGTATATTGACTTTTCAGATAAATCATTCAGCAGTTTTTGCTTGTCGAGAAGAACAGTGTAGCGTTTTCGCGCAATGGCAGGCAGCAACACAAACTGTTTCAGGTCTTCGGGAAGCACCATTTCCCGCTGGTTCAGCACGCCTCTGCGAATGATTCCCGACCGCGAGTGGGCCAGGCGGGTTGTAATACGCAACATAACCGGCAGTCCGGTCAGTTCGGAAAGTTGAAAGCTTTCATAGGCCATATCATAAGCTTCCTGCTGATTGGAAGGTTCCAGCACAGGAAATTTGGCAAAGCCCGCATAAAAACGTGAATCCTGTTCATTTTGGGAGGAATGCATCGAAGGGTCGTCGGCCACTGCAAGCACAAGCCCGCCGTTCACACCGGTAAATCCCGAATTCATAAACGCGTCGGCTGCTACATTCAATCCGACGTGCTTCATGCACACCAGTGCTCGCTTACCGGTATAACTCATTCCCAGAGCGGCTTCGTAGGCAGTTTTTTCATTGGCTGACCATTTCCGGTGAATATTTCTTTCTGCAGCCAGCTCATTCTCCTGGATATATTCAGTGATTTCGGTCGAAGGTGTACCCGGATAGGCATAAACGCCGGACAGTCCCCCGTCGATCGCTCCCTGTCCGATAGCCTCAGCCCCCAATAACAGATACTTTTGCATAGATAAAATTGATTGCAATGGTTTTTTCAGACCTCAAAATTAGCAGTTCGATCGGTAGAATCAAAATAAATTAGCAACAGACGGATAAGTTGCACGTGGCTATTGATCTGCTCTGGATACGTGCAGGACTCCCCTTATATGATGTAGTTTCCGGATCAGAAAATCAAGGTGTTCCAGGTTGTTCACATAAACACGCAGTGTTCCCTCAAACTCACCGTTTGCCGAATTGATACTAATCGACCGCATCTGTATGCCGATATCTTTTGCGATCACATGCGAGATTTGTCCGACGATGCCCACCTCATCGGTTCCCGACATCTTGATAGTGGCCTGAAATGATGTTCGCTTTGCTGACTCACGCCACTTGGCAGGAATGATCCGGTACGGATAGCGTTCTGTCATTTGTTTGGCGTTCGGGCAACTCCGGCGGTGTATTTTTATCCCTTCCCTGATGGTCACAAAACCGAAGATCTCATCTCCGAAGATCGGATTACAGCATGGGGCCAGTTTATGATTCACATTTTTAATGTTGTTATCAATAATAAGATAGTCATCTCCACCGGCAAACTCCAATTCCTTCAACTGTTCCTGCGGAACCAGTTCCTCCAGTTTCTGGCGTATAGTCTGATCTTCATCTTCCCCCACCAAAAGCTCCTTGATGGCCAGGGTATCGATCTTTCCTGCAGCGATCTGATAATAAAGATCCTGAGCCAGTTTCAGCTGATAATGTTTCAGCAGTTTCCGAATAACTTCGTCGTTGTATTCGATCTTCCAGTTCTTCAGCTTCCTGAGCAGAATTTCCTTACCTTGTTCGGCTTCACGCTTACGTTCTTCGTTCAGGCTCGATTTAATCCGGCTTTTCGCTTTCGATGTACGGACAAAATCCAGCCAGTCGAGTTTCGGCTTTTGATTATTCGAAGTCGATACGGCAATTTGTTCGCCATTCTTAAGCTGGTAACGTAATGTTACCTTTTTTCCGTCAACCATCCCTCCGGTGCAATGATCCCCCACATGCGAATGGACTTCATAGGCAAAATCAAGCAGGGTGGATCCGGCAGGTAAACGCTTCAGGTCGCCTTTGGGTGTAAAAACAAAGATTTCATCCTTATAGATATTCGTCCTGAAATCTTCAATAAAATCGACTACGTTCGAGTCCGGATTTTCAAGGATCTCGCGCACGTTTGCCAGCCATTGCTCCATTTCAGCCGATGCCTGGCCGCCTTTATATTTCCAGTGTGCGGCCAGTCCTTTTTCTGCAATTTCATCCATCCTCTTTGTCCGGATCTGTATTTCAACCCACTTTTTATGAGGACCCAACACGGTGGCATGTAAACTTTCATAGCCGTTCGATTTGGGTACGGTGATCCAATCGCGCATGCGTTCCGGATTAGCCTGGTATTCTTCGGTGACTATGGAATAAACCTGCCAGCAGTCAGACTTCTCCAACTCAGGTTTTGAATCAAGGATGACGCGAATGGCAAACAGGTCGTACACTTCATCGAAACTAACGCCCTGTTTTTTCATTTTATTCCAGATGGAATTGATCGATTTGGTCCTGGCTTTCATATCAAACCTGAAGCCCCTCGCCTGCAGTTTCTCCTCAATCGGCTTCACGAATTCCGCAACAAAATTCCGACGTTCGTTCTCCGATTCCATGACCCGTTCGCTGACGTGCTGGAAAGCCTCCGGATTAAGGTGCTTCAGGCATAGATCAAGTAATTCCAGATTTACGTTATATAACCCCAGCCTGTGTGCCAGCGGCGCATACAGGTATGAAGTCTCAACGGCGATTTTTCTTCTAAGTCCGGGGTCACGATCATCCAGGCGGCGCATGAGATAAAGCTGTTCCGCAATTTTAACCAGGATAACCCTTACGTCGCCTGCAAGGGCCAGCATCAGTTTACGGAAATTCTCCGAATGTACGCCTACTGTTTCCGTATCCAACGCGTTAATTTTTGCCATCCCTTCGAGGATCCGTGCCACGACACTTCCAAAACTCATTTCAATTTCCCTGAATCCGGGGGGATGGGAAAGTTTGCCATGGGTAACATGATGAAGCAGACAGGCGATGATGGAATCGGTTCCCAGGCTGATCTCCGCAATTACCACCTGGGCAACCTCTACCGAATGGAGCATACCCAATACACCGTTATCAAGCACTGTTTCTCCCAGTACCTGATATGCATAGTCGAATGCCCGCTGAATTTCCTTCAGATCACCCTCAGACATAGTGTTCCGGCAAGTCTCCAGCAGATGGTTCCAGGCATTGTCAATTCGTTTATCCATTTTACCAGCTTTGTTTTAAAGGGATACAAAAAAGGCCACCCCAAAAGGCAGCCTTACTATATCTTTTCGTTCTTTTTATTCTGCCTTGGTGTTGTCTTTAAAAGCTCTTGCTGCAAGTTCACGGTTCATCATAAAAACACCATTACCCTGTCCGTTGATCAGCCGCAGATTATCAAGAATAGCGATCACATTGGCTTCCTCTTCAACCTGCTCATCAACAAACCATTTCAAAAAACTTTGTGAAGCGTGGTCGCCCGCGGCAATAGCCACATCAACAAGTCCGTCGATTAAAGCAGTTACCTTCTGTTCGTGCGCCAGCGATTTTTCAAAAACATCAATGATGCCCTCAAAATCGGCGGGAACTCCTTCGATCGGATCAAGAATGACACGGCCATTTCGTTCATGAATATAATCAAAAAACTTCATGGCATGGGTCAGTTCTTCCTGATATTGAATTTTCATCCAGTTTGCAAAGCCGGAAAGCCCTTTTGTCTGAAACCAGGCAGACATGGAAAGATATAAATAAGCAGAGTGTATCTCGGCATTGATCTGCTTGTTAAAAGCTTTTAAAACAGTGTCCTTTAGCATAACAATATTTTTTTCAGTTGTTATCAAAAATACTTAAAATGCTTCAAAATTCCAGCAACATTACAAAAGATTCTTTCAATATTTAACACAAAATGTATCGGATCAACGAGCCGGATGAGCCAAAACGTCGATCGGCCGGATAAGGGCTTGTCGCTGGCTGTTTGTCCGGGCTTTAAATTTCCCCAAAATCCAGGTTAAATCTTTGCCGCAGCAGAGCCAGACTAGGATTTTTCTTTACCATTTCCGCCAGCTTTTCAGTCTCTGTATAAGGTTTGGTGTCGACCTCCCGGGCTGCGATTTCCGAAACCAGCTCAATGGTTGTGTTTTTCAATTCCCTTCTCAGCCACGAAACCAGATCCGGTTTAATCTTCGCAATTTCCTCTAACTGGACAGAATTATCAATGGTCAGTTTCAGCCTGCTCCCTTCCAAAATTTCAGGTAGCCTGGAGAGTGTTGCCTTCAGGCCCGGACGATCTTGCAGACGATTAAGATAATCAGTCCAGGTAGCTTCGAACGCTTCTTTTGTAAACGGCTCGTTCATTTCCTCCCCGGTATAATACTTCATCTTTTCCCGGGCATCGCCTGCAGGACTATCTTCGGTCAGCTTTCCTGACAGGGCGTCTTTAATAGAAGGGGTAAAACCACTGCCTGTCTTCCTGATCAGTCTTTTTACGGGCGTCTTTGCCGGTTCGGCGTCAGGCTGATTAACTGTTGGTTGTACTGGGGCGGAAACCTGATACTTCGCCGGTTGATTGTCGGTCAACGCATTGAAGATGGGTTCCAGTTCCCCGTCGTTGCTTTCGTCAGCTATTTTTTTTTTAACCCAAGCTGCGCCATGCGGATTAACGAAAGTTCCACCAGCAGGCGTTTATTTTGACTCGACTTGTACCGGAGATCACAATCATTGCTGATCGCCAATGCGTCAAAAAGAAAATCAGGGCCGCAACCCGCCGCCTGGACTTTATATTTTTCCCTGATTTCGCCGCCTACCTCCAGCAATTGAACGGTCACCGGATCGCGGCAAACCAAAAGATCGCGGAAATGACTGCTGAGACCGGATATAAAATGGTGTCCTTCAAACCCATGGTCTAGCACGTCATTGAAAAGCATTAACGTTGCGGGAACGTCATTCTTCATCAACAGGTCAGTAAGCCTGAAATAATAGTCGTAATCCAGTACATTCAGGTTGGCAATTACATCCTTATAACTGATTTGCCTGCCCGAAAAGCTGACAATCTGATCAAAAATTGACAAGGCATCACGCATGGCCCCGTCTGCCTTATGAGCAATCACGTTCACAGCTTCCGGATCTATGTCAACCCCTTCCTTTTTGGCGACATACGCAAGATGACCGGAAATATCCGCAATTTTTATCCGGTTAAAATCAAAGATCTGGCAACGGGACAAAATAGTGGGTATAATTTTATGCTTCTCGGTGGTGGCCAGAATAAAGACGGCATGCCGGGGCGGTTCCTCCAGCGTCTTTAAAAAAGCGTTGAATGCGGCCTGCGACAGCATATGAACTTCATCTATAATATAAATACTGTATTTCCCGATCTGAGGCGGAATTCGCACCTGGTCGGTCAGATTACGGATGTCATCAACTGAGTTGTTCGAAGCTGCGTCCAGTTCATGAATATTATAGGAGCGGTTATTGTTAAAAGCCTCACACGATTCGCACCCGTTGCATGGCTCGACGCTCCCGGTCAGATTCTGACAATTAATTGTTTTAGCAAAAATCCGTGCGCAGGTCGTCTTCCCTACTCCCCTCGGCCCGCAAAACAGATAAGCGTGCGCCAGTTGTCCGTTCCTGATTGCATTCTTTAATGTAGCTGTTATAGAAGCCTGTCCAACAACCGATTCAAACGTATCAGGCCGGTATTTTCTCGCAGAAACAATGAAATTCTCCATAAAAATTAGAATGATGACCAAAGATAATCATTTTCAACTTTTGGAAGGGATTAATTTATCAACAAGGACCACCCGGCATCATATTTGCTGAACTAAACTTTTTTAGGAAGAAGATTGTTGTAATTTTCATTAAAAACAGTAAAATTGAACGGTAACTTAAAAGCACGTAATATATGAAACGCCTTGCATTATCAGTTGTTTTTGCATTGATCGCGATCATCTCCTTCGGACAAAGTTCGATTCATGACTTTAAGGTTAAGGACATTGAAGGAAATGAATTCGACATGGCCAGCCTGAAGGGTAAAAAGGTACTCATCGTAAATACCGCCTCAAAATGCGGACTGACACCCCAGTACGAGGCGCTGCAGGCGCTTTATGAGAAATACGGCGGCGATAAATTCACCATTGTTGGTTTTCCCGCTAATAACTTTCTGGGACAGGAGCCCGGGTCCGACAAAGAAATTATCGAATTCTGTCAGAAAAACTATGGCGTTTCCTTCCCCATGATGTCAAAAATATCGGTAAAAGGATCAGATATGGCTCCCATTTACCAGTGGCTCACCCAAAAGGAGAAAAACGGCGTCATAGACTCAGAGGTGGGCTGGAATTTTCAAAAATACATGATTGACGAACAGGGGCGTCTGGTCAGTTTTGCCAATCCAAAAACCAAACCTGACGATCCAAAGATTACAAGCTGGATCCAGAAATAAGCTGCCGGGCTTATTCATTTCCTGAACCCTTCCCGATAGACCTGTAAGGCACGGTTGCGGGCGGTTTTATGATCGATCATGGGCCTTGGATAGTCAGCAGTGCCGAATTCAGGAAGCCACTTCCGTATATAAACCTGTTTTGGATCAAAGGTTTGTTGCTGGAGAAACGGATTAAATATTCTGAAGTACGGAGCAGCGTCACATCCACAACCGGCCGCCCACTGCCAGCCTCCGTTATTGGAAGCCAGTTCGTAATCCAGCAACTTGTCGGCAAAATAAGCTTCACCCCATCGCCAGTCAATGAGAAGGTGTTTGCAAAGAAAGCCGGCAGTGATCATTCTGACCCGGTTATGCATGTAGCCGGTCAGGTTTAGTTGCCTCATGCCCGCATCAACCATCGGATAGCCTGTCGTGCCTTCCCGCCAGCGGCTAAAGTCCTTTTCGGAGTTCAGCCAGTGAATCCGATCATAGACAGGATTAAACGACCTGTTTTGAACATAAGGAAAATGCCAGAGAATATCGATATAGAAATTTCTCCAGATCAGTTCATTTAAAAATGCGTCCGGATAGACAAGTGCCATGGCCGTAAGCCGCCTGATGCTTAACGTACCAAAGCGCAGATGAATTCCCAGTCGGGTAGTTCCCTCCTCGGCCGGATAATCCCGTCTTTCATGATAATGAGCAAGAACGTCAGGATCAATAAGCGGCGGGGGAACAGAGAAATTACCGGGTCTGAACCCCAGATCCGGATGATGATACTTGCGGAGCGGATCCAGCTTTAACAGCTCATCCAGATGCTTTTCCGACGGGTACTCCTGCAAATCGTGATCTGAGAGCCGCACCTTCCATTTTTTGCTGTAAGGAGTGAAGACCGTGTATGGCTTTCCCGATTCATTCAGGATGTCATCCTGATGAAATACAACGTGATCTTTAAATAAGCTGAATCCGGTCCCAACTGAGCGAAGAAAATCGCCAACCTGCCGGTCTCTTTCCACCGCGTATGGCTCATAATCCTGATTGGCGAAAACGGTATCAACCTCATATTCCGCATCGATTCGTTTGAATGCATCCAGCGGCGTTCCATGATAAATCCAGAACGAACTCCCGTACTGTTCAAACAGATCCTGCAGTTTCTGAACCTCTCTCAGAATAAAAGTGAGCCGGGAATCATTATCTTCCAGATCGCTCAGGATAGCCGAATCGAAGACAAATACCGGCAGAACCGGTTTTCCCGCCATAAGCGCCTCATATAAGCCCCGGTTGTCAGACACCCTCAGGTCACGCCGGAACCAAAAGATATTAATTGCCTTGTCTCCCATTTTCTTTTTTAGATGTTCCAGTTAAACGGTTCATAAACGAAAAAGTTATCGCCGTGCTGTAAAGTCAAGGTTATTTACATCCCAATTAATAACTTTACAAGTCCGTTCCAGACAGATTGAACAGCTAAAAAAACAAGATACACATGAACAGAGGTTTTGGCAGTGACAATAATTCGGGGGTCCACCCGGAAATTTTAAGAGCAATGGCATCAGTTAACGATGGGCATGTACCCGGCTACGGAAACGATCCGGTTACCCGGCAGGCCATTGCCAGGTTTAAAAAGGAATTTGGTGAAGATATCGGTGTTTTTTTTGTTTTCAACGGGACCGGGGCAAACGTTCTGGGCCTTGCCGGTCTTTCAAAAAGCTACCATTCCGTTATTTGTGCTGAATCGGCTCATATCAATACGGATGAATGTGGAGCCCCTGAGAAATATGCAGGATTTAAGTTAATTCCCGTTCCGGCGAAAGACGGAAAAATAACCCCGGACGCGATCCGGCCTCATATAACAGGTTTTGGATTCGAGCACCATTCGCAGCCAAAGATCATATCCGTTTCACAGGTTTCAGAGCTCGGTACCGTTTATACACTCGCCGAAATAAAAGCCATTACCGACCTGGCTCATAAACATGGGCTGCTTGTTCACATGGATGGTGCCCGGCTTGCCAATGCTGCGGTTGCACTGAATTTACCGTTTCGCAGCTTTACCCGCGACGCGGGGATCGACGTCCTTTCGTTCGGAGGCACCAAAAACGGGATGATGATGGGAGAAGCCGTCATCTTCTTTCATCAGGAACAAATTACTGACGCCAAATACATACGAAAACAGTCAACACAACTCTATTCAAAAATGAGATTCATCAGCGCCCAGTTTCTGGCCTATTTTGAGCAGGACCTGTGGAAGCGGAATGCCGCCCATGCAAACCGGATGGCGCATCTGCTTTCCCGGGAAATTTCGAAGATTGATGGTGTCAAAATCTCCCGGGCAACAGAAGCAAACAGTGTTTTTGTGTTCATTCCCGAACAGGTGGCACACAAACTACAGGAGGAGTACTTTTTCTACGTCTGGGACGACATGCTTGGTGAGGTACGGTTTGTCACTTCCTTTGATACGACGGAAGAAGACGTTCAAAGTTTTGTCGGCGCACTGAAAAAACAAATGGAATACCTGACAGCCACAAACGATAAGCTGCGGGTTAAAGGCTAATTATGCGACTTTTCAATTATTATCCGCACACCCGAGAAACAGACGCTGAGCTCGAAAAAAAAATATTCCGCTACAGCCTGATCATTCCATGTCTGTTCCTGTTTGTGTTCTGGGCGGTGTTTCTGACAGAAATCCTGTTCCAACTGAATCTGGCAGAATGGGGTATCTATCCGCTTCGGGGAAAAGGTTTAAAAGGGATTGTTTTTTCTCCGTTTATTCATAGTACGTTGAGCCATCTGGCAGCGAACTCCATCCCTTTCCTGGTACTGTCATTCTCACTCTTCTACTTTTACAGAAAACTGGCATACCGTATTTTCTTTTTGCTGTATTTCCTTTCAGGACTCTGCGTCTGGTTAGGGGGCCGCCAGGCCTGGCATATCGGGGCAAGCGGCATCATATACGGATTGGGAGCATTTCTGTTCTTCAGCGGCATTTTCCGCAACGACGTAAAATTACTGACCATAGCCATCATCGTTGTCTTTCTATACGGCGGCCTGTTTTGGGGAATTTTTCCAATTGAACCTTCCGTATCGTGGGAAAGCCACCTATGGGGGATGGTCAGCGGACTCGCATTAAGTATTTATTACAGACGACAAGGACCTCAACGACAGCATTTTGAATGGGAAAGCGAAGCAGATGAGGAAACCAGCAGCATGGAAGACAGCAACTCCGAAACCGAAAACGGCCATCTTTAAATAATGGCCCCGATTCGGAAAAAACTTAAGTGATGTTGGAAACACTGGAAGAAAATTTCTAACTTTGCCTCCCTCTAAAAGATAACGGGTTCTAAATAATGATTAGCAGAAGAATTATCCGAATTAAGGTATTACAGGTTTTATATGCCTATTACACTTCACCGGACAAATCCATAAACAATACTGAAAAGGAGCTTTTTTTCAGTATACAAAAGACTTACGATCTTTACCATTATATCCTTCAACTCCCTGTGGAAATTGCTAATCACGCCAATTCACTTATTGAGCTGCGCAAAAAAAAGCATTTTCCGACTGAAGAGGACTTAAATCCTAACCGACGTTTTATTAACAACAGTATTGTCAGGCAGTTAAACTCGAATCAGTCGCTGAATAAGTATCTGGCTCAATCTAAACTCGGATGGAGCGAAGAACCGGAATTAATCAAAAAACTCTACAACGCGCTCGTTGAAACTGATTTTTATGCCGATTACATGTCGTCGGAGCAGCATACTTATGCAGACGATAAAAAGTTAATCGAACTTCTTTTCGGCGAAGTGATCCTGCAATCGGAAGATTTGATTAATTCACTGGAAGAACAAAGCATCTACTGGAATGATGATCTTGATTTTGTCGTAAGCATGATTATCAAGACCGTTAAAAAATTCAAAGAATATGCAGGAGATGAGCAAAGTTTGCTCCCCTTCTTTAAAGACGAGGAGGACCGCGAGTTTGCAAAAAATCTTTTCCGAAAGTGCATTTTAAACCACCTTGACCTGAAAAAGATTGTCGAACAGCATACGGTGAACTGGGATATTGAAAGGATCGCATTTATCGACAACATGATTCTGGAACTGGCGATTGTGGAATTTCTCTATTTTCCGTCAATTCCAACAAAGGTTACGCTAAACGAATATATCGAGTTATCAAAGTACTACAGCACGCAGAAAAGCCGTAATTTTATCAACGGCATTCTCGATAAATCGCTGAAGGCTCTGAAAAAAGAAGATAAAGTCGTTAAAACCGGACGTGGACTTATTGGTGAAGACAACAGTGACGAATGAAATTTTTTCCTGCAATAGTGACGCTCATGTTTCTTTATGGCTGCACCGGCACAAAAAACAGGGATGCCGGACAGCATGAAAAAAATACAGGAACTGCAACCGTTGCGTTTCAGGAAGAATTCCATAATTTTGGATCATTAGTGGCCGGAGAAGTTGCAGTATACAGTTTTGCCCTTAACAATACCGGAACAACTGCATTGATCATCCAAAAGGCGGAAACGGATTGCGGATGTGTTACCATTGATTATCCGGATACGGCGATTAAACCCGGAGAAACAGGATATCTGGATGTCACATTCAACTCGTCGGGGGAAACCGGAAAGATTTATAAAGAAATCATTGTTACAACAAACGCCGCCGGCGAAAAAGAAGTTAAATTGTCCATTACAGCACAGGTTAAGAATGACATGATAAATATTTACAGTAAAGATTAAACTCTTAAATGATACAATAACAATGATTTGGAAAACGCCAACCGGAAATTAGAATGACCTTCCATCCCTGGCTGTTCTATCCGTTGGAAACTGATTTTAGAAATTGAAGTTGATTCGAAAGTTGCAGAAACCTACTTTTAAAATTTATACAAATGAATTATTTATTGATGACCCAGCCACAAGGAACTGATGCCAATCCATTTACCGCATTTTTACCACTGATCCTGATCATGGTTATTTTTTATTTTTTTATGATCCGGCCTCAGGTAAAAAGGCAGAAAGAACTTAAAAAATTCCGTGAAAGTCTCGCCAAAGGTGATAAAGTGGTTACCACCGGAGGCATTTACGGGAAAGTAGCGGAAATAAAAGATACGTATATCGTATTACAGGTTGATGAAAATGTGAAACTCAGGGTTGACAAAAGTGCAGTGGTAAAGGACATGACTGATGTTACCCCCCAAAAATAGCCTGAAAAACTTTCATGCGAAGGGCTGACATTTAACCAGCCCTTTTTTTTTATCTTTGAGTGCGTGAACGACAGTCAGCCATATAGCAAATTACAGGCAGTTTTAAGGGCCTTCCGATTGAAAAATAACCGTAAACTCGCCGTTTATCTGGTATGTGTTTCTATTGCGACAACGCTGTGGTTTTTAAATGCACTTAACAAGCAATACTCGGTGGAACTTACCTTTCCGGTCAGGTATACCAACTGGCCCGCCAATAAAATACTTGCCAATCGTCCTCCCGACAATTTTGTGTTAAGGGTAAACTCATTTGGGTTTACCTTGCTTCGGTATAAGCTAAGCATGGCCTTTACACCCCTGATTTTTAATGTCAACGAGTTCACCGCGGGAAAATTGGAGCAGTCTAAAAAATCGGATTTTGTAATCCCTACGGGGCAGTTTATCGGCCAATTGTCTGAGCAGGTGAGCAATGAGTTGAATATTACTGCCATTCATCCGGACACACTGGTCTTTGTTTTCGATAAAGTTGCCAGCAGGCCGGTAAAAGTCAGGCCGAATGTCAGCTTCGAACTGAAACAACAGCATTTTCTCAGTGATGCCATCAACACCATACCCGACTCGGTATTGGTTTCCGGTCCAAAGTCGGTCATTGACACCCTAAGCTTTGTGAGCACAAGTTATCAGCATTACAAAGATGTGAACAGAACGATCAGGCAAAATATAGCGCTGAAAGAGTACGATAATCTGATCCTGCAGACAAAACGTGTTCTTCTTGAAATTCCGGTGGAAGAGTTCACCGAAAAACAGGTTAAGGTGCCCGTTACGATCAGCGGCGTTCCGGAAGAAATGCAGATTAACCTGTTTCCGGATGAAGTTACCGTAAGTTTCATGATCGGGTTGAGCCGTTTTAAAGAAGTTAAGCCAGGCGACTTCCGGATCAGCGCTTCATTCGAAGACATTCAGAAAAAAGAGGATTTGTTGCGGTTAACCATTGAAAGCCAACCGCCTTTTGTGCGTTCGGTGTCTCTTTCCCCGTCGCAAATAGAATATTTAATTGAGAGATAATACCATGTATAAAGTAGGGATTACAGGAGGCATAGGAAGTGGCAAATCTACTGTTTGCAAATTTTTTACTGTACTGAACATTCCGGTCTTTATTGCAGATACGGCAGCGAAAGAAATCATGAACAGCTCGCAACACATTCGCAACCAGCTCATTTCACAATTCGGAGAGGACGTATACGTTTCAGGCGGCTATCTGCTCGACCGGAGGAAACTGGCGGAACTGATTTTCAATTCGCCGGCCCTGCTCGAAAAAGTCGCGTCAATCGTTCACCCCGAAGTAAGGAATTATTTTATCAATTGGGTGGCAAAACAAAATTCGCCCTACGTCGTTTATGAAGCTGCAATCCTGTTCGAAAGCGGTTTCTATTCATCCATGGATTACAATATCCTCGTCACGGCACCGGCAGCAGAACGGATAAAACGGGTCATGGCCAGGGAGGAGATAACGGAGCAGGAAATACAAAACAGAATGTCAAAACAATGGCCGGATAACGATAAAATCCAACTGGCAGACTACATTCTGAACAATGACAATAAGGAACTCATCATTCCCCAGTTAATGGAATTGGACAAAAAATTCAGAGCGCATGGATAAATTTGGAAAATGGATTGCCGGCGGATTGGGATGGGCCTTCCTGGGCCCGCTGGGTGGTATACTTGGGTTTGTTGTCGGCTCTATGTTCGATGAGGGTGCAACAGCCGAAAACCAGCCCGATAGCAGCAGGAAAACAACTACCGGCGGATATGTGATGAGCCTGCTGGTACTTATTGCGGCTATTATGAAAGCCGATGGCAAAGTTATGAAATCGGAACTGAATTATGTGAAAGAATTTCTGGTTCGCTCTTTTGGAGCTGATTCAGCCAGACATGCGGTTACCATGCTTGGTGACCTTTTAAAACAGTCGATTCCGGTAACCGATGTGTGTCATCAGATCCGGAAGAACATGGATTATTCGTCGCGACTGCAGATGCTTCATTTTCTTTTTGGAGTTGCCCGGGCCGATGAACATGTCAGTTCTCACGAACAGGATTTGCTGAAACATATCGCCTTAAGCCTGGGTATCGGTGAAAAAGATTTCGGATCCATAAAATCGATGTTCACCGGCAATGGTGATGCAGCCTACAAAATACTGGAAATAGAACCAACTGCAACGACCGAAGAGATTAAAAAAGCCTACCGGACCATGGCTTTAAAATATCATCCGGATAAAGTAGCCTACCTCGGTGAAGACATCCAGCGGGCAGCCAAAGAAAAATTCCAGAAAGTCAGCGAGGCCTACGAAACGATCAAAAAGGAAAGAAATTTTGTATAGTAATAAAATCCAATAAATGCACTATCAGAAAGTTACATTCATACTCACGCCCGACAATGAGATAAATCGCGAAATCCTTACGGCCTACCTGTCTCAACTGGATTTCGAAGCCTTTGATGAGACAGAAGAAGGACTTCACGCCTTCATACCTGCCAACAATGCGGACATGGGCAGAATCGATGAAGTCGTCACAGGATTGCCCTTTAAACTCAGTTACTCCGGCAGTAAAATGCCCGATATCAACTGGAATGAAGAGTGGGAAAAAAATTATTTCCAACCGCTTCTGATTGGAAAAGAGTGTCTGGTGAGAACGCCCTTTCACAAAAATTTTCCAAAAGCGAATTATGAAATCATCATCGAACCAAAAATGGCCTTTGGTACCGGCAATCATGAGACAACCTCGCTGATGATAGAACATCTGCTTGAACTCGACCTGAATGACAAAGCGGTACTGGACATGGGGTGCGGAACGGGAATCCTGGGTATCCTCGCCTCCATGCGCGGGTGCAGGGAAGTGACGGCGATCGACATTGACGAGTGGGCGTACGAAAACACCCGCGAAAATGCTATCCTAAACAGGATTGGCAATCTGAAGGTATTTACGGGCGACGCAGGACTTTTGGCCAATATGCCTAAATTTGATGTGATCCTGGCTAATATTCAGCGAAACATCATTTTGCAGGACCTGGAAAAATATCTTTCCGTATTGAATGAAGGAGGAATTCTCCTTGTCAGCGGCTTTTACAGTAATGATCTGGAGGCGGTCATTGGCAGAGCGGCGGAACTCTTCCTTCAAAAAGGCATGACCAGGCAAAAAAATAACTGGGTGGCGTGTACCTTTACAAAATAAAGCAAAAGCGGGAGGACATAAAACATGGCAGACCTCCTGAAACAAATCAGGTGTAAAATGCTGATCTTTCAAATTCGAGGACTTCAAGATCCAGGATAACGGCAGCATCGATACTGAACCGGAGCGCGGTACAGACATGATGAAAGCCCTGATTTCCCGCAGCACCGGGATTGATGTATAAAAAATTGTTCTTTTTATCAAACATGACTTTTAAAATATGGGAGTGTCCGCAGATAAACAGTCCGGGAGGTTCGGAATGAATCTCGTTCCTGATCTGCCGGTCATAGCGCCCCGGCGAGCCTCCGATATGCGTCATAAGAACGTCGACTTGTTCGCAGCTAAAGCGGAGCGTTTCCGGAAACATCCGCCGGATTACCTGATCATCAATATTTCCGTGTACAGCACGAAAAGGTTTAAACCTGGCAAGCTGATCGGCAAGCACAACAGAGCCTATGTCTCCGGCGTGCCAAAGTTCGTCAACCGGCTCCAGAAACCGCAGCGTTCGCGGGCTGATTGTGCTGTGGGTATCGGAAATTAAACCAATTTTAATCATCATTAGGTTTTATCTGTTTTCGTGATAAAAATAGTTTAAATTAGAGGAGATAAAAATTAAAACCGGGAAGGAATCACGGAACCTGAGTTAATAAATTATTCACACAATGAAACGGATTGTTATTGTAAGGCATGCCAAAGCGGTACCCTATGGGTATGATGATGACTTTAACCGGAAACTGCGAAGTCAGGGAAAAGAGGATGCGAAAATTATAAGTCTGGCGTTAAAAGAAGACCGGGTCATTCCCGATCTGATCCTTTCCAGTCCGGCGAAACGCGCTTACAAAACGGCGACTATTTTTGCTGAAACGCTTCGTTACCCCGTTTCGCGGATTCTGGTGGAAGATGATCTTTATGAAGGCGTAACCACCCAGGATTTTTTAGAGATCATCAGAAACCTGCCGGAAACCGCCCAGACGGTATTCGTTTTCGGCCATAATCCAACCGTTTATTACCTGGTTAATAATCTGGTTAAGCTTTTTAACAAAGACATGCCAACCTGCTCGACAGTGGGAATTGACTTCCAGGCCGCGACCTGGAAAGAAGTATCCGCCCGGGAAGGCAAACTGGCCTTTCAGTTAGTGCCCCGTCTTTATAAATAATTTCTTCCTTATGCAGCTTTTTTACACACCCGGCATTACGGGACAAACCTACCTGCTGGAGGAGACGGAATCAAAACATGCTATTCGCGTGTTAAGGCTGGCAAAAGGCGACCTGATTAACCTGGTGGATGGGAAAGGGAATTTCTATATCGTTAAAATTACTGAAGACAATCCAAAGCATTGCCGGGTGGAAGTCGTCAGCCGGATTAAAGGCTTCGAAAAAAGAAGTCATTATCTGCACCTGGCTGTTGCCCCAACAAAAAATACAGACCGCTTTGAATGGTTTCTTGAAAAAGCAACGGAAATCGGGATCGACGAGATCACACCGGTTCTTTGTGATCATTCAGAAAGAAAGGTATTAAAACACGACCGCCTTGAAAAAGTGATGATTGCGGCCATGAAGCAATCGCTGAAAGCCAGTCTGCCCAAACTCAACGAACTCACTCCGCTAAGTAACGTCCTGCAAAGCCGGTTTGATGGCAAAAAGTTCATCGCCCACTGTTATGAGCAGGATAAACTACGGCTGAAAGATGAACTGGCCGGCAGCCGGTCTAACCTGGTCCTGATCGGGCCGGAGGGTGATTTTTCAGAAGAAGAGATCACGCTGGCCATTCAGGCAAATTTCATACCTGTTGAACTCGGTAAAAGCCGCCTGCGCACCGAAACGGCCGCAATTGCAGCCTGCCACACGGCAAGTCTGGTACTTGACAGCTAACAACAAAAAGCGCTTCTGCTTTTTTCTGCCTTCCGCCGGACCAGGCTATTCCTCTTTTAGCGCCTGCCCAATATCGTTAATCAAATCGGCAGCAGCTTCAATACCGACAGACAGCCTCATCATGGTGTCCCTGATATCCATTATTTCCCGTTCTTCTTCAGAAAACTCCGCATATATCGTTGAAAAGGGATGTATAATCAATGATTTATTATCATTCAGATTGGTGGCACGGCGAATGAGTTTCAGCCGGTTCATAAAGTTGAAACAGGCCTTCTTCGACGCCAAATCGAACGACATAATCGCTCCGGGTTTCCCGGAAAACTGTCTGACCGCCAGCCCATGATATGCGGACGCCCCCAGCCCGGGATAATCGACTTTCTTTACGGCCTGGCAACCAGCCAGATAGTCGCCCAGGGCCATACAATTCTCATAACACCGGTTCAGACGCAGTTCCAGAACATCCAGCCCCATAATCTGATAATGAGCCGTGTGAGCGGTCATCGGCGAACCAAGGTGCCGGTATATGTTCTTTCGCAGTGCTGCAATAAAAGCATCTTTCCCGTACTTTTCCGATAAAAGACGAAGATTTGGGTTCTTCGACCAGTCATAATTGCCATTATCCAGGATCAGTCCGCCAAATGAAGTGGCCCCGCCTGAAATGAATTTTGTGGTCGACATCACTTCAACGTGAACCCCAAAGTCGGCCGATCTGAAAATAACCGGTGGTGTGACCGTACTGTCGGTTACCAGTAAAAGATCGTACCGGTTGGCAAGTTCGGCCAGGCGGGACAAATCGGCAATCTCCAGTTGCGGATTGGTGACTGTTTCCAGATAAATCAGCCGGGTATTTTTGTCAATCAGCTTCTCAACTGCTTCAGGATCGCAGGTATCTGCAAAACGAGTTTCAAGTCCGTAGGCGGAAAGGCTGTGGGTGAAAAGAAAATAGCTGTGGCTAAAAAGCTTCGGACTTGAAATAATGTTGTCTCCCGCTTTGCACAATGCCAGAATGGTATTCGATATAGCTGCCATCCCCGAGGAAAGTGCCAGTGACTGCCACGCCCCCGTCAGCGCCTTCATTTTAAGCTCAAAATATTCAACCGTCGGATTGCTGGTGCGGGAATACACGTGAGCAGTCTTTTCTCCCCGGAAGCACGAAGCGATTTCTTCAGACGATTCAAATTCAAAGGCGACCGATTCATATACGGGCATATCAAGCGCCTGATATGGGTCTTTTTTTGGAAAAGGAACGTGTAGCGACCGGGTGGTGAAACTTTCTTGCATGAGATTACTTTTTCAGGTCAAAAATTTTAATAAAGGTCAAAAGTAACAGATTTAACACATATCGGGTATTCCGGTTCACCA
Source organism: Prolixibacteraceae bacterium (assembly GCA_038562555.1). Classification (GTDB taxonomy): domain Bacteria; phylum Bacteroidota; class Bacteroidia; order Bacteroidales; family Prolixibacteraceae; genus JBCFBK01. The sequence continues at coordinate 37,445 of JBCFBK010000020.1, read as the reverse complement.
GTTAATACACATTCTCAAGATTATTGCAGCTCAGCTTTATTATTATCTTTGATGCCTGAAGCGGAAGACAGTATCCCCGAATTTTTAAACATTCACCTTTATAGCGTGTTAAAAGAGTAAACAGAAAGCTATGCAGTGGAAAACAAATAATGAGCAGTTGGAGCGGGAATTTACCTTTTCGAATTTTAAACAAGCCTTACGATTTGTGAATAAAGTTGGGGAACTGGCAGAAGAGATGGATCATCATCCGGATATTCTTTTGTTTGGGTATAAGAAGGTTAAAATTACATTGACCACCCACAGCGAGGGAAAGATCACGGAGCTCGATTACGGGCTGGCTGAAAAAATCGATCAGATCAAAATATGACAAAAGTCAAAATTCAGTTTCTCCTGAAAAACCTGCTGAGGGGATTGGTATATATGGGCATTATCGCCGTCGCCTATTTCCTTTTTAAAAATTATGTAGTTGACAAAAACCAGGCTTTATGGCTTGAACGATTTTATGACATGCCTCTCCTGGTCTATATGATTTATGTTTTTTCGGAGGTGTTTTTTGGTTTGTTTCCTCCGGAGATTTTTATGATCTGGGCTTTATACAAGGGAGACCAGTGGCATTACTGGATGAACCTGGCCTTTTTCACCGCTGTATCTTATGGCGCGGGTTTTCTGAGTTTTCTAATTGGACGCTACTTACAGCGGGTCGTTATTTTCCGTTATATGAGCAGGAGATTTTTCAGCCGTTACTGGCCCTTGTTTCGCAAATACGGATCCATCCTTATTGTGACTGCAGCGATGACGCCGCTGCCCTGGGCAACGGTCAGTATTCTGGTAGGTACCAGTGCCTACCCAATGAAAAAATTTCTTCTGGTAGCCTTATCCCGCGTTTTCCGTTTCGCCTTTTATGGTTATCTCATTTTTCATACCCGTGCATTTTAAGGCAACCATTTTTCAAACTTCTTGTTTTAATATTATATTAGACCAAAAATTGAAGCATGCTTGAAAAGCTAAAACAACGATGGGAGGTAAAGTCGAACCTGCAATTGATTATGATCCTGCTGGTCTTCTCATTAAGCGGAAGCATTACTGTGTTTGCGAAAGCATTTATATTCAGTTGGATAAATTACAGTCCGGAATGGCCTCTTTATATAAAAGTCCTAATGTATGTTGTTGTGGTGGTACCTGTATACCAGTTGACCTTATTGACAACAGGTACCTTACTGGGGCAATTTGAATTTTTCTGGCGTTTCGAAAAAAAAACTATGCGCCGGCTCGGAATAAAATTCGGAAAGTGACTCTATGAAACGAGAACTGTTTTTTTTGTTAGTTGTATTAACCGGACTGGGGCCATGGTTGGTTGCCCAGTCAAAATCAGCAGATATGGAAATTGCAACGTTGGGAGGGGGCTGTTTCTGGTGTACCGAGGCGGTCTACAAAGAGTTAAAAGGAGTAGTTTCGGTCACTTCCGGTTATTCCGGTGGCGACATTGTCAATCCCTCCTACAGGGAAGTCTGTACCGGGCGCACCGGCCATGCTGAAGTCATCGATATTCAGTTTAATCCGAAAATCATTTCCTTTTCCGAATTGCTTGAGGTTTTTTTTGCCACACACGACCCCACTACCCTCAACAGGCAGGGAGGCGATGTGGGCACCCAATACCGGTCGGTCATTTTCTATCATAACGAACAGCAAAAAGAAATTGCCGAATCCATCATCAGTCGCTTTAATCAGGAAAATGTCTTTGATCGGCCGGTTGTCACTGAAGTCACTGCCTGGAAAAACTTCTTTCCGGCAGAAGACTATCACCAGAACTATTTTGAAAACAACCCGTCGCAGTCGTATTGCCAGCTCGTCATCGTGCCCAAGATGGAAAAATTCAGAAAGGTATTCCGGGACCGCCTCAAGTCAGGAGAATGACTTTTACCGATACTTGTCTTAAGCTGCAAGTCCTTTATTCGTTTCTGTTCAAAAGCCGGCAACGACTGTAAACATGACTTTAAACAGGTTTACCACCTATTGTAAAACAGTCGCGCCTTTTTTGTTTTTCAGCGGATATTCCTTAACTCTGCCTTATTAAATCCGGGATGTCATCGCGATCAAACGACATTGGTCAGGATCATTCCGGACAGGAGAAAAAAGTAAACAACCGTAATTATGGAAAAGAAGAATGCCAGCTTTTATATCGAACGCGAAAACCGATACGGCGCCCACAATTATCACCCGCTTCCTGTCGTGCTGGAGCGGGGTGAAGGGGTTTTTGTCTGGGATGTAGAAGGGAAGCGGTATTTTGATTTTTTAGCGTCTTATTCTGCGGTCAACCAGGGTCATTGCCATCCGCGCTTGGTCAATGCCCTCGCAACACAGGCACAAAAGCTGGCGCTCACTTCCCGCGCTTTTTACAACAACGTTCTTGGAGCGTGGGAAGAAAAAATAACCGCGCTGTTCGGCTATGAACGGGTTCTTCCAATGAACTCGGGTGCCGAGGCAGTCGAGACCGCCCTCAAGCTCACCCGGAAATGGGCCTATAAAATTAAGGGCATTGCGCGTAACAAGGCGAAAATAATCGTTTGTAACGGGAACTTCCACGGGCGCACCATTTCCATTATTTCGATGTCGTCAGATCCGGATGCTTATAACGATTATGGCCCGTACACCCCGCGCTTTATAAATATTCCCTTTAACGATACCGAAGCGTTGGAAAAAAGCCTGAAAGATCCGAATGTGGCAGGCTTCCTGGTTGAACCCATCCAGGCCGAAGCCGGCGTATTTGTGCCCGGTAACGGATACCTCAAAAAGGTCGCTGACCTGTGTAAAAAACATCACGTACTTTTTATTGCCGACGAAGTACAGACAGGCCTGGCAAGAACAGGAAAAATGCTTGCCTGCGATCATGAGCAGGTACGGCCTGATCTGCTGATCCTGGGTAAGGCCCTTTCGGGCGGGATGTACCCCGTCTCGTGCGTGCTGGCCGATAACGAGGTCATGCTGACCATTAAACCGGGGGAACATGGCTCTACCTATGGCGGAAACCCGCTGGCCGCCAGTGTTTCCATCGCGGCACTTGATGTGATCATGGAGGAGAACCTGGCAGAAAATGCAGAACACATGGGGGACCTTTTCCGGAAAACCATGCGTCGGATTAAATCGGATCTGATTGAGGAAGTCCGCGGTAAAGGACTGCTCAACGCGGTTACCGTCAGACCACACGCCGGAAAAACAGCCTGGGACCTCTGCCTGGTTATGAAGGATTACGGCATCATAGCCAAACCAACCCATGAACATATTATCCGGTTCACGCCGCCACTGATCATTACGGAGGAACAAACGCTTGAAGCCCTCTCCCTGATCAGGCAGGCTATTGAAAAATTTGAATCGCAGGATTAATTTTCAGCTGTGACATGCGGAGGAATTCCAATGAGTCCTTTCATAACAATATCGTAACCGGGCTCATACTGAATAATAAATAAGCCGCGGTTCATATAACCGCCCTCACGGCTTACCTTATCGAATGCCAGATCCGATTGGGTCAGCGAAACCTTCAGCATGGGCAGGCAATCGGTAAAGTCTTTCCCGTATTGAAACAAGGCTGACATGAAATAAAAGGCCACATCATACCCTTGAAAACCGTACTGATTGGGTTCACCAGCATAGTTATGCCGGAATTTCCGGATAAACTGATTAACAAAAGGTGATTTATAATCGACAAAATAAGGAGTTAGATAGCTCAGCTTAATGCGGTGAAAGTACTCCGTTTGCACGCTCCTGTATCGCTGATAATTGGATAAGCCGATCAGGGTAACCGGGAACTCCTCTGCCATGGCGTTGAGCGTCGTGACAGCTACACTGATCTGGGCTTCCGTCTCCGAAGGAATGATGAATACGTTTTCCCTGTCTTTTGACAAAAGCTTTTTTAGTCCTTCTGCCCCGCCCGATGATAAGCGGTACTCATGAAAAAGAACATGATTGAGCCTGTCGCGGTATCCGGAAAGCAGGAGCTTTTCGCGGATCATTTTAATGAGTTGCGCTTCCGGCAAATGGCTATACTCTCCCATTCGCAAAACGATCACATTTTTGTCGAAATACTCATCGACAATATAATCAGCCGTTTTCTCTATTAAATACGGTTTGGTCGGATTGACTTTAAAAAACCAGGGATTTTTTTCTTCAAAATCTCCCGATGAAGATAATGGCGATACCAGGGGTATCCGGTTGCGCAATGCAAAATCTGAAATGCTCTTCTGTAATTCGGGAAATGTAGGCCCGATAATCAGGTCAAGATCGCGGAGACTTCCGGAGTTAACCAGCGAATCAACCACATAACGCTTTTGATTGGTATCAAAAACACGGATCTGCACGTGCATACCGGCTCTTCTCAAACTATCGGCCGCAAGCAAAAAACCTTCATAAAAATGAAGAAAGTTCTCAGAACGCGGATAAACGACCGGCTGCTCCCGCGTCCGAAACGAGTCAACAGGTAAATTGGAGATACTGCCCAGGCGTTCCATTAAAAGCGAATCTCTCATCATCTCATCAAGCGAAACCCGTACGCGGTTTACGGTATCGTTGGCGGGCAGATACAGCGGCAGAAATAATCCGACCTGATAGGTCTGCAATGCGGCCTGCCGATCGGGCCGGCACTGCTGCACGGCATCGTCATGGCGTATTTGCACCGAATAATCGGGCTGAACTGCTTCCTGAACCTCACGCACAGGCTCCTGCACCCGAACTGCTTCCGCCTGAATTTTTGGTACCAAAATCGATTCGCCCGCCACCAAACCTCTGTAATTCAGTACGGGATTAACCCTTTTGAGTTCATTTACGCGCACCCCGAAACGCTTGGATAAGGTATATAAGGTCTCTCCCTTTAAAACGGTGTGACGTTCAAAATTCTGCGCCTCAACCGGCGTAACCTGAATATCAGGAACTTTTTCAAGGGGTATTCTGATTTCTGTTCCCGTTTTTAAACCCGCTTTAAGTTCCGGATTCAGGGCCTCAAGCTCCCGTCTTGTCATCTGATATTTTTTTTCCAGGTTCCAGAAGGTTTCACCCGTGGGAATCACATAAATAAAAAACTCATCTGAAAACTCCGATGGCCGGCTTTCTTTCCTGTTTTGCAGCGCCTTCGCGGATTCGGCTTCTTTTTTGCCGGCCTCTGCTTTAATCGCAGCCAAATCGTCCTTATCGGGAATACGCAAAATCTGACGCTTTTCCAGTCCATTGCGGACTTCCGGATTATATTTCAGGATATCTTCCACTTCGATACCAAAACGCCTGGCTATAAAATATATGGAATCATCCCGCTTCACTTTGTATTCTTCAAATGCAGGCATTCTTTCCTGCTTCCCGGATAAAGGTTCCTGGTTTGATACCATGCGCCCTTGTACTGACAGGCTTCCGCCGATTCCGCCCGAAACAGGAATAATCAGGTCCGCACCGGCCTTTAATCCTGCGGCGAGTTGCGGATTGGCCGCCAGCAGGTCGTTTTGTTCAATCGCATATTTTTTGCTGATCGAGAAAATGGTTTCTCCCGGTCGCACATGATGCTGCAACGAGGGCAAGCCTGAAGCGGTCAGCCTCCCGGCCTGCCCATGCGACCCGGCCGTAAAAGTTAAAAAAAAGGCGGCAATCAGAAATATACGCTTCATTTATCGAATGTTTGTAAATTCAAAGTAAAAAAACAAAACCTCACGGAATTAAAAACGAACAGAAAGCGGAATAATTATCCGTCTTTGCCTTTAAAGAACGTTAGGCTCTGCCTCACGGGTCCAGTTCGTAAATTGCACCCTTTCCCAGGCCAGCGCAAGCTTCAGTTGGACGCTCAGCTTCCCCTTGAATTCGTCAAGTGCCGTATAACCTTTCCTCTCCATCCAAACAGCAATGCCCGTGTTCAGTGTCCGGATCGCCTCCGGTCCCTGGTTGTACAAAACCGACGCAACCTGAATAGCGCCGGCGCCGGCCAGTAAGAATTTAACGGCCGTTTCTGCCGTATGGATTCCGGAGGAAGCGCCCAGCGGACATCCGGTTTTCGGCGCCATGATTGCTGTCCACCGAAGCGGAAGCAGATATTCCTGTCCTGAACTTAAAATACCGGCTGAGACCAACCGCTGATTTTCAATATCGATATCCGGTGAATAAAAACGGTTAAACAGGGTTATTCCTGCAACTCCGGTGACTGAAAGTTTTTTGATTACGGCAGCCAGATTTGAAAAGTAGTGGCTGATTTTCACCGATACCGGTATGTCGACAACTTTCAATACCTTGCTAATGGTTTCAAAATAGAACTGCTCATTGGCATCACTGCTTTTCGAGACGTCCGAAGGAATAAGGAACAGGTTTAACTCAAGGGCATCTGCACCGGCGTCCTGCAAACGTCTGGCAAAAGTGGTCCATTCAGATGAACTGATGCAGTTTATGCTCGCCACAATGGGCACGTCAACTTCTTCCTTTACCTGTTTGATCAGGCTGACTTGTTTATTCAGGTTTTCCTCCCGGATCACATAGTCAAAGTAGTCCAGGTATTCCGGATCGTTAACGAGCGGATGACGTTCTTTTAATTCCTGTTGTAACTGGGCTTCTATTTCTTCCTCAAAAATCGATTTCAAAACGATCGCACCCGCCCCTGCCCGGGCCAGTCTCTTAATGTGGTCTGCACTTCCGGTCAGACTGCAACTGGCAGCAATCACCGGACTTTTTAATTCCAGTCCAAAAAACCGGGTTGATAAGTTAGCCATAATCAATTATTTAACTGGTAATTTTTCTGTGCTTGCTCTTTCAGATATCCATGCATGCCAGCGGCAGCCCGCCTTCCGTCGCCCATAGCGAGAATCACGGTAGCTCCCCCCCTTACGATGTCTCCTCCGGCAAATAACTCCGGAACAGAACTTTGCATGGTTTCCGGGTTTACTTCAATAGTTCCCCACCGGCTCACCTTCAATTCAGGTAAGGCTGACGGAATCAGCGGGTTGGGTGAAACACCGACCGCCACAACCACAACATCAACGACGATGTCATATTCGGAACCTTCCATAACGACCGGCCGTCTTCTTCCGGAAGCATCCGGTTCTCCCAATTCCATCCGCTGGACGCGCATCCGGTTCACCCGGCCTTTTTCATCAGCAAAGTATTCAACCGGATTCGTCAGATTAAGAAATTCCACCCCTTCTTCTTCGGCGTGATGAACCTCTTCGATCCGGGCGGGCATTTCCTCACGCGAGCGCCGGTAAACAATCATGGCTCTTTCGGCTCCAAGCCGCTTAGCTGTGCGCACTGAATCCATCGCCGTGTTTCCCCCGCCTATTACAGCTACGTTCTTTCCTTTCAGAACCGGGGTATCAAAACCGTCACTGGCGGCATTCATCAGATTAACACGGGTTAAATATTCATTCGAAGAGAGAATGCCGTTATAGTTTTCGCCCGGAATGCTCATAAACCGGGGCAGACCGGCGCCACTGGCAACAAAAAAACCGATGTAACCTTCTTCTTTCAGGTCGTTAAAACTGGCTGTCCGTCCGACAATAAAGTTCCTTTCGAAACGTACACCCATTTTCTTCAAACCCTCCAACTCGACATCAACGATATGGTTGGGTAAGCGAAACTCGGGGATCCCGTATTTCAGCACACCCCCTATTTCATGCAGGGCTTCAAAAACAGTTACCTCATAGCCGAGCTTTATCATATCGCCGGCAAATGAGAGGGATGCGGGACCTGAACCGATTGCCGCAACTTTCAGCCCATTTTTTGGAGAAACCTCGGGAACGGAAATTTGTCCGCCCTCTCGTTCGTAGTCGGCGGCAAAACGTTCCAGATAACCGATCGCCACCGGTTCTTTTTTTAGCTTTAACGTATAAAAGCAACTGGCCTCGCACTGTTTTTCCTGCGGACACACGCGCCCGCAGACAGCAGGAAGCGCGGAGGTTTCCTTCAGCGTCCGGGCAGCTTCAGAAATATTATTTTCCTCAATGTGCTTTATGAAACGGGGAATATCAATACTGACGGGACACCCTTCTATACAGGTGGGCGTAACACAGTCCATACACCGCGATGCCTCCCGGAGGGCACCGGCAACGTCCAGTCCCAGATTCACTTCCCTGTCCTGGTATAAAATTCTTACGTGCGGATCCAGTTCCGGCATTTTGACCCGGCCGATATCAGCACGTTCCCTGTTCTTCATTTTTCCGCGTAGCGCTACGCGCCACTCCTGATCCCGGTCAGTTTTCAGATTCTGCATGGCTTAAGCTTGTTTGGAGTTGGGAATATCTTTCAAATGCCTCTCTTTCTTCATTTTTATATCCGCCCAAACGAAGAATCAATTCATCAAAATCAATTTTATGGGCATCAAATTCGGGGCCATCCACACAGGTGAACAAGGTCTGCCCGCCAACATTTACACGGCAGGCACCACACATGCCTGTACCGTCAACCATCACGGCATTCAAACTGGCCTGGGTAGGAATATTGTATTTTTTCGTGAGCATAGCCGTGTATTTCATCATAACCGCCGGACCAATGGCTATACACTCATCAACTTTCTCCCGGAGAATCACTCCTTCAGCTCCACTCGTCACCAATCCTTTGATGCCGTACGACCCGTCATCAGTGAGGATGATCACCTCGTCCGACCATTTCCGCATTTCATCCTCGAGGATGATCAGTTCTTTATTTCGTGCGGCAAGAACACTGATAACACGGTTTCCGGCTCTCTTAAAGCTTTCAACAATCGGGAGCAGGGGTGCAATGCCAACTCCGCCGCCGCATGCCAGGACCGTGCCAACCTGATGGATATTGGTTGCTTTGCCCAGCGGTCCCACCAGATCCAGAATCTGATCGCCGGCTCCCATATTGCAGAGGCGTGTTGAACTAACACCTGCTTTTTGGACGACCAGGGTAATGGTTCCCTCTTTTTTATCCGCACCGGCGATGGTCAGCGGAATCCGCTCCCCTTTTTCATCGATACGCAAAATAATGAAATGACCGGCTTTTCTCGAATTTGCTATTCTTGGTGCATGCACCACCAGCTTATATACATTTTCGGAAAACCGTTCGGTTCTGATAATTTGATTCATTTGGATTAACCTCGGTTTTTTTTATTAATATCGTGCAAGTGCAAAAATAACAATGTGACACTAAATGCGATGTGTTTCTCCTGTTTATTTTGATTTCTTAATTTAAGTTTCGCACGAAGAACAAGTACTTTCAGGCTGCTGACCCACCGGGATCAAACTATTTCATCAAAACCGTTGTGAATTTATCAGCACATGCAGCTTTCCTGTTTATATTTGAAGTTTTGTTTAACGCAAGTTTTTATACACGGTCCTCGGATGAGGTCATATAACCGTTTTTTAACGATATGCCAAGGGAACTGATCATCGGGTTGACGGAACACCGTACGTTCGGACATATTTTTCAAGCGTTTTTGATTGAAAAGAAGGTTTCTTTTTACAGCATCGAAAAGCTGGTCAAAGATCGCGACATCGAGCCTCTTTCGCTCAATGAGGAACAGTCAAAGCTGGTAAAGCTAATTGAGCAGTACAGCGATGAAAAACTGATCCGGAAGTTCTCAAAAAAGAAAGAGGCGGGATTGTTTTTCCAGAAAATGGATCCCGAGTTGTTCGAAAACCAAATTAGTCCATACATAGACCGGCATATGAACCAAATTGTGAGGATACTCATGAAAGGCACCACCCGGCTGTTCCATAAACAGGTAAAATATTCGAACTTATACGAAGAGGACCGCATTGCCGTGCCGTCAACCTTTGCTGAATGCACCTTTCTCTTTGACCGGAGTTCCGACGGCACACGTTACAGACTGGAAATGACCGACAATAAAAGGCCCTTCAGCCTGCTTCACAAAAAAATCATCCTCGTATCAAACGAGCCTTGCTCGCTGGTCTGGCAAAACAAACTCGTCGTTTTCGACAAGATAAGTGCAAAGAAAATAATTCCTTTCCTTGATAAGGAGTTTATCTTTATCCCATCACAGATGGAAGAAAAATATTACGGGAGCTTTGTACTTCAGACCATCAGGGAGTATCCGGTAAAGGCCAACGGATTTACTGTTTCGGCGGAAGACGCTCAAAAACAGGCCATTTTATCAATTGAACACAATCTAAAATTACAGCCGTCCATCTTCCCTGTGTTTTTCTACGGGGAAACGGAATTCCTGCCCGGCAGCAAAAGCCGGGTGGTCGTAAGCCTTCACCGGGAATACGGAAATTTTGTCTTCAGAAAGATCGACCGGGACGTCGTTTGGGAAAAAAATTGTCTTGCATTGCTGAAGGAATGGGGTTTAAAGGAGGAAAACGGCTGTTATTCCTGTCCCGGGAGCGAACTCATGGACGAACGGCGCCGGATTTACGAGCTGATCTGCTGGTTTGACCTGCACCGGGAGGAACTGAATGAGGCCGGATTCAGAATCCGTCAGGATAAGCTGCAAAAACGGTTTTCGATAGAAAAACCTGAGATGAATGTTCGGATTAATTTGAAAGACGACTGGTTTGATATTTATGCCAACGTCAACTTCGGAAAATTCCAGATCCCTTTCATTAAGCTGAGAAGATACATCCTAAACGATATTCATGAGTTTGAACTTCCAAACGGAGAAACAGCCATTATCCCTCCCGAATGGTTTTCCGGATACCGGGATCTGCTCCCCTTTGCCCGTCAGGACGGAAATTCGCTGAAGGTAAACAAGCATCATTACGACCTGCTCCGGCAGCGCCTGAAAGGAATTGACAAAAGTCTGTTTCAGCAACTCGAGGCAAGCGGCAAAGAAGGCATTAAAGAGGTCAGCGCGCCCCACCTGCTTCAGGCATCGCTCCGTTCCTATCAGCAGGAAGGCTATTCCTGGATGTATCACTTGTTCGAAAACAGATTCGGGGGCTGTCTGGCCGATGATATGGGATTGGGCAAAACCCTTCAGACGCTGACGCTCCTGCTTAAATTAAAGAAGCCGCCCCGTACTTTAACGATCCCTCAGTTTGAGCACCAGTTTGGACAGATTGCAATTCCCTTTGAAGGGGAGACTGCGAAGGAACAGCATCAACCCGCTTCGCTTATTGTGGTGCCTACGTCCCTGGTCCATAATTGGGAAACCGAAATTCAAAAATTCACGCCGTCACTGAAGACCTATAAACACACAGGAATAAAGCGAAAAAAAACCGGTGCATTCAAAAAAATAACCGAATACTATGATATCATTCTCACCACATTTGGTACAGTCAGGAATGATTTTGAAATGTTTCGCCAACACAGTTTTTTTTACCTGATTCTGGACGAAAGTCAGAACATTAAAAACCCCGCGTCGAAAACCTATCAGGCAGTCAGCCAGCTTAACGCCCAATACCGGCTGGCTTTAACGGGCACTCCGATTGAAAACTCCCTCGCCGACCTATGGGCACAGATGAATTTCCTGAATAAAGGACTGCTGGGCAACCTGGCTTATTTTAAACGCGAATTTATCAACCCCATCGAAAAGAAAAATGATCCGGATAAACAATCGCAGCTTCAGTTATTAATTCGTCCGTTCGTCTTACGCCGGACAAAAGACGAGGTAGCCCGCGACCTTCCTTCTGTCACGGAACAAACCCGGTATTGCCCGATGGGAAAAACCCAGTTGCAGATCTACGAGAAAGAAAAATCGGCGATCCGGAACAGCATACTGGAAAACATCGAACGTGAAGGCACAGAAAAGTCTGCCTTTATAATTTTGCAGGGACTGACGAGGCTGAGGCAACTGGCCAATCACCCTTCGCTGCTGAGTGAAACAGAAGAAAGTGAATCCGGAAAATTTGATGAAATCATGGAAAGTCTGGAAAGTCTCATCGCCGAAAAACACAAGGTATTGATATTCTCTTCTTTTGTACGGCATCTGGAACTTGTAAAAGAACAGATCATTTCCCGGAACTGGAAATATTCCATGCTGACGGGACAAACCGTCAGGCGGGAATTGGAAATAAAGGAATTTCAGGAAAACCCCGAAAACCGGATCTTTCTTATTTCATTAAAGGCAGGTGGCGTCGGACTTAACCTCACCGCTGCAGATTATGTCTTCATCATTGATCCCTGGTGGAACCCGGCCGCGGAGCTCCAGGCCATAAGCCGGGCGCACCGGATCGGACAGGATAAAAAAGTCTTTGTATACCGGTTCATTACAGAAGGCACCATCGAAGAAAAAATACAATCACTCCAGGAACGCAAATCCTCCCTGGCGGAGAAATTTATACACTCAAATAATCCGTTCAAGGCCATCACCAAGGATGAAATTCTGAATCTGCTCAAATAGATTCGTGATAAACAAAAAAATCGATCGCTTAATATTCGTGTGTACTCTAAAATTTATGCAGCCAAACACGAAGATACCAAGTCAATAATCGTTTATATTTGTGTCTTTGACTTCGTGTTTAAACCAGATACACCTATGCGAATATCATTCTTTCTGTTGTTCTTTTGCTTAACCGCAACATCGGCTTATTCTCAGAAAAAGATGACCATCGAAGATGCTGTCATCCGGCGCTACCATGAACTCAGTCCTGACCGGATTCAATCTTTGCAATGGAAGGATGAGAACACCTGGGTGTATACAGAAAATGACACCTTGTGGGCCAAAACCGAAAAACAAAACAAGCCCCAGATCGTTCTGACAACGGGCGATCTGAACCAGGCTTCGAAAGGAAAAGGATTCAGTTTTAGTTCCTTTCCGGCGTTTTCCTATACCGCCGATAACAATATGCAGATCCGGCATGAACACCGGCTGCTTCTTTTTGACCCCCGGAAAAAAACATTCGTGCTGAACTTGTCCGTTCCCACCGGGGCCGAACGACTTGATTTTTGCGAAAAGACAGGAAGCCTGGCCTACATAAAAGGACAAAACCTCTATATTTTGAGTTCTGAAGGTGAAAAACAAGTCACTTTCGAAAGCAAACCGGGAATCGTTTGCGGCACAGAGGTGCACCGGCAGGAATTCGGAATTACAAAGGGAACGTTCTGGTCCGAAACAGGGAAATACCTGGCATTTTACCGGATGGACGAAAGTATGGTCCGAGATTATCCGCTGGTTGACTTCATGCAGCGGGAGGCCATATATAAACCGGTTAAATACCCAATGGCAGGGTTAACCAGCCATCAGGTTACCGTGGGCGTTTATCATCCGGAAAGCCGGAAAACCGTTTTTCTGAAAACCGGCACTGCCGACGATCATTATCTGACCTGCCTCAGTTGGGCTCCTGATGATCAGTCCATCTACCTGGCAGAACTGAACCGGGAACAAAACCTGATGCAGATGAACCAATACCGGACCGAAACAGGCGAGAAAGTCAAAACCCTCTTCAGGGAAACCAGTCAAACGTATGTTGAACCGATACATCCGATCAGGTTTTCAGCCAGGAATCCGGAACAGTTTTATTACTGGTCGAGAAAAGACGGATGGTTCCATCTTTATTTGTACCATATCAGTGGAAAGCTGGTACGCCAGTTAACTCAGGGAGAATGGGAAGTAACCGGCTTTTACGGCACCGACAAAGAGGAAAAGAATCTGTTTATTCAGTCAACCATGGAAAACCCGGTCGAACGTCATATTTACAAAGTTGATCTCGAAAAAGGCAAAATTCAGAAGTTGAGCCGCGAAGCAGGAACCCATAATGCTTCCTTCTCGCCCGGCATGAAGACATTTATTGACCATTGGCAGGCTCTTGATGTGCCCTCAAAAACTGATCTGATCAGCGCTGAAGGGGAGTTCCGGGCAACTATCCACGAGGCAGAAAACCCGCTGTCGGGCTATACGCTCGGCGAAAACAAATTGTTTACCGTAAAAGCGGCCGACAATAAAGCAGACCTGTATTGCCGCCTGGTACTTCCCTCCCATTTTAACCCTGAAAAAAAATACCCGGTGATTGTGTATGTATATGGCGGTCCTCACGTTCAGCTTATCAACAATACCTGGCTTAACAACGCGGACTGGTGGCAATATTACATGGCGGAAAACGGATACCTTGTTTTCACGGTTGACAGCCGAGGTTCGGACAATCGCGGAAAAGCCTTCGAAGAAATCATCCACCGGCAATTAGGAATCACGGAAACTGCAGATCAGATGAAAGGCATCGACTACCTGAAATCGCTGCCCTACGTCGATACCGATCGGATCGGCGTTTTCGGCTGGAGCTACGGTGGGTTTATGACCCTGAACCTGAAACTCCGGCAACCCGAAACCTTTAAAGTCGGTGTAGCCGGCGGACCTGTAGTGGACTGGAAAATGTATGAAGTCATGTACGGAGAACGTTATATGGATTTGCCCGACGAAAATCCCGAGGGGTATAAAAGTTCCGATATGACCGCTCATGTGAATAAGCTTAACGGGAAACTCATGCTGATTCACGGTGCTCAGGACGAAACAGTAGTCATGCAACATAGTATGAAATTCCTGCGTGAGTGTATCCGCCAAAACAAACAGGTCGATTTTTTTGCCTATCCAACTCATCCGCATAACGTAAGGGGACAGGACAGACTTCACCTGATGACAAAAATAAGCCGTTATTTCTTCGATTATCTGTAACGGAGACCGGAAACGGGAAAGGGGAAAGTCTCAGTATTCAGTAGTGATCGGGAACCTGTGACGGAAACCGCAACCTTATTTCTTTCAACTCACAACTCGTTACTCACGACTTCCTCTCATCGGTATTGCAGCGATTCCGGCTTTCTGGGCTGAAAACTGTAAAAGTCTTCATGCCCCATTTCGGTAAAAATAAAACCGAACCCGCTGGTATCGGCCGGATGATTCGGATATAATGCCAGGCGGATCTGGATCGTTCTGAATACGAAGTTTTCGTTCCTGATCCGCATGCCACCCCCTATGCCGGCATAATAATCCCCTTTAAAAACCGGCCTTTTCTCTGAACCGATAATTCCCAGGTCTCCAAATCCAAAAAAGGCGATATTGAATCCGGCAATGGTCCTTCGCTGAAAAACCACCGTTTCGAGATTGAGCACAAGACGTTGTTTTCCTGTGGCCAGTTCACTGTACATGCCCCGGATACCATCTTCATCCTTCAAAAAGAGGGTTTCCTCATCAAAGCGCCGCAACCCGTAAAGATAATTAAGCCGGACAAACTGACGCGCCTTTTGCTGACCCACATTGAACAGCCGGCTGATATAATTGCCGTTAAACTCAATTTGCCCCTGTTCCATATGCCGCGAATTAAAAAAACTGCCTGCCCCAACCGAAGCAAATAAATACGATGGCTTATACCTGATCAGATTACCTGTGGAAAAATAAAGGTGAGAATACCACCTGCCATTAAACTCGTTGTTGTCAAAACCGAAGACCCACTCATGCAAAAAGCCTTTCGGAATATCTTCGGTAATTCCGTAACTGTAAATAAGCTGATCCCTGATATATTGCCGTTTTGAGAAACTGACGCTTCCCATATATAATTTCGAGTTGGAGTAGTACTGCCGGTTATCCGGATCAGGCTCGGGCCGGTCAAAAAACCGGAGCTGGCGGAATCTTCCGGATATCACCAGTTGCATACCCCCCGGTGAATTATTATTCAGTTGGAAAGCATAACCGCTCCAGATATCAAATGACTTGTAACTCAATGGAAAATCAGTCTTCACCTGATCGTAATTGATCAGATGATCGGACCTTGTCAAACGGTAAAAAGACATCCCGCCGCCCCAGCGGGTTGTCGACACCAGAAACTCCTTTTCAAAATCGAAGAGCATGCCTTCTCGCCTGTAGGTGTTGGCATAAGCGGTTGTGAGATTTACGAAGTTTCCGCCAATATTGTTGATCGAATAGGCTCCCTCAAAGCCGACATAAGGCTCCTTCTTGCTGTTCCCGACCACCTTCGCTCCGATATGATGACCAATACCCCAGATGTTCTGGTTGTACATTTCAACACTTCCGGTCTCGACCCCGCTAAAATGGAGTCCGATGCCAAATGAAAAAACATCCTTGGTTAATACCGTCAGATTAACCAGATTGGTATCCGCTTTATCCGGGGTTGCCAGGAAACGAACGTCCTTAATAAAGGGAAGCGAACGGATAATACGCTCATTGTCCAACACTTTTTCCACATCCAGCGTATCGCCAACTTCGACGAGTACATTCTTCTTAATAATTTTCGGACTGGTCGTTGTATGAAGCCGGTTCCCAAATTCTCCGATCTTCGATTCCGGCCTGCGGGCTGTATCCTGGAGTGTTGGTCCGAACACATCAAGAGGCTTGTACTGGATTGAAGTTATAATTTTACCCCTGTTTCTTATCAGGAGCCGGTAATGAAAATCCAGGTCTTCCGGACCTTTTTTTTCGATGACAATGTTATTGTAAATAAACCGGGTCAATCCATGCCGGTAAGCTTTAGTCTTCAGACTATCGTAAAACACCTCACCCGAAGCATCCCTCAATTTGACTGTATCGGTATCATGCTTCTGTCCATACACTTCCCGTCCGGAAAGTAACAATATGAAAAATGATATTCTTAACGCCAACTTCATCCTCAATCTCAAATTATATACATGCCCTTACTGCCGATCCGGCAGGTACCCTGAAGAGTCAACGAAACTCCACACAAAAGTTGTATTAATTTTGCAGAGTTGATGTATTCTAAAGCATACCTGACCAATATGTCTTCAAAAAGCCTGACAAAAAATATAAATAATTCGCTTTGTTTATAACTTTGGCCATTTAAAGATGAATAAATTGAAAAATATATACCGGGAAAATATTTACGGCATTATGGGTGCCCTGGTTTTCCATATCCTGCTGCTGGGCAGTTTTCTGTTATCAGAAATTAAGTTGAAAGGAGAAACCAGGGAGGAAGAAGTAATCATCAGTTTTGAGGATGTTGAGGAAAAAAAACCTGAAGTTGTAGAAGAAAAAGAACAAAACGAGGAAGAAGAAAACACACCTTCAAACGATCAGGCACCGCTTCACACTGCATCGAAAAGTAACCGTGCCGTAAATGATGCTCCTTCAAAAGACCGCTTTTTTAATGAGGAGTACCGACGGGAGATGGCTGAGGCGCAAAAGCTGGTTGCTGATGTAAACAAACAGCTTACAAAGAAAGCACGGGATATAAAAGAATTTGAAATGCCCGAAGAAACAACCGAGGGGATGGATCCCGATTCCATAAAAAATACAATTTATTCGGGAGAAAGCAATATTCATTATTATCTTGAAAACAGGTATCATGTACGTCTCCCTGTTCCCGTATACCTGGCACAGAGTGGCGGCAAAATCACAGTCGACATTTGGGTAGCATCTTCGGGGAAAGTAATCCGGGCTGAAGTACGATCCGGCACGCAAACGAGCGATCCGATGCTTCCCGAATATGCGCGCCAGGCTGCCATGCGGACTGTTTTTAACACCGACAGGTCGGCGCCGCAACAACAAAAAGGGACAATTACATATACTTTTGTCCCGCAATAGATCATCCAATAATTCCAAAATTCTGTATTTCAATCAATTAACACAAGACACCCTTAAGTATAAAAAGAAAACATTAATTTAACAACAATTAACAAATTTTTAATCTATTTTGCTGTCGTGGAGCATATCTTTGTAGTACGTTTTTTTTCATAAGTTTAGGTTTAGTTAGGTTAGTTAGTTTAGTGAGAAAAGGTAGGCCAGAGGGTCTACCTTTTTGTTTTTCGTATTACTTGGTTGAAAAGAGAATTCAATTAGCGCCGGAAAGCCTGAATGTATACATTTGTCCGTTATACCGCAGAAATAAAAGAGAGGCTCTTGTTTTTTAAACTTTTTATGGACATATTTACTGGAAAATGCAAACGAAAATTCGACTGTCTCCGGGAAACAAAGCTGAATTGAAATTTATATAAATGAAAAGCTATACTAACGAAGAACTCTTTGAAGGAATTCTGAGGCATGATAATCTGATTCTTCAGTATATTTATAAAAACTACTTTTATAAGATCAATCTTTTTATTAAAAAGAATAATGGCGATGATGATGACTCGAACGATATTTTCCAGGAAGCTGTCATCGTTATCTACCGGAAACTGAAAGATAATGATCTGGATCTGGATTGCTCTTTCGAGACCTATTTATATTCCGTTTGCCGTTTCATGTGGCTGAAACAGCTCGAGAAACGTAAAACAAAAAAGAAAATCCACGACAGTTACGATTTCAACGAAGACATTTATGATGAGGCATTCGAAGCGATTGTCGACATGAATGAAAAATATAAACTTTACCAAAGACACTTCCAAAACCTGGGAAAAGACTGCCAAAAGATCCTGCAGATGTCGTTCGACCGAATCCCGATGAAGCAAATTATGCAGGTAATGGGATACCAAAATGAGACCTACGTCAGGAAAAGAAAACAAAAATGTAAGGAATACCTGATCAAAAGCATTAAGAAAGACATTGAGTACCGGAAAATCCTTGAGGGCTAATCGGTATAGCCGGCAAACTTTCGCTTTTTCTTCCGGTAGAGCTGGTCTGCAGTAAACAGCAAAACCAACCCGATAACGATCAGTACAAAATAAATATCCCTGCCCATGAACAGTGGTTGGGCATTCCCCACAGCAACATACGCAAGCCAGTAATGAGGGTGTGCTTTTAAAGGATCCGCATTTGCAATATGTTCAAGCTTGGCCAGTTGCAAAGCCTCATCTTTGCTTTTTCCGCCCGACAGCAACCGGTAAAAGTTCTTCATGATCAGTGATCCTGATTCGTCATCAACCTCCCATAAAGTCATAATAATAGAAGGGCAGCCCGCGTAGAGAAAACCACGGGCCAGACTCATCACACCCTCGCCTTTCTGAAGTTTGCCGGTACCGGTGTTACAGGCGCTTAAAACAGCCATACGGGCTTTCAGCTTCATATTATAAACTTCAGCGGTATTCAGCCACCCGTCGTCGTAGGAACCGCTCAAAGGTTTTGAAAAAGCCAGTCCTGAATACATCGGCAAACTGTCGTTTAAAATCGTATGCATGGCCAGGTGCAGTATATCGTAATTTCCTGCCATTTCCTTAAAGCGGCTCTCCTGAGCGATCTTACCGGCAAAAACATCGCCCGAAATAAACTGATTGGCATATTCCACTTCCTTCGAGGCGAACGGAAGCGGCAATAGCCCACCCCTCGCCTGCGAAATCTGGCTGTCGTCGCGATCGTCGCTCAGATAGCCGGGAGCAAAAGCTAGCAAACCTTTACCGGCTTCCTTCTTTTTCGAAAAATAGGAATATAATAAGGTGGCTGAGTAGGTATAGCTGATGGGATAATCCCTGACCAGATAGGGCAGATCCCTGAAGTTCATCGAAAGTGTGTCGGGCGCTGACGACAACAGCGCATCAAAAGGAATATAAGACAACTGGTCATCAGGAACGACAATAACCCGTTTTCCTTTCAGCAGGTCTCTGACATCACCCAACAATTGCTGGTGCAGACGAAAAGCCGGCAGCACGTACCGCTTATACTCTTCCAATCCGGTATACAAATAGCCGGTATTGGTCAGAAACCGATAGACACTGCCGATATCGTCAACAAATCCCGGATCAATGGCAGTCTTCGAAAAATGAAAAGCGTCAGCCGTAATCACAAAGCGGAAAAGCTTGCCCGTCTTTCCTTCCCGATCAGGGTCTTCCATCAGGTACTCGACGAGGGCTTCCCGTCCGTTTAGCCTGTTCATGACCGAAGCCACATCGGTTATTTCATTTTTATATTTAAAAGCAAAATAATCCGGGAAATACTCCTCCAGGTGCTTCACCAGTTGAGCATGCTTCTCCGAATACTGAAACAGCTTTTCCTCATACAGAGCCAGTCGGGCTGAGTCGGGATCTTCCTGCTGATTTTCCTCGAATAACATCTGCCTGTAATTGGAAATATTCAATTTCAGCACGTTTTCCCTGGTCACCAGGCTGTCCGGAATATTACCGAACTCCCTGGCCCGCGAATCGGTAACGGCAGCCAGAAAACTGGCAGCCTTGCCCCGTTCTGTATACTCGAAAGCCTTATAAGCATACTTCAGGTCGTTGGTCTGCCGGTATAACTGATAACAGATATTCACCGCATCGTTAAAAACAGATTCTTCACTTTCCGAAAGAATCAGCCGGCTGTCTTCCGAAACATAACCCGTCCTGATCAAATGGATCAGATTGACAGACAAAGACATAGCATCGAGGGCGGCCTGATATCCCGTCAATGCCTCCTTCTTTCGCTGATCCGCCAGATTCAGGTCGGCCAGAACCTGGAGACAACGCGACTTTTTCTTCATAACCTGAAGCAAATGGATTTCAGACACAGCTTGCCCGGCCTGCGGATTTGAAAAATGATTGACATCCGAAAAAGATGTTGTCGCGGCAATAATCGCTTTTTGGTAATGCCTGAGCGCCTCAGTTAAATCGGCACGCCGTTTTTTGTTAAAATCATCGATCCTGCTGGCTTCCGTACTCCGCGAGAAAAAGTAATCGGCCTGGT
This sequence comes from Prolixibacteraceae bacterium, assembly GCA_038562555.1. Lineage (GTDB taxonomy): Bacteria > Bacteroidota > Bacteroidia > Bacteroidales > Prolixibacteraceae > JBCFBK01. Next base: position 17,017 of record JBCFBK010000020.1, on the reverse strand, counting down.
TCAGCATCACATCGCTGAACTGTGTGCTCTTCTCTGTAAAATATCTCAAAATGATGGCAGCGGCCAGCTTATTATACTCCGGAACCTGCTCCAGCCTATTGGCAGCCAAAAGAAAATAGACATAGTTGTTATATTCCAGACCAAGCTCATAACTATCGCTTCCATAGACCTTCTTCAGTAACCTAAATGTTTCCCGGTAATACTGATCGGCAAGGCCATGATCGCCTTTTTCCTCGTAAATACGCGCAAGCAGGCTGGTATAATAGGACTTGATCTCGTCGTCCACTTTTGAAAGGTTCCTCCTACAACTCCGGATAGCTTCATCATGCTTTTTTAACAGAAAAAGTGATTCAGTGATATTCATTCTTGCAATATCAATCTGAAATTGATATTTCACAGAATCCTTCAATAATACTCTTGAAGCAGCCTGTTGAAAATCGTGGTATTTGAGATAGTCGCCCTGAATTTTATAGATGGTGCCGGTATTGGAATAGACAAAGCCCAAACGGGGGTCTTCGTCACCAAAGAGCCTTTTGACAAGTATTTCAGCCTCCTTGTATGACTCCAGTGCTTTGTTATACTCACCCAGATCTTTAAAAGCAATTCCTTTATTTACTAATGGCAGGAATATTCTGAGGTTATTTTCACCAAAAACCTTCCGGCTTAGAGCAAGAGAGTTGTTGTAATAATAAAGCGCCTGTTCAAAATCACCGAGTTTTTGCGCCTCCCTTCCTTTTAGGTTCAGCGTATCAATTGCTAAACTATCCCCCTTTAAAGATGCTGAAATAGTTGCAATCGAGAAAGAAGGGATGCACTTTAAAAAAAATAGCGCAAAAAACACACAATATATATGATTGATTTTCAGTTTATTGAAAAATAAATTCATTTTTTTTTAAAATTTATGCTTGAAAAGCGTCACATTTTGCCCCTTCACCGGATTAATGGTACAAAGGATAATTAAGGAATTTAAGTATCAACCATTAAAAACTAAAAGTAATGAAAACTTTATTTGCCGACAACACCAATTTTGACGCTTTCGAAATTTTATCTTCTGAAGAATTAAACCTGGTAAAGGGTGGTTATGTCAGGGGTCGTGATGGTGACATGCCGGTTGAACCCTGATCGTTATTTTAACTGATATTTTACTTTTTTGATTTTGCGGTTTCAGCTGCTTTCATAAATGAAAGCAAGGTGAACTGTGTTCCGGATAATGACATGATTTGGGACTGATTTTAAAGATCAGGTGCTGATGTGGTAAAGGTATGCCAATCTGTAGACACTGATTTTTAGGGAAGGTGTGCCCAAAGACAAAAAAGAGGTGGGATTGCTGTTCTTTTAACAGCTTATGGATCAAACTGTAAGCACATACAAAAGAATGATGGGATTCTTATATATTTTCATGCGGATGTTCTTACTTTTGTAGCGGAATGTTTGCGAAACAAAAAAATTTAAAGATGGTACGTAAGTCAAAGTATGCGGAATTCATTGATAAATTTCTTAGCGGCGAGCTGACAGCCGCGGAGAAAGACCAATACGGGATGGAGCTGGAAATGGATCCGGAGTTAAGGGAGGAACTGGATTTGTACCTTCAGATTGAAGATGCAGTGCAGCAAACTGATATCATGGATCTGCGCGAACAGTTGAAACGCCTTACCGAAAGCCCTCCGGGAAAGACTTGCCCTGCGGGCGTCAGTCCGGGCAGACAATTCAGTTTTTCGCTTCGTGAAGACTTGTCTTCATTTACCATGATGAGCCAACCTGTTTCTGTTCACGATGTTAAACTTGTTGAAGAAGGATTACCCATTTTACATCTGGTGCAGCATCATATCGCCGGGCGCGAAAATATCCATGAGCTGTACCGGAACCAGGAGGTTATTCCCATAGAAGACAGTCAGTTATCTTCGTCCGACCAAACGATCCTCGATGACGTGGAAGATGCCATGGAGGAAAAAGATATTATCGACCTGCGCGCCAGCCTGGAGCAAATTGCGCTGAATGTCCCGGCACACCCCTACCATACAGAAGAAATTGAAAGGTATCTGAACGGTGAGCTGGATGAAGGTGAAACTTCCCGGTTCAACCTGGCGCTGGAAATAAATTCCAGTCTGCTGGAAGATGTTCAGCTTCACCGGGAAGCGGATGCCGCGCTCGCCGAAGCAGATATCATGGACTTGCGCGCAAGTATAAAAGCAGCCTGTGCCTCAGAGACTTCCACATCTAAAAAAATGAATGAAGTTGACCGTTATCTGCAGCGCGAATTAACTGAAGATGAACTGTTTGCTTTTGAAGCGGAAATGGAAAACAACCCTGATCTGGTTGCTGAAGTGGAGCTTCACAGAGGAATCGACAAGGCCCTTCAGGAAAAAAATATAATGGACCTGCGGGCACGTCTCGACCTTATTAGTAAGGAGAATACAAGCCGTAAAAATAAAGAGCGGTCATTTGGCTCCCGGTTTACCAGGAAAAGACTTATGACTGCATCTGTTGCAGCCTGCCTCATTCTTCTTCTGGGCATTAACGGGATTATAAACCGGATCAATTCTGCTTCCGCTGATCTGTATGGGGAGTATTATTCTGCGTATTCAGGCTCAGGTATCACCAGGGCTTCCGGAACAGCAATTGACAGTGAGCTAACCATGGCATTGCTCAAATTCAATGAAAAGAATTACGATGAAGCATTGGCACTGTTCAGAAACGGGCTAAGCAAAGATCCGAAAAATCCGGTTGCTAATTTTTATTCCGGTATGGCCTGGCAGGAAAAAGGTCTTTTCAGTGAAGCAATTGCTTCCTATGAGCTTGTAATTCAAGACAAAAACAATCTCTTCGTCGACCAGGCCAGGTGGTATTCCGGCTTGTGTTATTTGCAGATGGACGACCGGAAACGGACAGTGAAGCAGTTTAACCGGCTTGTAAGCAACAAAAGTTATTACAGAGAAAGAGCAACAGCAATACTTAGAAAGATAAAATATATCGAATAGAAAACAGAAATCGTTGGCAGAAAATGTCGTGTTTTGGTACTTAAGTTTCTTATCCTTTGTTCTTTTAGTTTTGTGAATAGTGTTAATTTTTTATTTTTGATATATAACAGTTTTCATGTTTTAGTTTTCTTCCTTTGTTCATTAATTTAGTTGGTTTAGAGGTAATTAGTAGTTAGTAGTTAGTTTTTTTCGTTTGTTAGTGAATTTTAATGGTTTGTACTTAAATTCTTAATTATCCTTTGTTTAAAAGAAAGTAATTACGGACCGGTTTAACGAAATTTTGATTTTACAAATGCAAGCAGCAAAGAGATTCTTTCCATGAAAGATCTCGGAATGATGATAATTGACTGGATCAGATTCAGATCAGTTATCGTCATTTTTTTTTCGGAACGATAATTTTCATCCCTCCCTTCCTCTGATGCCGGCAGGGTGACTTACAGGTTGGTGCCGTTCCCTTTCCGCGAGCCTTTGTAAAGTTCAAATTTCCGGAAGCTGCATTCCAGCGCACCGTTTAAAACCGTTATTTTCCGTGCCGGCTTTAGCCCGATCGTCTTGAAACAGGACGCGGTGCTGATGATCCAGGCCTCAGAGCCCGCAAAAGCATGCTTAAGGCGTTCGCCAATCATGGCGTAAAATGCCTCATCGCCCGGATTCAGGCGCTCTCCGTAGGGAGGGTTGAAAAGCAGAAAGGAAGAGTCTGATTTCTTCTCCAGAGAACGGAAATCAGCAACCCGCAATTTAATCAGGTCTGCTACCAGGGCCTTGCTGCTGTTTTTGGAAGCCAGTTGAATATTTTTTTCTGAAATATCCGATCCGTATATAAAAAAACTAATAGCGTTACGCCCGGCTCCTGCTTTCACTTTTTCAAACAGTGCGGGCTGGAAGTTCGTCCATTGCTGAAAAGCATAATTCCTTCCGGTTTCACCCGGCAGCACGTTCGCAGCCAACATGGCAGCTTCTATCGCAATTGTACCTGAGCCGCACATCGGATCAATCAGTGGTTCCCGGCCACTCCATCCGGATAATTTGAGTAGTCCCGCCGCAAGTACTTCGCTGATAGGCGCTTCATGATTTCCCATCCGGTATCCGCGTTTATGCAAGGATTCGCCGCTGCTGTCAAGAGAAAGGATACACGAATCGTCGGTGAGGTGTAAATTGATAACGACATCAGGTTGTTTCGTATCAACCGAAGGTCTTTGCAGCGAGACCTGACGAAACCGGTCAACGATAGCATCTTTCAGTTTAAGGGATGCGAACATCGAGTTGCTGAACAGCTTTGAAAAAACATTCCCCTGAACAGCAAACGTCCGGGCGGGTGTAAAATAGTCTTCCCAGTGGATCTTCAGAGCCTGCTGATACAGGTCATCCGATTTAAAAACTTTAAATGTTTTAATCGGAACCAATATCCTCAAAGCTGTCCTCAGAGAATAATTGGCGCGGTAGATCATCTCCGTGTCTCCGGTAAAACTCACTGCACGGCGAGCCAGCTGCACATTATCGGCTCCCAGCGAAATAAGCTCGGCTGCCAGTACCTCTTCAAGTCCCGCGTATGTGGTCGCCACCAGTTGGTTATTCCCCGACATGGTTAAAAAGTATCATTGACATTTTTCCGTTGTATCTTAGTGACTTGTGTGTAAGATATCAGATACCCGCCCCGTCATGAAATGCCGTATCACGCGCTTTAAACTGCAATATCCGTGAACCGGGAGGCACGTCGCTTGTCACCCACACATTCCCGCCGATAACTGAATTTTTCCCAATGCGTACCCTTCCGAGAATGGTCGCCTGGGCATAGATGATCACGTTATCTTCAACAATCGGATGACGTGGGATACCTTTAATCGGGTTTCCCTGTTCGTCCAACGGAAAACTTTTGGCACCAAGGGTCACACCCTGGTACAGTTTAACGTTATTGCCAATAATGCTTGTTGATCCGATAACCACTCCCGTGCCATGATCAATCGTAAAAAATTCGCCTATCTGCGCCTTCGGGTGGATATCTATTCCGGTTTCTGAATGCGCCATTTCTCCGATAATCCTTGGGATCAGCGGTACGCCAAGCTCCAGCAACCGGTGGGCGATCCGGTAATTTGAAATAGCACGGATGGCAGGATAACAAAAAATAACCTCGCTACGGTCAAATGTGGCCGGATCTCCCAGGTAAGCAGCCTCGACATCAGTAACCAACATTCGTCTTATTTCCGGGAGATAAGCAATAAAATCAGCCGCTATATTCCTTGCATGTCTGCTGCGTTCCCGGATATCCGTCTTCTCCGGCTCCTTGCAGGTAAAACATAAGCCGGCCAGCACCTGTTCCGAAAGCGACTCAAACAACTCATCCACGTAAACGCCCATGTAGTGCCTGATAGTATCCGGACGAAGGCTCGTGTTTCCGAAGTAGCCCGGGAATAAAATCTCTCTGACCATTTTCACAATGGTGTCTAATTTTTTAGTCGATGGTAAAGGCTCGCCTAAGCGATGATCATGGCACACCGGATCATAATTCTTTGGATCAGCCAGCTCCTCGATTGCTCCGTTTATTTTCCGTATAATTGAATTTTCAGAATGCATAATAATTTGTCTATCAAGTTTCTACCCCATCGCAAAAAAAAAACGAATATCTGTCCGGTCAGGAAAACTCCCGAACGTGCAAGAACAAATAGTTGACCACCCTAAAAATAAGGTATAATCCTGTCAATTACAAGCTGGAAATTTCAGGCAGGTAAATATGCGCTTTCACAGCTTCTATGGCATTTCTGACGCGTAAGTCCCCCTCCCCGCCAACTTCCATGAAGAAGAATCCCCGGCTTTGCAATTCTTGCCTATAATTCATAAACAACTTCTCCCTTTGCTCTCCCCCATTTTCCCGCAGCGGATCCGGCTGCCAGGGAATGTCTGGCCGGCAAAGCAGGAACAGGTCGACAGGATGATTCGCTATCGCTTCTTCAAGCCAGGAAGGAACCTTGTTGAATACCCAATCGAACCATGTTCTCGTTATGATCAGCCAGGTATCCAAAAAGACAAGACCTTCAAATTGACGGGCTGCCTGATACTGCTTTATTTGTTTGCGGGCAATTTGCTCCACATCGGCATAGGTATATCCTGCTTCCTTACCGGTCAGGTATTCCCTGGCGTATTCCGGGAAAAAATTTCCGCCAAAATAAGCAGAAAGCTCCCGGGTAAGCGTGCTTTTTGCTGTGGATTCCGGACCGGTAATAACGATGATCCTGTTCATGGGTATTTTTTAAAAGCATGGGGTATAGCACAAAGGGATGAATTATCCCGTTTTCAACGCCTTTTTCCATTGTAAATATCCGATAAAAGCCATTCCGGTGTATACCGAAAATAAAACCGCCGTAGCCCATAGATTTCTTGTCGCGTACAGAACAGCCGATACCAGATCCACGACAATCCAGATCAGCCAGTGCTCGAGGTACTTGCGGGCCAGCATCCAGGTTGCCGTGAGGCTTAATGCAGTCGTAAATGCATCCCAGCCGGGAATCGGAGAGTCCGTATAGCAGATCAGGATGAAAGCAATACACACAAAGAACAGTACTGAAACCGCGGCCAGGGGAAGCCATAATGCCGGCGAAGTTTTTATCACCGGTACGCGGTGTTTCTGTTCGCTCCTGCCTTTAATCCAGTAATACCAACCGTATATACTTATTCCTACGTAGTAGACCTGCAGCGACATGTCAGCGTAAAACTTAGCCTCAAAAAAAACATAGATATAGAGTGCTGAAGTAAGCAATCCCACAGGCCAGGTCAGGATATTTTGGCGAATCGACAAAAAAATATAAGCCAGCCCCAGGACAGCACCCAAAACTTCAACCCGGCTTCCACCAATCCAGTTAAAGATCGCTTCCTGCATTATTTAATTTTTCCGCAAGCAGGTGTTCGTATTCCGCCGGCTCATTCAGGACTTCCAGCGCCTTCTCAATTATGGCTTCATCCTTATTCATAACCCTGTAGTAATAGTCCGGACCGTATAAATCGCGGGCAAGCAACGCTTTTACCTGCTTGCGTATTAACGGGCGGGCGAAGTTGACGCCGGCTTCATCCTTTTCAATTTTTCCTTTTTCCGCTTCCTTGAGCATGTCATCAATGAATTGCCCACCGACTTCAAAATGGTCGTCGAAGTCCCGAAATTCCTTATACTTGACTGAAAGTTCTCTTCTGTTTGAGATCAGATAGTCGAGTGTGGCAGAATAAAGGATATTTTGCCGGACCAGTAAATTGTAGAATTTATAATGGATTGAAGTATCCATCGGCACAAAGATATCGGGCATAACGCCTCCTCCCCCATACACCACACGTTTGTTTTTCAAGGTGTTAAACAACTGATTTTTATCGACCTGAATGCTGTCGCGGGTAAAAAGTTCACCACTCTCAAAGCGGTTAAGATAATCCTTACGGTATTCATCCACCCCTTTATCATAAGGCTTCTGAATGCCCCTTCCGCTGGGGGTATAATAATGAGCGGTTGTCAGCCTGATGAGCGATCCGTCTGTCAGCGGGAATGGTTGCTGTACCAACCCTTTTCCAAACGACCTGCGCCCGATGATAATTCCACGATCCCAGTCCTGCATCGCACCTGCAACAATTTCACTGGCCGAGGCAGATCCTTCGTCTATTAAAACAACCAGCCTCCCCTCCTCGAATTCTCCAAGAGCAGAGGCGTTATAATCCTTCCGGGGCTCATGGACTCCTTCGGTATAAACGACCAAACGCCTGGCACCTAAAAACTGATCGGCCATTTCGATGGCTGCTTTCAGATACCCCCCTCCATTGCCTCTTAAATCGAGCACCAGATTCTTAAATCCCTGATTTTTTTTCAGCTTTCCAATGGCCTCCGTAAACTCTTCGGTTGTGGTAGCCGAGAACCGGTTCAGCTTGATGTAACCTGAATGATCGTTCAACATGTAGGCAGCATCCAGGCTGTAAAGCGGAATCTTATCACGAACAAGGGTGAAATCGATCAGCTCCTTTTCATTTCCCCTTTTGATCTTTAAATGTACCCGGGTTCCTTTTTGCCCGCGAAGCATGCTCATGACATCGCTGTTTTTCAAACCGGTACCCGCAACCGGCTTTTCATCAATTACCATAATCCGGTCGCCTGGCATCAGCCCGGCCTTCTCAGACGGTCCGCCAGGAATAGTGGTGACTACAAGAAGCGTGTCGCGTAAAATGTTAAACGAAATACCAATCCCTTCGAAATTACCTTCGAGGGGCTCGTTCATTTCCCTCACTTCGTCTTTTGAAATATAAACGGAGTGCGGATCCAGCTTGCCCAGGACTTCAACAACAGCATTTTCAGTCAGCTTGTCGATATTGGCCGTGTCCACATAGTAGTTTTCGATGAGTTGCATCAATCTGCCATACTTGATCATATTCGTCTCCACATTCTGTGCATGAAGTGAAGCCACAAACAAGAACAGGACGACAGTCATTATGAAACCAATTCCCCTCATTTTAAATCTTTGCATTTCTCCTTATGGTTTTAATAATAACGTGTAAAGATAACAATATAATCCGCTGACTCAAAAACCGGACCATAGCCAATATTCATCCCCGCTTTCCCGGAACCCCGGGGAACGCCCCGCCCTTGCGCCGATATGGTTTACTCCTTCGTTATCAGCGGCTATTCCCACTCAATTGTTGCCGGTGGCTTGGAGCTGATGTCGTAAACAACGCGGTTAATTCCGGGGACCTTATTTATGATTTCATTCGACATCTTAGCCAGGAACTCGTAAGGCAGATGAACCCAGTCGGCTGTCATGCCGTCGGTCGACATCACAGCGCGAAGCGCCACCACATTCTCATAGGTACGTTCATCACCCATTACGCCGACCGACTGCACGGGCAGCAACATAACTCCAGCCTGCCATACCTGATCGTACAGGTTCCATTCTTTTAGTCCGTTAATAAAAATTCCATCAGCTTCCTGCAGAATCCGTACCTTTTCAGGTGTAACGTCGCTCAAAATGCGGATCCCCAGACCAGGTCCCGGGAACGGGTGACGGCCCAGAAGCTCCGGTTTCATTCCCAGTGCCTTACCAACCCTGCGTACTTCATCCTTAAAAAGCAAGTTAAGCGGTTCAATGACCTTCAGTTTCATCTTTTCCGGCAAACCACCCACATTGTGGTGCGATTTGATGGTGGCTGACGGCCCGTTCACAGAAACAGACTCAATCACATCGGGATAAATAGTACCCTGTGCCAGCCATTTAACGTCTTGTATTTTGTGAGCCTCAGCATCAAAAACCTCAATAAAATCGCGACCGATGATCTTTCGTTTCCGCTCCGGCTCGGTAATTCCCTTCAGGTCGTTCCAAAACTTCTCCCGGGCGTCCACGCCAATTACGTTCAATCCCATGTCTTTATAGGAATCCAGTACGTTCTGAAATTCATTTTTCCGGAGAAGTCCGTTATCCACAAAAATGCAGGTCAGGTTTTTCCCGATCGCCCTGTTCAGAAGAACACCGGCGACTGATGAATCGACACCGCCCGACAATCCAAGCACCACCCGATCGTTCCCGAGCTTTTCCTTCAGCAGGGCCACCGTAGTTTCAACAAATGAATCCGGAGTCCAGTTCTGGCTGCATCCGCAAATGTCAACGGCAAAATTCCGCAGGACCTGGATACCTTCAGTCGTATGGTAGACTTCGGGATGAAACTGAATCGCATAAGTCGGTTCTCCTTCAATCTTAAAGGCAGCATTGGTAACGTCTGCAGTCGACGCGATCACTTTATAATTTTTTGGCAGGCGTTCAATCGTATCGCCATGCGACATCCAGACCTGGGTATTTCCGCTCATGTGCCGGAATAATTCGCATTCCTGATCTATAAAGCCCAGATTGGCCCGCCCATACTCGCGTGAGTTTGAAGGCAACACTTCACCTCCGTAAAAATGAGCCAGATACTGTGCACCATAACAGACCCCCAAAACCGGCATTTTCCCCTTTATCTTTGATAAATCAGGGACAGGAGCATTTTTATCACGAACGGAAAAGGGACTTCCGCTCAGGATGACTCCCTTTACGCTTTCGTCTATTTCCGGAAAATGATTGAACGGATGGATTTCACAATAGATATTTAATTCGCGCACCCGACGGCCAATTAACTGGGTATACTGCGAACCAAAATCAAGGATTAGAATTTTTTCTTGCATGAATCATTTTTTTTGATGGCTCAAAGATAGAAAAAACCGCTCAACGAACTGTTTTTTAACAACTGCGAAGCCGGGTTTTAACAAAAAAGATCAAATTGGGCTTAGTCCATTCCTGCAAAAGGTTTCCTGTAACATCAGCTGGTCTGACTTTCAGCAAAAAAGAGAAAAATAAAACTATATTTTAAATTGTTATGTAATTTTCGGCTCTGTTTGAATACAAAATCTTAAAGTCAAAAACATAATTGAAATGGACAAAAAAATTTATTTGCTTATTATTTCAGTAGTTTTCTTTTGTTTGGCCTGTAACCAGCCTCCCCAAACAGTCAAAGACATTGAACTCTCCGATCTGGATACGACTGTACACCCGGGAACAGATTTCGACGCCTACGCTAATGGCGGCTGGAAAAGGAACAACCCGCTGCCCGGGGAGGAAAGCCGGTACGGCACTTTCGACAAGCTGGATGATATGGCACGGGAACAGGTAAGAACGCTGTTTGCGGAGATAGCTGAGAGCAACCATACGGAAGGCAGTATTGAAAAAAAGATAGCTGATTTTTACAGCAGCGGGATGGATTCGGCAGCAATTGAAGCTGCAGGATATGCTCCATTAAAAAAATTTCTCGCGCAGGCCGACAGTATAGCCACAATCAACGATCTTCAGCAGGTAATGGCCCAATGGCACAGGATGACGATCAACCCGTTGTTTTTCATGTATGCCGATGCCGACCAGAAAAATTCGACCAAGGTAGTTGCCTATATCAACCAGGGCGGGTTGGGGATGCCTGACCGGGACTACTATCTCAATCAGGATGAGCGGTCGCTGGGAATTCAGCAGAAATACCGGGAATTCATTGCAGGAGTGTTTCAGCTAACCGGCCAATCCGCCTCCCAAGCGACGCAGCAGGCTGACATTGTTTACGAGATCGAGAAGGAAATGGCCGCTTATTCGATGAGCCTGCTCGACCAGCGTGATCCCTACAAAACCTATCACAAAATGACTGTTTCCGACTTGCAGAAAATAGCCCCCGACTTTGACTGGGCGGCCTATTTTCGGGCAACCGGAGTAAACAACCCGGGCGAGTTTATTGTATCTCAGCCGGATTATTTCGCAGGGATCAGTAAAATGCTCCGGACTGTTCCGGCCGAATCGTGGAAGCTATACCTGAAATGGCGTCTGATGTCAGGACTGTCTGATTGTTTGTCGCACGATTTTGCCGATCTCCACTTCAACTTCTACGGAAAAACTCTCGGCGGGCGCCTGGTGGAACGCCCCCGCTGGAAAAGAGTTCAGGATGTTACCGATGGAGCGCTCAGCGAGGCCGTGGGACAGATGTATGTGGAAAGGTATTTCCCGCCACAGGCTAAGCAAAGGATGACCGATCTGGTCGAAAATTTGCGCATTTCGCTTGGGGAGCGTATTATGCAACTGGACTGGATGAGCGGCGAAACCAAACAAAAAGCAATGGAGAAATTGAAGGCGATCACGGTAAAAGTAGGATATCCCGATAAATGGAGAGACTATTCACGCCTTCAGGTTACGCCAGATTCGTATGTCGGCAATGTTCTCAGTGCAGGCAGATTTGACTTTGACCGAATGACGGAAAAAATTAACAGGCCGGTCGACAGAGCGGAATGGCATATGCCTCCTCAAATGGTGAATGCCTACTACAACCCCACTTCCAATGAGATCGTGTTTCCCGCAGCTATCCTTCAGCCCCCGTTCTTTTACATGAGTAGCGACGATGCTGTCAATTATGGTGCAATCGGTGTTGTAATCGGTCATGAAATGACACATGGTTTTGACGACCAGGGCCGGCAATATGACAGAAACGGAAACTTAAACGACTGGTGGACCGAAAAGGATGCAAAACTCTTTAATGAGCGGGCTTCGGTACTGGTTGAACAATACAACCAATACACGGTACTGGATACGGTTAAGGCTGATGGAAAACTGACACTGGGAGAGAACATTGCGGATCTCGGCGGCCTGAATATCGCGTTCCAGGCACTCCAAAAAGCAAAAACCGGTGATGAAAAACCAATCGACGGGTTTACTCCGGAACAACGCTTTTTTCTTGCTTATGCTCATTTGTGGGCGCAAAACATCCGGGACGAAGAAATTATGAGACGCACAAAAACCGATGTCCATTCGCTGGGCCGGTACCGGGTAAATGGCCCCTTACGGAATATGCCTGAATTCTATGCGGCATTTCAGACTAAGCAAGGCGACCCCATGCACCTGGCCAAAGATCAAAGAGCCGTGATCTGGTAAAAAAGAGGCCGTCCGAAACTTTGTTTTGAGACGGCCTTTTTTTTATAACAAACGGATCCAGATGTTCCGGAAGCTTACCGGATTTCCGTGATCCTGCAAAATCAACGGACCATCTCCGTGAGGTTTCACCGTATATTCAGGAATTCCGATGTACTGGGTGGGGCCGCGTAACCCGACCTGGTTTTGTACCAGGACTCCATTATGAATAACGGTAACAACAGGCGGCGTAAAAAAAGTGCTGTCTTCACGAAAGCGCGGCGCCGTATAGATAATGTCGTATGTTTGCCACTCCCCCGGAGCTTTACAGGCATTGGCCAGGGGAGCATATTGCTTATAAATGCTTCCTGCCTGTCCGTTTCGGTAGGTCCGGTTATTGTAGTTATCAAGTACCTGCACTTCATACAGTCCCTGAAGAAAAATCCCGCTGTTTCCGCGCCCCTGACTTTCGCCCGTCACTTCAGCAGGTGTCCTCCATTCTACATGCAACTGGAAATCTCCGAAATTTCTTTTTGTTTTAATGACACCGGTGTTCTTCTTAACCGTTGCCACTCCGTTTTGATAGTCCCACCCGGGCTTATTACCCTGTTCATTCGTCCATTCCTGCTCGAGTTCAACGCCGGTGCCCATCAGAATAATGGCATCAGACGGGGCATCGAAAGGGCTCTCGCCCGGCGTAACAACAACGACTTCAGGATTCCAGATCTCGGTCATTTCGGGAACCATCGCAGGCATTTGTTCCTGCGCAAAAACGGTAATACCGCTCAAAGCAAGCAGCGTAAGGCCAATTCTCTTCATTTGTAGTTGATTTAGTTTATATTCAGATCAAGTATCAAGACACAAGACTTAGGAATTTTAAAGTTAAACGTTAATCGCTAAAGGCTAACAGCTCCTTAAAGATCAAGTTCCTGCATAATCGATTCGATTTTCCGATCCGCCTGCTCTTCGGCCTCATCAAACTGTCTCCTGTCGGTCAACTTTCCTGTCACTTCGAAATAAAATTTTATTTTAGGCTCGGTTCCTGAGGGCCTGACCGAAATTTTGGTCCCGTCTTCCGTGAAAAACTGCAACACATTGGCCGTGATTTTTTGCTGGATTGGTTGCTTCTCCCCCGTCAGCAAATTACGCTCAGTCAGATCGGCATAATCCTTGACTACTTTCAGCTGGCTTCCACCCAGTGTTTTCGGTGGAGACGTCCGGAAACTGACCATCATCTGTTCTATTTCGTCAGCCCCCGATTTCCCGGGACGGACGATGTACTTCATTTTTTCGCGCGAATAACCATATTCCAGATAAATATCCTGAAGCAATTCATACAAGGTTTTGCCCTGGTCTTTTGCCCATGCTGCAATTTCGGCCATCAGAGCGCACGATGAAACAGCGTCTTTATCCCGGACAAAACTGGCCGGCATAAACCCGAAACTCTCTTCGCCTCCTCCAATATAGACCTTCTCCCCTTCGAGTTCCCTGATTGTCTCCGCGATATACTTAAATCCGGTATACACATCGTAGTAGTCGATCCCGTTCCGCCTGGCTATTTCAGCGACTTTTTCGGTCGTGACGATCGTCTTTACAATAAATTCATTTCCCTTCAGCGATTTATTTTCCTTCATCCGGGTAATGATGTAGTAAATCAGGATCAACGCGGTTTGATTCCCGTTGACAATTACAAACCTGCCATGATGATTCCTGACGGCAACGCCAATACGGTCAGCATCGGGATCAGAAGCCATCACCAGGTCGGCGTCGACCTCATATCCCTTTTTCATGGCCAGTTCCATGGCTGCCGGCTCTTCCGGATTGGGTGAAACTACAGTCGGAAAATCACCGCTCACAACATCCTGTTCAGGAACGTGAATGATATTTTCAAATCCAAACGCCTTCAAAGCGGCCGGAATCAGCTTAACGCCGGTACCATGGATCGGTGTATAAACAATCTTCAGGTCTTTGTGCTTTTTTATCAGCTCCGGCGCCAGTGAAACGGTTTTTACCCGTTCCAGAAACTTCCGGTCCATTTCTTCGCCCATGATCTCAATGAGCTCCTCATTACCCGAAAAACGAATATGCTCTGCCTTCACTTTCTGCACTTCGGCAATGATATTCTCATCGTGCGGGGCAACAATCTGTGAACCATCTTCCCAGTAGGCCTTGTAACCATTATATTCTTTGGGATTGTGAGATGCTGTGAGGATAATGCCGCTCTGACATCCCAGTTCACGGATAGCAAACGACAGTTCCGGTGTGGGCCGCAAATCCTCAAACAGGTATACCTTGATGCCATTCGCCGCAAAAATAGCGGCACTTTTTTCCGCAAACAAACGGCTGTTATTCCGGCAGTCATAACCAATGGCCACCTTAATCCGGCTCAAGCCGGAAAATTCCTTCTTCAGATAATTGCTTAATCCCTGGGTTGCAGCGCCAACCGTGTAAATATTCATCCGGTTTGAGCCGGCTCCCATAATTCCCCGTAATCCGCCCGTACCGAATTCAAGATCGCGGTAAAAAGAATCAACCAATTCGGTTTTGTCTTCCATTTCAAGCATCCTTTTCACCTCCCCGCGGGTTTGTTCATCATACACGTTACTCAGCCAACTCGCTGCTTTTTTTTCTACTTCGTTTAAGATCTCCTGACTTACTGCCATGATAATATTATTTTAAGATTCATTGCCATTTTCCGTCGACTGATGACCATTTTCCCTTTTACTTCGGCTGGTTGTTTTCGCGGACGATCTCTCTGATACAAACGTCCAGACTATCCCTCCAGTAGGGAATTCGCAGGTCAAAAACACGCTTGATTTTGGATTTGTTCAAAACACTAAAAGCGGGACGCCTGGCGGGCGTCGGGTATTCGTCCGTAGTAATTGGCCTGACATTGCAACTGATGCCATACTTCTCATGAACGGCTTTGGCAAAATCGTACCAACTGCATACACCTTCATTTGAAAAATGGTAGATTCCCGGCTTCCAGGAAGTTTCCTGTAACGCAGTTTTCGATATGATCGTCAGAATAGTCTGTGCCAGATCACCCGCATAAGTTGGTGACCCCACCTGATCAAACACTACTTTCAGTTCATCACGCTCCAGTCCAAGCCGTATCATTGTTTTGGCGAAATTATTGCCGTAAGGAGAATAAAGCCAGGACGTCCGGATGATGATCGAGGATACATTCTCTTTGATCAACGCTATTTCCCCGTTTAGCTTCGTTTTTCCGTAAACCGATTCCGGATTAACAAGGTCACTTTCCGTGTATGGCACACAAGCGGTCCCGTCAAAGACATAATCGGTTGAGATATGAATAATCCTGCAATTCCTTTCCTTACCAACACTGCCCAGCCAGGCGGGGACTTTGGTATTCAGCAATTCAGCCAGTTCCTCGTCCGACTCCGCCACATCTACTGCCGTATAAGCAGCGCAATTAATTAAAAAATCGGGAGATTCCGCTTTACAAAGTGCATCAACGGCTTTCCTGTCGGTAATATCCAATTCATTGATATCAGTAAAAACATATTCTAAATCGGGAAACTGAGCAGATTTATTCCGGATTTCTGACCCTAGCTGCCCGTTCGCCCCTGTAACTAAAATTTTCATGCGTTCATTTTTTATTTTATTGCCAAATGGAATAGCCATGACTGAATGTTTATGCACATTTCCGGTTGGCGTTTTGCTCTGCAATTCCCGCAGCCCGCGTTTTTGTGATCGTTTAAAGCGGTAGAGCCGCATCCCGGAATAAAGCGTTTTTCTTGTCTTTATCAGAGACCACCGCTTCATTGTCGGGTATTCTCCAGTCGATTCCAAGTTCCGGATCGTTGTAGAGAATTCCACGCTCAGCCTCTGGCTGATAGTAATGATCACATTTATAGCTAAAGATAGCTGTTTCACTCAATACGGAAAAGCCATGAGCAAATCCCCGCGGAACATAAAACTGCTTTTTGTTCCTTGCGCTTAATTCAATCCCAAACCATTTACCAAATGTTAGCGATTTCGGCCGCAGGTCGAGCGCGATATCAAAGACCGCGCCTTCGATAACGCGCACGAGTTTTCCCTGGGAATAAGGACTAAGCTGGTAATGCAGCCCCCTGATAACCCCCCGGGACGACCTGGATTCATTATCCTGTATGAAATCGACAAAAATACCGGCTTCGCGATAACGCTCCTGATGAAAGCTTTCCATAAAATATCCCCGTTCATCTTCAAAGATTCTGGGTTCTATTATAAGAAGTCCTTCTATGGGTGTTTTTTCAATTTTCACACGTATACATTTAAATTAAATTATTGACTATATATTCAATAATAATGTCCTGAACATCTTTTGAATCCCGTATGGAACTCGCAGCGTTTATACATGTCCTTTTGCAGTAATTTGCACTATGCCCGTTCATTTCTTCTAAAACGATGATATTTTTCGGTTTGCCAGTTTACAAAGATACTCCCCGTATTGATTTTTTAAGAGGGGCTGTGCCAGGGCCAATAACTGGTCTCTGCTGATATAGCCTTTTTTGAAGGCAATTTCTTCTATACAGGAAACCTTTAGCCCCTGTCGTTGTTCAATGGTTGCGATAAAATTGGACGCCTGAAGCAAACTGTCATGCGTTCCGGTAT
>JBCFBK010000019.1:0-91163 GCA_038562555.1 Prolixibacteraceae bacterium | reverse complement strand
CTTCGTTATTCATCCGGTTACTCAGCCAGACATGGTGAAACAGCCGCCCGAGCTGCTGATGGCGTTTAACAACTTCCGCCGATTTTTCGCTGCCCCCCTCCATGTCAGTTCCGGCCGGCGTTTGGAAGCCTCGTAAAGCCGACC
Source organism: Prolixibacteraceae bacterium (assembly GCA_038562555.1). GTDB lineage: Bacteria > Bacteroidota > Bacteroidia > Bacteroidales > Prolixibacteraceae > JBCFBK01. The sequence goes on along the minus strand of JBCFBK010000019.1, from coordinate 91,019 downwards.
TAAACGACTCAAAGTCGGAGATTATGGGGTTTTTAAGCATCCTCTTTTTCTCATATTCGACCGAAGAAGAATATTTCAGGCGAAGGGCTTCGTTGATCTGGTCTGCCAGTTCAAATGCCGAAACAATCAGCTTTCGGTATACCTTTTGCCGTTCCGGATCCTGAATGCCTTCGACGGTGTATTTGAGCATATATTGGTAGGTTTGCTCCAGTTCCTGCCATTCGTCGTAAAAAACAGCCAGGCCGTTTTCAGCAATAACCCGTCCCAGTTGATCAAAAGCCGGTTTTAATCTGCGCTTTGCCAGATTGTTGCATATATCGTCGTATGTCTGTTTGAATTCCTTGTCTGTCATAACTATGATTGGGTCTGTAAAAACAGGAACTCTGCAAAAATCAGTCCAACAGAAACTTCTGACATAAATGCAGAATTAACCAAAAATAGCTAAGTTTATTGAACCTGAAAAAGGCAGGGGTTGTATTTAAAAGAATAAACTAAATTAGCATGTCATGGAAACTCCGGACAAATTTAAAACAATTGTGCTTCGTACTGCAGGTGATAACAGGGCGATCCCGGTCAGATTAATTGTCGGATTGATTTTTTTGTCCGAAGGTATTCAGAAATACCTGTTTCCGGAATTAACAGGCACGGGCCGTTTTGAAAAAATCGGCTTTTCAGATCCCGCTTTCTGGGCATATTTAACGGCAACCCTTGAAATTATCTGCGGAACACTTATTCTGATGGGTTTATGGACGAGGGTTGCTGTAATACCCTTGTTGATTATTATGATGACAGCGTTTGTCACAACCAAATGGCCGATCCTTACAGATAAAGGCTTTTGGGCAATGGCGCACGAATATCGCACCGATTTCGCCATGACCCTCCTGTTGCTTTATCTGCTCATTTACGGAGCTGGTAAATGGTCTGCCGATTTCGAAATTTACAAACACGTAAAAGCATCGATGACTGAATAACTGAGCTTTTCCGGATGCGCGGTTTCGTTTTGCTTATTGCCGGGGAGGTGCGGAATAAGTGACCAGATCGATGGCGATGCCATTCGGGTCTTCGATGGCAAAATGCCGGTCGCCCCAGGGTTCGTCGCGGATGTCAATCTTGATTCCTACACCTTGTTCTTTCAGTTCCCGGTAAAGCCGGTCCACATCGTCCACTTCAATGGTCAGATACACTCCCCGGCCCCTGAAGGGTTGATGGAACAAGGCTTGCTGTGAGGGATGATCGGGTTTCAAAAAGCTGATTTCCGCACTGTGCCCGGGCGTGTGGAGCAACAGGTAAAAATCATTTTCAAAGGTGATACCAAACCCGAGCGTCCGGGTGTAGAAATCTTTGCTTTCTTCGAATTTTTCAGTTACAATTCCTGCATTTAACTTCATGTTTCCTGACTTTTTAGTGGTTAAACCTGTTTGTGAATACACGTTCGTCGCGATACACGCGGCAACAATTACGATTAATAGTAACTTCATCTTTATGCTGGTCTGAAAGAAGCAAAAATCGTAACGGAAGTTCAGCCGGTATTGTAAAAATCGGACAAAATTACCAGCCGAAGGTTCTTCCGGGCGTTATCCCGTAAAAGTGGTTGAATTCCCGGATAAAATGAGCCTGATCGTAATAGCCGGCATCATAGAAAAGTTTTTTGTCACTTAAATTTTGAGCCGAGGCCCGAAGAACATGCTGAAATCTAACGATCTTGCTGAAACTCTTGGCCGTATCGCCAACATAATATTCAAAAAGCCGTCGCAGCTGGCGCTGACTAATACCTGCATCGAGGTCCTTTTCAATACGAAGGGTCCCGTTTGATTCAAGAATACGGTATAACGCCTGATAAAACCGGGTGTCGGCATTCAAACGGATTTTTGCCAGCAGTTTAAGTAAAAATGCATCGAACAGGTCCCGTGTTTTATCAAAACTGATTTGGTCGCCTGCTTGGTTTTTGATGAAGGCTGAAACCGCCGGCAGCACGGTTTCAAGATGTTCAATCCGGTTGCTCAAAACGGAGGCATTCAATCTGAAGATCAAAGGCAGCATGCCGGGAAGAAAACGGATCCCGATATAGTGGAATGGTGCTGACAAAGGGAATTCGGTATGGGCCTTGCTAAAGCCCATGATCAGATTTTCGGAAGGATTGTTCCGATCGAAAAAGAGATCGATACAACCGTCGGCGGCAACCCGGTAGAGAAAGGTCTCCCGAAGTGCCGGGAGTGATCTCAGCTCCCAATAGCAATAGATAAACGGCTGGAGCCTTTCTTCAGGCAGGGACTCTGAATAGACGACCGTCCCTGATGAATGTTTAACAGCAGGTTGAACGGGCTTATACAACTGTCGTATCGAAATAATATCCGGCATATTGAACCTATATGATCCAATAACATGCCCTTAGGTATTGTTGTTTAGGACAAGCTTACTTGCCTGAAACGATTTTAATCAGATTCCCGTTTTTGCTGCCGTCATTGTTGATCAGTCCAAACTGGTTGCTTTTGTAGTTCCAGTTCGCCGATCCGATCCCCTGTTCTTCGAAGATTTCCATCATGTCGGCATACCAGCGCAGGCGGTCGGCTTCCGGAGCATCAGAGACGACCCCGTATTCGCCGCAATACAACCTGAGCTTCAATTCTTTTGCTTTTTGAATGGGCAGCCGCATCATGTCGAGCATGGTGTTTTTGTCGAACGGTTTATTGACAAAGCGGCGCACCTTGTTTTTCTGATCATCGGGCAGGGCGTCAAATTCCGCCTGCGTCAATGCGATGCCGGGATAGTGCACAGGGCCCCCGTAGTTTTTCAGATCAGTCCAGGAGGCGTGGTAGTGAGTCAGCAGAAAGGGTTCGTAAAAATGATAGCTGAGAATGATGTTGGGGTCGTCGGGGACGCTCAGCACGTCGAAAGTCGTGGCCGACTGCCAGCGGTTGGAGCCAATGACGATAAGGCGTTCCGGTTCGGTTTTACGAAGCGCTGAAAAACACGTATCCACCAGCTTGTTCCAGTCGTCAGGATCGTCAGCTACAGCTTCGTTCATCAACTCATAGGCGACCATTGACAGTGGGTAGGGCTTCAAGGCAGATGACAGGTCGAGCCACAGATCGATGAATTTTTGTTGTTCTTCCGGATCGGTCCACAGTGGTTTTTCTTTGGCATTGAAATGATGTGAACGTAAAATATGAAGATCGACGATTGCACGAAGTTTGTATTTGATGCACCAGTCGATACACCTGGTCATCAGGCTGAAGGCGTCCTGGTGACGTTTGCCGTTCTCGTCCCACATTTGTTCCTCGTCGATGGGCAGACGAACATGGTCAAAGCCCAGGGACGCAATTTGCCGGATGTCATCTTCCTGAATGAATTTCGCCCGTTCCGCGCCTCGTTGCCTGCTTTGCGAAAGCCAGTGAGCCAGGTTAGTCCCTTTGCCCAAAACGAAATCGGATGGAGAATCTTTCTTTGCCTGCAACTGGATACTTAAAAACAGGAAAACGAAAAAAATCAGTTTGTTCATGATCAAAGATTTTTTGAATTGCTTGATTGCCTTAAATGTACGAATCTTTGGTGTTAGTTGTGAATGTGAAGCGACTTTAGTTTTTCTTTAACCAGGTCTTTCCGGCGGCGGGATACAGCGATTTGATCGCCGTTCGAAAGGATCAGGCATCCGCCTTCATCGCGGACGAAGGCGGTTACGTGATTGAAGTTGACCAGATGGGTTTTGTGTGCGCGGACAAAGCCATGTTCGCCCAGGAGCTCTTCGAATTCGATCAGCGTTTTGGCAACCAGTACCGGTTTTCTTTCCGGAAAAATTACGCAGGTGTAGTTTCCTTCCCCCTTGCAGCGGATAATGGAGTCGACCGGCACATACTCCACATGATCACCGGACGGAAGTCCTATTTTTGGTGAAGCCGGGCGGTGCAGGTTCTGTTGCAGGAATTTGATCCTTTCATTTTCCTGTTTTTCCCGAATGCGACGACTTACGTGCTCAACGGCATCAATCAGCTCATTCACGTTGACGGGCTTCAGGATATAATCGGCGGCGGAAAAACGGATCGCTTTGATGGCGTAATGATCGTACGCGGTAACAAAAATGACTTCGAAGGGATAGCTGTCGAATGCTTCCAATAATTTAAATCCATTGCCACCGGGCATTTCAATATCAAGAAAGATCAATCGGGGCTGAAACTGACGGATCAACCCGATGGCCTCATTGACAGAGGAGGCCTGCCCGGCCAGTCTGATCTGAGGGCAATGGCCGGAGAGAATGCCGGCCAGGTTTTCGCGGCCGTTCCGTTCGTCGTCAACGATGATGGAAGTTATTTGCATAAACTGAACGCTAAGGCGCTAAGACGCGAAGTTTAAAATTACGAAATTCAAAGCCCAAATCCCAAAAAGACACAAGTATCAAGGCAAGAATAGAAAAAGCTGTTAGCTGTTAGCTTTTAGTAAGAATGAAAAACCATATATCTTGTTACCATGTTACCTTGTTATCCGTTTCCAGTCTTACGACTAATTACTTACGACTTACGACTAATTTCGGTTCATTCTTCATCCGGCAAGCTTATTTCGACGCGGGTGCCGGTTTTTCCTGCTGCGGCCAGATCGGTGATCCGGACCGAGTAGCCTCCTCCATATTTTTCTTCCAGTATTTTCAGCCGCTCGGTATTCATTTTGATGCTTTTCCCGTTTACGGCCGTCTCCTGTTTTTCCGCGGCTTCGCGCCCAATGCCGTTATCTTCGATCATGATCTTAATCTGATGTCCCCCCTTGCTGACATTGATCTGAAGTTGGCGGTCCGCCCGTTTGTGTTGTAGTCCATGTATCAATGCATTTTCGGCAAAAGGCTGGATCAGCAGGGGCGGAATCATCAGGTGGGGAGCATCGACCTGCTCTTCTACCTGGATGGCATATTCAAAGTCGAACCGAAGTTTTTCCACCCGCAGATACTGATCGACCAGTTCCAGTTCTTCGGCCAGTGAGATTTCCTCTTTTTCGGAGTTTCGCATCACCTTCCGGATGATGCCGGCGAAATCGGATAAATATAAATGGGCTTCGGCCGACCGGTTTTGCCCGATCAGGTTTTGCACCGAATTGAGGCTGTTAAACAGAAAATGCGGGTTCATTTGTGACCGGATGGCTGTCAGTTCCAGTTCCCGCAGCCGTTTTTCCTGCTCCTGCTTTTTCATTCTTCTTTTGAGGCGGTATTTAAAGGAAAGAAGTACCGTCAGAATGATAAGCAATAGGCCTGACATGAACCAAATAATCCGGTAAAGGATGGCTTTGTCCAATTCTTTCTCTTCTTTGGGTGGGTTTTGCGCTTTTTTCAAAAATGTCTTGAGGTAATCGAGGTTTGCCTCACGCTCAATCACATTTCCATGAATATCAAAAACGATTGTCCGGGTCGAAAGTCCCCTCGTCAAAAAAAGTTCCTGCAATGAGTATTGATTGTTAGGTAAAAATAGCTGAAATGCCTTGGGCTCAGCCCTTTTTAAGTAATCTTTCCAGGATTCATAACTGCTTCCGGACACCAGATGAATAAAGATCCCTTCCGGGTGTTTCTCGCTGAGGTCATCGAAATAATATCTCGAAGCACCCCAGTTCCCGGAAACAAGCAGGATAACAGGTTTCTTTCCCAAAAAGTCATTAATGGCCAATGTGTCTCCCAGGGGATTAACGAATATTTTGTGCTGAAAAACGGTTCCATCCAGAAATTCCCTGGCATATTTGAGTTTCTCCTTCACAAATTCGTTTAGTAAAGTGTCTCTGCTGGATCTCATCAGTTCATCAGAAAGCTCAATTCGCTCATCGTACCATTTCTCCCGGTCAATTTTGAATAACTGGTTCGAATATTTTAAACTTTCCAGCAGTGATCTGGCCTTTTCCCGGGCCAGGGGAGAACCCGATAAAATCATGTCTAGATAATTCGAATAGGTTTTTTGCAACCAGGGAAAATGGAATATCGTGCTCGCAGAATAAATATAATCTGGCGATAGAGGTGTAATGTAGCGCCTGCTCTCCTGAAAGAGATAAACAGCATACCGGGCAACAGCATCCCGGGAAAAAAATCCGTATTCGTTATAGTACCGGCAAATTTGGATGGTATCCGTGAATAGCTTCAGATCAGCATAGGCTTGTTTAAATTCCGGTGTCAGCTCTTCTTTATGCTGAAGCGGGAAGCTGCCAAGGATGTCGCAAGCCACCGCCAGTTTTGCCATGATGATCTCTTTTGAAAGATAATCCTTAAATCGCAGGCTTAAATCCGGATTTTTTGAAATTTCCAATCGTTGGTCAGCTTTGATAAATTTCAGACAATCATTGAACATTTGAAATTTTTGTGAGCGACTTGTCGCTAGAAGAGGCGAATAAAATCCTAACCGAATATTGCGATACTGTACGTCGATTCCGGGGTTATACGTGGAAACGAACTCATTTTCAGCAATTCGGTCTCCTTTATGTTTAATGATGGAATCGTTGCTTACACCTGACAATTCCATGACAATATGATCACCAGGCTCTGCATAAACGGCTTTCGGAGCAGGACTTTGCAGAAGATTATCCGGATCATGGCCGGACATGAAAAAGAAACCTGCTCTTACCTGTGGAATGGTCAGGGAAAAATGGTTGCTGCTGTCGAGCATGGTAGAATAGGTTTTTAATTCCATTCCTGCCGGATTTTCCAAAACCTGTATCTGAACATGTCTGTCTTTCGGGTGTTCAACAAAGCCTGAGATCGTCGTGGCGACAGCTAAGGATTCTGAATTTTGAATAAGCTGATAGGTCTGTATCTGTCTTTTTGCCGCCACCATCTGCCCGTTTTCTTTTTTATACGGCGGATAAAAACTATTTAATACCGACTCGATGATCAATCCGTCTGTTTGATCGATAACCGCTTCATGAACCTGTTCTTCAATCTTTCCATCTTTTTCCAGTGTTTTATTCCTTATGAGCTTCAGCGCATTGCCGGATCGTTTGACCAGGTAGTCCTTATTGCTGAGTTGGGCAGAATCTTTCGTTTTAAAAGAAGTGTTATTAAAATGAAGGAGGTACTCAGCGGTGATCTTTCTGATCCCTTCAATGGCTTGATTAACCACTTGATTTGCTTTTCCAAATTCAATCAGCGGCGTATTTCGCTGAAGAAGTGACTGTTCAATTTCTGCTTTAAGTTGTTCCTCATCCAGCAGCACCAGTTCATTTTTGCTGATATCAAGGTTCATATTGATTTTGAAATCATCAAGAATACTGTTGATGACGAAGGGAAATTGCAGATATACCGGCTGGCCGGAGCCGGACGGGAACATCGTATCAAAATGTACATCTGGTCTCTTGTTGTTGAATCGGTCAGATAGGGAGCGCGTTGAAGTTACTTCCAGTGTAAACTGGCTTTCGGTAATTTGTTTGAGTACGCTAATCTTAATATGGGTTTTTTGCTCGCTTATTTGAATGAAGTTTAAAGGTGGTTCGTCAGTGCTCGAAGAACTGGAGTAACAGAAGCAGATCGTTTGTCCTTCATGAAGTTTTAACTGAAGCTTTTCTTCGGCATTTCCAAAAAGGGGGATGATCAGCAGGGCGATGATCAGTTGAAGGCGGATGATTCGTTCCATGGTTGTCGGGTTTTGTTTCTTCAAAGGTGGAAGGAACGATTAAATTTAAAAATATTTAGTTAGTGAATGGCAGGATTGACTGATTAAACGGTAAGCAGAGCGCATAAGGATGGCGGGAAACGAAAAGCCCCCGGCATTGATGCCGGGGGCTTGATATGGATTTATGCAATCCTTGGGAAAAACCAATTGGTTCATATTCCCGGGAAAGCAAGGGTGCTTTCGCTTTATTTCAGTTCCTTAATACGGAGGTTGCGGAATTTCAGTTCCGAACCATGTCCGAGGAAGCCGATATGTCCCGTGTGCCGTTCCAGTCCGGGGTGATCCTTATGGTCGGGCGTGCCGTTTTTGGTGGCTTCCTTTACATTGCCGTCGAGGATCACTTCGCCGTTCAGGGTCACTTTGAAATGGTCGCCGTTCACGACAACTTCCTGGGTGTTCCATTGGCCGACCGGTTTCTGGAATCCCCGTTTGGCCGGGATGATCCCGTATACCGAACCGTGATACTGATAAGGCTGCAGTTTGGCATAGATGGGGGCTTCATTGTCCAGGATTTGCAGCTCTTTTCCTGCGTAGGCGGCGTCACCTTCCAGCGGGGCATGAATGCCCAGTCCATTGTTGGCTCCCGGGGTTAGCTGAAATTCAAAGCGTAAGATAAAATTGGAATATTCTTTTGCCGTATATAGGTTCCCGTGGCCTCCCTGGGTCGGGTATACTCCGATAACGCCGTCTTCGGGCACGTAGTCGGTTTTGTTGCCGATCCAGAGGTCCAGGTCTCTGCCGTTAAAAAGGGAAGTAAATCCTGCTGCTTTTTCTTCTTCAGTCAGGTTGGAGGTGTCGGCATTGATTTCGCGGACATAAATATTGCGGAATGCCAGGTCCGTACCATGAGCCTGCAGTTCGATTGCTTCTTCACTGAAAATCGGAATACTGCGGTCCCAATAGTTTTCCAGGATCACGTTGTCCACAACAAGTTGTCCGTTGAGGTAAACCGTTACCCGCTGATCGACCATCCGAATGCGGAAGGTGTTCCAGTCGCCGATGGCGTTATCGGCCAAAACCAGTGGCTTGGAAGGATTTTTTGAATTGTTGTACAAGCCGCCTGAACCGACCTGGGCCCCAACATCCACACGGGCGGTGTCCCAGATCTGGACCTGGGGTGTGCCGCGGAGGTAAATTCCGCTGTCGCCGTTTTTCGTGATCCTCCAGTCGACGATCAGATCGAAATCCTTGTAGCTTTTTACCGTACACAGGTTATCGCCCTTGCCGTTGAAAACGATGGAGCCATCTTTTACCGACCAGTTTTCAAGCATCCGCTTGTTTGCTGCCGCCTGTTCTTTTTCCAATGTTTTGGGCGACATTTTCGCCCGTTCGATCGGATTTTTTACCAGTCCCTGCCATCCGTTCAGGTCCTTGCCGTTGAAGATGGAAACATAGCCGGTTTCGGCAGGCATCTTGTCCAGATATTCCTGGATATCGATCTTAAAATACTGGCTGTCGTTGCCGGTGATCTTTTCTTTCGCTTTTTGCAGGGCTTCGCGTACGATCTGTCCGGTAAGCCCATCCTTTCCTGAGGATGAAGGAAGGGCGATTTTCATCGTGGCCTGTGCAGCTGTGGCGCTCAACTCTTCCTGATCGAGGTAGCCGGATACGAATACCAGCGCAAGGAACGTCTTTACTGATCCTGTGGCAGCAATTACCTGATTCTTTTCGGCAGAAGTGGTGCATTGGTTCATGATCTTGTCGAGCCACAGCAGTTTCTGATCGTCGGAAATGCCGGCCTGACTCACCTGTTTCAGGTAAGCATTAAGTGCAGCATCCCGGAAAGAATCATTGTTACTGAAAATAACATATAAGGAAGGTAATGCGGCACTGCCACTCCAGTTGGTCAGCGCTTTAAAGGCGGCTTCCTTTTCTGCTCCTGTTCCGCTCTTCATCAGGCTTGTGACGCTTTTCAGCGCATTCCGGTCGTTCAGGTAGGGCAATACCGGGATCAGCCTGGCTCTTTGTGTTCCCGATGCCAGTGCATCCAGAATGACGGCTGATTCAGGTTGATCTTTTGCTTCATAAAGATTGATAATCGCCCTTTGCGCGGCTTCGGTTTCTGCTTGTCCGGTTGATTTTTCCAGAAGCGTGATCAGCGTGCTGATGTTTTTGGGTTTTGCGATGTTTTTTAGCGCGGTATATGCAGCCAGGCGAACTTCCGCATTTCCGGACGTACAAAGTTTTTCGATCAGGCCAAAACTTTCGGTTGCCTGCCGGTTTGCGAGAACACGGATGAGTACGGTTTTGCCTGCATCGTTCATTTCATTCAGTTCGGCGGCTAACTGACCACATTCGCTCACGGAGCAGGCTGTAAGCAGGGCTTCTTCCAGTACCGGGTAGTCTGCTTCGGCCTTTACCTGTTTCAGTTGGTCGAGCAAGGTGGGGATTGCCACCGTTTTTTGATTGATCACCAACGCCTGAATGGCTTGCTGACGCACGGATGCGTCAGTCGAACCAAGCGATGGCAGGATCAGTTCCGAAAGGATGTTCTCCTCCTGACGTGGTGCCAGGAAGAAGAGCAGTTCAGCCTGCGTTTCGGATGGGACTTTACTGAACACACTTACCCACTGATCCGATTCTTTCGAGTTCAGGTTATTCCCGGCAATCCGCAAAACTGCGTTCCGGTAGGCTTTGTCAGAATTTTTCAGCTCTTTGAGCAGCAATGGGGTTGAGGCCTCTGCCTGATTGGCGCGCAGGATTTCCAGGGCAGCCGAGCGGAAATGCAGTTGCTCCTTCTTTGTGCAGTTTTTCATGGCTGCAGATGCCAGTGAATTGCTTAGCTTTACTTCACCGTTGCGGGCAAGTTGCCGGGCATAGTCAAAATAAGAGACCATGGTTCCGGCCGGGTCGGCGGCATAGCCGGCTTTTTGTGCTGCCTGTTTGAATAGTTTTGCCGAAGCAGGGCCTCCAATTCCGGCCAGTGCGGTCAGAATCTGCAACTGTTCGCCGGTGTTCGCCTTTTCGTAAGCGGCGATCAGATGGGCTTCGGCTGGTTTATATTTTAACGTTCCGAGCGCTTTGATGAATTCAATTTGCAGATCGCCTGACTGATTTTTCAGGCTGTTAAAGATTGCAGTTGCGGCTTCTTTCGTTCCGATGGTTGTCAGGGTAGCAACAGCAGGGGAAGATAATGCCGGCGTTTCCAGGTATTTTGCCAGAGCAGCCACTGTGGGTGACTGTCCGCAGAACATCAGTTCCCGGATGTAGTAGGCCTTCACTTCTTTGTCGGATGCCTGATTTAAAGCCGTCAGAAAGGAAGTTTCTGCAAGTTTGCGGGCTTCTTCACGAGGCGGGGCGCCTGCATAGCGGCTCAGTGATGACAAGGCATAGCGGGCCTGGGTGTCGTCGCCGGTTCCGGCAGGAACAATCAGACTGAAGAATTTGGACAGGCCTTCCGGTCCGAGTTCGACCATCTCGCCCATGAGGCGGTCGGTATGTCCGGTGTTTGCAGCCGGGAACTGGGCCAGAATGTCGGCCACTTTCGTATCGAGTGTTCGTTTATCCTGCGCAAAACCCGGTGCAATCAGGATCATCGCCAGCAGAACACTAAAGATATATTGAATTTTTCGTTTCATTTTATTCTTGTCTTGTATCTTGATACTGTTCTATATTTTCCATTCGCCCCGCATAGGCTGGTTGATCAGCTTGTTGGCTTCATCGTCGTTGATAAATTCCTGTTTATCCGGATCAAATTCCAGATTGCGCCCCAGCCGTAAGGCGATGACACCCATGTTGACGATCGTTGCCGAGCGGTGTCCGTTTTCCTCATTCAGCGCAAATTTTTTCCGCGTGCGGACCGATTCGCTGAAGGTAGTGATCCGTGGTTCGGGATCGGGAAGGGAAGCGATCAGTTCCTGGAGCCCGGGTATGTCGGATCGGAATCCGTTGAAGATTTTTCCTTTTGGACCTTCAATGTATGCAGCATTCTGATCTTTGTTTTCACCATCGAGGATGATCTGGCATCCGTCGGCATAGGTATAGGTGATCTTCCGCCAGGTGCCGATGGCGTCGTAATGTTGCTGGGGAGCGTCAATTTCGACTTTCACCGGACTGGTATTGTCTTTGTCCAGAATATACTGGACCGGGTCGATGTAATGCTGACCCATGTCGCCGAGTCCGCCGCCGTCATAATCCCAGTATCCGCGGAAGGTCTGATGTACCCGGTGTTTATTGTAGGGTTTTTCGGGAGCCGGTCCGAGCCACATGTTGTAGTCGAGTTCGGCAGGAACGGGTTCAGGTTGCAGGTTGGTTTTTCCGACCCAGTAAAATTTCCAGTTGAAGCCGGTTACTCCGCTGATGGTTACCTTGAGCGGCCATCCCAACGCTCCGCTTTGGACGGCTTTTTTGAGCGGCTTAACCGTTGTTCCCAAACCATAGAAGTTATCCTTGAAGCGGAACCAGGTATTGAGGCGGAACATGCGGCCGGTTGCATTGATCGCTTCCACCACGCGTTTGCCTTCGCCGATGGTACGGGTCATGGGTTTTTCGCACCACACATCTTTGCCTGCCTGAGCGGCCATGACCGACATAATGCCGTGCCAGTGGGGAGGGGTGGCGATATGGACGATGTCAATGTCCGGGCGAAGGAGTACTTCCCTGAAATCGGAATAGCCTTTCACATCGGAACCGACCTTCTCCAACGTTGAATTCAGGTGATTTTTATCGACATCACAGATGGCCAGCAGACGGGTTCCTTCATACGTGATATGTCCTTGCCCCATTCCCCCGACCCCGATAATGGCTTTGGTTAACTGGTCGCTGGGGGCGAGGAATCCGGTGCCTCCCATAACATACCTCGGAATAATCGTGATTCCGGCTGCAGCGGCAAGCGATTTCTTCAGAAAGTCGCGCCGGTTATTTATTTTCTCACTCATGTGAATTTTACGGATTTAGTTATCGTATCTAATTTATGGAATTGTCTGATACAAAGAAAGGCGGGGGCGTATAATGGGTGGGGTAATGAAAGGGGTAACGACTACGGGGTTTTGCCCCGGGATCCTAATTACTTTTCCCATCAGCGGGAAAAGTAATCAAAAACGCCGCCGCTGAACCTTCCCGGCAAAATTCTTCACGCCTCGAAGCTTAGGCGGACCGGAAGATCGCCAGACAAAGCTTTCCTTTTATTTATGCGTCTGTTTGGTTGATGCTCCGGAAGTCGTGGGGATAGGGTTCCTGGTAGAGCTCCTGGTATAACCGGGCGAAATGATCATAGACCGTATGGGCGAGGCTCAGCTTACCCTGGAGGGTGAGCAGACTGAGTTTTTTATTCAGCGCCGGTTCATTCAACGGGTCATGAATGCTGACCACATCGGCCAGTTCATACACGAGCGAGGCATGTTTAATTTCATCGAGACGGTCAAGAAAGTGTAAGCCCAGTTCAACGATCCGGTCGCTTGTTTTGCTGACATACGGGTCAAGCCACGATTCACTCATGTTGGGGAACAGGGTTCCGTTACTCAATATTTTCAACAATGTCTTTAGTTCTTCCGCAGGAATGGGTGCATCTTTCGGCCGTTTTTCCAGACTTGCCATTCGCTCCTGTGCATCAGCGTAATCACAATAGCAGGAGGGATCCAGCTCGAGGAACCAAAGTTTATCCCGGAAGGCCAGTCTGATTGAGGTGCAGGACGCCAGCAGGGCCTTCAGGTTCTGAATGTTGGTTCCACGGGTGTTTTTTGCATGCTGGGGACTCATGCCCGGCCACAGGATTTCGGAGAGCTTTTTGGTGGTGATTCCCTTCTGTCCGTCCATGCTGTGCATAAAAATCAGGATGAAGAGCTGCTTCAGTTTTGGTGAGAATTTCCGGCTGACATCGATATCCTGATGGTTAATTACGCGCAAACCGCCGAAGCAGAGTATCCTCTCGCAGGCGGCGGCAACGAGGTGGTCGTGGTCGGGCTCCTGCAAATGAAGTGGTTTCTTTTCCGGGGAAAAGCGGTTCTTTTTCCGGAAGAAAATCCGGAAAAGCAGGAGGCCTGCTGGAATCAACAGCCAAATGACGAGTGATGGCAGCGGTTTTGGTTTTCCGCCGGATGAGCCCAGGTACTGCTGATGGATTTCATCCTCATTCAGTTCGCGTTGCCAGATTTTAATTTCACCGATGGCACCCACAAAAAATTCTTCCCACAAGTTGCTCCCGATCAGCAGGCTGTGATCCGATTCCCGATAGGCGGAGATCAGGTCGGTCTGATCGGTGAGTTTTCCGTTAATGTAAAACCGCATCCTGTTTTCATAGGCCGAGTGCACCAGCGAAATAAATGTCCACCGGTTGAGCGGGACAGGAGACCGGAGAGAGATATAGTCTTTGATCCCCTGCATGGTATAGGTCAGCAATCCGTCGTGCAGTTTCAATACAAAATAGGTACCTTTCCCAAGGATACTGTTGTTGTCGTCTAATTGCGTGGGTTTGATCCATGCCGTTACGGTAAAGTTGGGCTTGAGTGTGCCGATGCTTTGCGTCCCTGCGTCCAGATAAGCACGTCCCGGGAAAAGGGCACAGTCTCCCCGTTTTTCATCACGCACTGCTTTTACGCCATGGCTGATAAATTCCGGGTCATTTTTCCTTTGCAGATTCATGATCCGCTTACCGAATACAAAGTGGTCGGTAAGTTCGAAATCACTGCTGAGGCTCAATGCCGTGAATTCTTTCCAAAATCCTCTGTTCCCCGGTGAGTCATAGATGATATCGGGAGAAAACCGGTATCCGGGCTTGTATGGCATGAACGGCAGGGCCTTGCCCGGTAGTAATGGAAAGCAGAAGTATCCGTTGGTTTTGGAATGCGGATAGCCTTTCCAGGAAACGCGCGGCAGCAGTCCCTTATCTGATCGCACCACACCAAAAATCTTTTGCGTGGCATTTAACTGTTCTGCGACGCGGGCAAGCTCCTTGTAATCGGATCTGGTTGCGGGGATCAGATTGGGAACCTTCCCCGATTGCAGCCAGATCCGGTAAAACAGTTGCAGATCGGACCTCCCGGAAGGATCGGTATGCAGCAACTCCCGGAAGGTAAATAATGAATCGGTAAACAGGCTGTCGCCTATGGCTAAAGATAACGGAGCATGGTCCAAGTCATTGTAAGTGATTAAAACCAGCGGTGTGGAAAGGGATTTTGCCTGATCAACGCGTGTCAAAACAGGTATCAGATCTTGCCGGGCCGACAGTTTTTGAAACCACTGCAGGTGGTCTTTGCCGGTAAAATCCTGCTCATAAAATGCCAGGGGAATATTGAGGCCAACCAGGCTGTCGAGCTCCCCGGACGGGAAATCTTTCATGCTGATAAGCAAGTGCGACCTGAGCCTGATCAATGTACGGACGCTGTCGGGAAGTTCCGGATAGACCGATTGCCCGGCTCGGGACTGCACGTTGATCATCAGCAGTCCTGCAATCAGTAACAAATGGTATATGATTTTAAACCTGAACATTAAGTCATATTATGCGAGGGATTGGAATACCAGCGCCCGCTACTGAACCGGACGGGATTGCCGGTGATCGTTTTTGACAGCTGCTTCAGATCGCTCCCTGAAAAATTCCCTGACGTCATGATCAACAGGTTCTGATCGGCCCAGTTTTCTTTCAAAAGCAGGTTGAATAACTCAGCAGGATCGGTAAATACCTGCAGCCCGGCTTTCCCAAAGGCCCGTGCGACATCTTCCTTCGAAACAGGGGCAAGGCGTTTGTGTTCGATCACTTCCGGGTTGAAGAACACAAAAGCTTTGTCCGCCTGGTCCAGGGTCCCTTCATATTGAGGCAGAAACTCTTTTTTCAGCGAGCTGTAGGTATGCAGTTCCATGACGGCAACCAGTTTGCGCTGAGGAAACTGTTTTTTTACTGCCGCTGTCGTTGCCATCAGTTTGGACGGAGAATGGGCAAAATCGTAAAACACGGTGCACCGGTCATTTTCTGCAAGGACCTCCAGCCGTCTGGCAGCTCCCTGAAAACTGCCGATGGCCTGGTAGAACTGCTCGTCTGTCAAGCCAATTTTCTGACAAACTAAACGGGCTCCTGCAATGTTCTGCAGGTTATGATCGCCGAACACCTGAAGGCGAATATTCCGTTCTCCATATTTCAGATAAGTGATCCCGTCTTCCACAACCGCCTCGTGTTCCTGATAACGAATAGCTTCGATGTCAGGCCTGAGACGGCCTGCTATTTCCTGAAGATTTTCGTCGCCTCCATACCAGATCAATGAACCGTTCTCTTCAATTCTATCGGTAAAGATGCGGAATTGCTCCACATAATTGTCGAAGGTGGGAAATACATTGATATGGTCCCAGGCAATTCCGCTCAGCAAGGCTATATGGGGATGATACAGGTGAAATTTCGGCCTGCGGTCGATGGGTGACGAAAGGTATTCATCGCCTTCAAAAACTGCAATCCGGGTATTTTCTTTCAGGGAAACCATAGTATCAAAACCGCTTAGATTGGCTCCGACCATATAATCAAAATCGATCTGGCTGGTCTTCAGTACGTGCATCACCATCGAAGTAATGGTGGTCTTGCCATGTGATCCGCCAATGATTACGCGGGTTTTATTCTTTGTCTGCTCGAACAGGTATTCCGGGTAAGAATAAATGGTGAGCCCCAGTTCCTTTGCCCGGACCAGTTCGGAGTTATCGGCCTGTGCATGCATGCCCAGTATGACAGCATCGAGTCCGCTTGAAATTTGTTCGGGATGCCAGCCGTCCTGCCGGGGAAGGAGTCCGTATCGGGCAAGACGGCTTTTTGAAGGCTCAAAAATTTCGTCGTCACTTCCGGTAACCAGATACCCTTTTTTATGAAGGGCAATGGCCAGATTGTGCATGGCGCTTCCGCCAATGGCTATAAAATGAATATGCATAGTTTATCTTTGAAAAAGAAAAATCAAAGATAAACATTCGGTTCGATTTTAGTATTAGCAGGCAGGGTCACAACGGATTTAACCTGTTTTTTAGGTAACCGTTTGTCTCAAACCATTCCACGGCGTCGGCGATGGCCTGTTCGATTTGCGTCTGGGGCAGGCGTAGTTCACGGATGGCTTTCTGTGCCGAATAATAATTGTTCCCTGAGAGCAGGGGCGCATTGATGGAATTGAGCGCGACAGCCCTTCTGCTTATTTTTTCATAGCATGAGCCTGCATGGCCGGCGGCTTTGATCAGGGGGCGCGGAACGGGGATCAGGTGTCGCGGGTGACCACACACCGCTTTCATTTTCTTAAAAAACTCCCGGTAACTGAGATTCTCATGCCCCAGCAGGTAACACTCTCCGGGCTTTCCCAGGCTAATCGCCTGGACGATGCCTGCAGTCACATCGTCAACATGTACAAAATTTTTTCCTCCCGCAGGATAAGGCATTAACAGCTTATTCAGGGCCATCCGGATCAGTTGGCCTGAGCCCGGTTTGAGATCAAATTTCCCCAGCATGAAAGTTGGGTTTACGATAACCGCCGGAAACCCATAGTCATTTACGAAGTCAGTAACCAACATTTGTGCTTCATATTTACTGCGCATATAGCCGGAAAGGAACTGACCGGCCGTAAAGGGTGTATTTTCATCGCCCGGATCTTTCTTTGTTCCCGGACCGAAAGCATTGGCCGAACCAACATAAATAAAGTGCTCAGTCCCTGCCTTTTTGCTCTCCTGAAGCAACAGCCGGGTTGCCTCCACATTGGTCTGCCTGTAATGCTCATAACCGGTGGGCCATTGTGTCGCATGTGCCGCAGCATGAATTACAACCCGACAGTTTTGCAACGCCCGCCGGAGGTCTTGCGGATTGAGGAGATCTCCTGTCACTATTTCCGTATCCGTATTTTTTAACAGGGAAAGATTACTGCTTTCACGCACGATTGCTCTGACTTCGAAACCCGCCTGTGCCAGTTTCCGAACGAGATTACTGCCAAGGAGTCCAGTTGCTCCGGTAAGAAGTACTTTCATTTCTTAATTCAACGAGATACTTGTTTCGCGGGTTCTGCCGGGCTTTTTTCTGCTCAGTTCCCGTTTAAAGATGACCGTGCCGACATAGATCCTGACATTCACCGGAACCAGCCGGATCATAAATGCGTTAAAGCGGTTGAGAAAGCCCGGAATGATCACTGATTTTCGTTTCAGTAATTTTTTCAGGGCAATTTCAGCAATTCTTTTTGGCGTAAGAATGGAAAACTTAATATAGGAGCTTTGTCCGTTGATCCGCTTTTTTACGTCAGAGTTCGTGAGTATGGGGCCCGGAGTTAATACACTGACATTTACCGAGGTATCTTTTAGTTCTGCCCGTAGTCCGAGTGAAAAATAATGAACAAATGCTTTAGATGCCGGATAAACGGTTTTGTACGGAACGGGGGAGAATGCTGCCAGGCTCGATACGTTCAGAATGTACGATTCCGCATGCTTTTTCAATTCCGGAAGCAATAACCTGATCAGCAGGACCATGGCGCTGACATTTAACTGAATCATGTTGTCGAGGTATTCGACCGTAGACTCCGTAAACATGCAGCTTCCACCTACGCCGGCATTGTTGATGATCATATTGACGTCAAAATTTGCATTGATCCACGCAACCAGCTCTTTCACCTGCTCTTTTTTCGTCAGGTCAATTTCCTGATAGGAAACACTCACCTGAAAGCTTGTTCTGATTTCCTGGCTGAGCCCCTCAATATCTTCCCCGGGAAGTGAAACCAGTATCAGGTTCATCTTACGGCGCGCGCACTCCAGGGCAAGTTCTTTCCCCAGACCGATGCTGGCCCCGGTAATGAGCGTGTACAAAATTTTAGTGTCTGACATGCATGATCATTTGACGGTTATAACATCCGGCCGACTGCAGAATGTCAAAAAACTACGATGACATAACGTTTTAGATAAGGCCGATGTTTAGCGCATACTGAATTGCTCCGGCTGTATTGCTAACCTTCAGCTTTTCAATGATACGTTGCCGATGGGTATTAACCGTATTGACTGAAATGAACAGCTTATCGGCAATTTGCTTGCTAATCAACCCTCTGGCAATCAGTTGAAGTACTTCCTGCTCACGGAGGCTTAAGACGACTTCAGGGTCTTCTTTTGGGAAATGATATACTTCTCCGGTTTTAACATTCACCATCCGGTAACGGCACATGGTCTGAAGATCCTGATCGGGCGAAAGATCCATAATGCCCAGCGACAGCCAAAGATTGCCGGAGCTGTCAAACTCAAGGATTTTGTGCTGTTCAATCACCCGCATATATTGGCCATCCTTTCCTTTTGTCCGGTAGTCCATGATAAATTTGTAGTGTTCAATATTCTTCGGGTCATCCTTTTTTAGTTTAAGGATCAGGCTGAAAAAGAAGGACGAACTGCGGTTCAGATGTTCAAGATCGTCGGGATGCAGCCTGTTGTCGATATAGACGTGTCCCGGCTTGCCGGCCTCCTCCAGATCCCATCCAAGAAGCGTCTCGAAAGCCGATGAAAGATACACATGCTGCATCCGGGCCAAATCAAAAATGGAGATGGCGCTGTTGTGCACTGACTTGATCGATTCCAAAAACTGAATATGCCGTTCGAGTACGGAATAGTCGAGTTGGGCGTCATTAAATTTCAGGTTGTGCCATAATACTCCTTCCGGCTTTGTCTCCATAATACTGATTTTTCAGTATTGCCAAAAATAGGGCATAATTCCAACTTTGTCAAATAAAGATTCAACTGCTCAGATAAACAATTAAATCATGTTCAGAAAACTACTCATTTTACTCTTTCTGCTTTCCCTAGTTTACAGCACATCGGCGCAGACGGAAGGTCAGCTTATTAAAGGACAGGTTGTTGACGCCGTTACACAGACTCCCCTTCCCGGCGCAAGTGTGGTAATACCCGGAACCGACCCTCAACTGGGTTCAACAACTGACGAACACGGGAATTTTCGCCTTCCGAAGGTCAAACCGGGACGATACGATATCCTGGTCAGTTTTATCGGCTATGAAAATTACCTGTTTCGGGAGATCCTCGTTGGAACAGGAAAGGAAGTTGTCTTGAATGCGTTTATGAAGGAAGCGGCCGAGCAACTGGAGGAAGTGAAGGTAACAGCCCGGACGTCGAAGGAACAACCGATGAACACGATGGCCACAATCAGCGCAAGGCAGTTAAGCGTGGAGGAAGCGAACCGCTATGCCGGAGGCTATGACGATCCCGCCCGTTTGGCGGGCTCATTTGCGGGGGTTGCTTCCGAAATCGGCAATAACGGGATCATCGTCAGAGGAAATTCTCCGCGAAATCTGCTTTGGAAGCTCGAAGGGGTGGAAATTTCCAATCCCACCCATTTTGCGAATGTCATTGCTTTCGGGGCGGGCGGGATTACGGCTTTATCAAGCCAGATGCTTGCCAACTCTGATTTTTATACCGGGGCGTTTCCCGCCGAATATGGCAATGCCTTGTCAGGCGTATTTGATATTCGCATGAGGACGGGGAACAATGAAACGCGTGAGCATACCTTTCAGGCAGGGGTAACCGGTATCGACTTTTCATCGGAAGGCCCATTCAAAAGAGGGCGGGGAGCTTCCTATCTTTTTAATTACCGCTATTCGACCTATGCGCTTCTTGGTTCGCTGATCCCGGAAGAGGCGGGAGACATCGGCTATCAGGACTTCTCGTTCAAACTGAATTTTCCTGCAAAAAAGGCCGGCAATTTTACCCTGTGGGGGATCGGCGCCCGGGATGACCAGGACCGGGCGCCGGTTGAAGACCAAACGGAATGGGAAACACGGGCCGATAAACAGGGGTATGAGCTTCGCCTGATGACCGGCGCTGTGGGCTTAACGCATAAATTGCTGCTGAATTCGGGAAGTTACCTGCATACCACCCTTGCCGCCTCAGGGAACGGCATTGAAACCAGCTACGACGAACTCGACAGCGACATGGAACTTCAGCCCCATGAGCGGGTGAAAAACAATACCTGGAAGTATACCCTGACCAGCACCCTGAATCATAAATTTGGAAATGCTCATGCCAACCGGAGCGGCATAATTTTCAATTCGCATCACTACGATGTGTTTAACCGTGAGGCGGAACATCCGGGTGATCCGCTGGAGACCTTTGCCGATGAAAACGGGAATGCCGTTTCGGTGCAGGCATTCTCGCAGTCGGCTTTGAAACTGACGAATAAGCTTGATTTGAACCTGGGCTTGCACTTGCATTATTTCGGATTGAATGAGGAAGTCTCCCTGGAACCCAGAGCCGGCATGAAATGGCAGTTCAGCCCCGATCAGTCGGTTGGGGTGGCCTACGGATTGAACAGCCGCATTGAAATGATCGGTTTTTATCTGGCCCGCCAGGAGATCGACGGTGTAATTACAGAACCCAATCGGAATATGAAAATGACCAAAGCACACCATTTTGGCCTCTCGTATGATATCCGCCTCAATGACTACACCCGCATCAAGATGGAACCCTATTTTCAGTACTTGTTTGATGTGCCTGTGATCCCCGGTAGTTATTTTTCGTTGCAGAATCTGGAGCAGGAGTGGTTTTTTAATGACTCGCTGGCCAATAAAGGTTCAGGTACCAACCTGGGGGTCGATCTGACGGTTGAACGCTTTCTTAAATACGGATTTTATTACCTCTTTACGGCGTCTGTTTTCGATTCGGAATATAAAGGGGGAGACGGGATTGAACGAAACAGCATTTACAATAAAAACTATATCCTGAACCTGCTGGCGGGCAAAGAATGGCAGATGGGGAAAAACAAAAACAACACTTTTAGTATAAACGGGCGCTTTACCTTCATGGGCGGCGACTATTACACGCCGCTGCTCGTTCAGGAATCGGTTGATCAGGGCGAATTAATCTATGACCATTCGCGTGCATTTGAAGAAAAGGAGGATCCGGCGGCGGTTCTTTCGTTCAGTGTCTCATACCGGAAGAATAGACCGAAGCACAGCAGCATCTGGTCGTTTCATCTGCTGAACGCGACCGGGCATAAGGAATACCGCGACTATGAATTCAACCTGAAAACGGGTATTCCCGAGATGCAGTTCGACCGGATCATGGTGCCGAATGTCAGCTATAAGATAGAATTTTAAAAAGACACAAGTATCAAGACAGGACCGGAAACAAATGCTGGTTGAATGGTTTTAACACAACGTGACAAGGTGCAGGTCTGCGGTTTCCGTTCCTGCTGCGCCCTTTGCTCTATGTCCCATGCTCTTTCTGTCTTGTGTCTTGATACTTGATACATATGTCTGATTTAAGACTTAAATGTCTGAATATCAAATTTACGATTTCTGTTAAGACAGTCAAAAAAAGCCGGTTTTTGAGGCTATCTCCTCAAAAAGAACTAATTTTGCCCCCTGATTTTCTTAACAGTTACGTTATGGCAGAAAAATATACTAAACTTTTTGAAGAATTTCCTCCGGTATCAGGTGAAGCATGGAAGGCAAAGCTAACAGCCGATTTGAAAGGCGCTGATTTTGACCGCAAGCTGGTATGGAGGACAAATGAAGGTTTTCCTGTCCAGCCTTACTACCGGCGGGAAGACCTGGAGGCTGTCAGCTTTTTGAACACCCTCCCCGGAGAATTCCCCTATGTGAGGGGTACAAAAAAGAACAGCAATGACTGGCGCGTTCGCCAGGATATTGCCGTGAGTGATTTGGAAGCAGCCAATAAGAAGGCGCATGAAGTATTGATGAAGGGTGTGACGTCGCTCGGGTTTATATTCGAAGATTGTAAACTGTGGACCGTTGATGAGCTGAAGGTTTTGTTGAAGGACATTTGTCTGGAGTCGGCCGAAATCAATTTTGTCACGAAATGCCACAACCAGAACCTGGCGGAGAAATTTACGGAATACGTAATCTCGGGCAAGTGGGATCCGAAGAATGTTGTGGCTTCAATTGCTTACGATCCCTTTGGTAACTATTTGAAATACGGGCGCTTCAGTAAGGGATACGACCACGTGGTTGAGCTGGCCCGGAATCTGGTTTCGGCCACAGCTTCCCTGCCCGAATTCCGTAGTCTTGCCGTCAATGGCAAATTGTATGGCAATGCCGGCGGATCGGTTGTTCAGGAGCTTGCTTTTTCGTTGGCGCAGGGAGCGGAATACCTTTCGGTGCTGACCGATAAAGGCATCGAAGCAGACGAAGTTGCAAAGAACATGAAGTTCAACCTGAGCGTAGGATCGAATTATTTCATGGAGATTGCCAAATTCCGTGCTGCCCGTTTACTCTGGGCAGAGATCGTAAAGGCATACGGGCCCCGCTACGACTGTGGGTGCAAGATGGTTATCCATGCTGAAACCGGTAGCTGGAACAAAACCGTGTACGATGCTTACGTGAACATGCTTCGTACTCAGACTGAGGCTATGAGTGCTGCCCTGGGTGGCGTCAGTTCGATGACGGTACTGCCTTTTAATGCAGTCTTTGAAGATCCGACTGCATTTGCTGAACGGA
The DNA here is from genome assembly GCA_038562555.1 of Prolixibacteraceae bacterium. GTDB lineage: Bacteria > Bacteroidota > Bacteroidia > Bacteroidales > Prolixibacteraceae > JBCFBK01. Next base: position 68,014 of record JBCFBK010000019.1, on the reverse strand, counting down.
TTGCCCGCAATCAACAGTTGTTATTGAAGGAAGAGTCTCATTTGGACAAGGTAGTTGACCCGGCTGCCGGGTCATACTACGTTGAACAACTTACAGCGCTGATCGCTGACGAAAGCTGGAAGTTATTCCTGCAGATTCAGGATAAGGGTGGATTTCTTGCAGCGGCCAAAGAAGGTTTTATGCAGGGGAAAATAAAAGAAATGGCTGCAAAACGCGATCTTAATATTGCTACCCGCCGCGAAAACTTACTCGGGACCAACCAGTTCCCGAACTTTTCTGAAAAAGTGGCGGCTTCAACAATCAATGAAACTGTTTTTGAAAAGGTGGACCTGACTGCTGCTGATGCAGAAATAGAAACCATTAAACCCTATCGCGGCGCTCAGCCCTTTGAAAAACTGCGCTTCGACACCGACCGCTATGCTGAAAGCCACAAGCGTCCGCTGGCATTTATGCTGACCATGGGTAACCTTGGAATGCGCAAAGCGCGCGCCCAGTTTGCCTGCAACTTCTTTGCCGTTGCCGGTTATCAGGTGCAGGACAACAATGGTTTTGCAACCGTCGAAGAAGGTATTGCCGCCGCGCGGACTGCTGCCGCCGACATCATTGTTCTTTGCAGTTCTGACGACGAATATGCGGAACTGGCTCCCGCGGCATTCAGGCAGAACGGCAACGGTGCCCTGTTTGTCGTGGCCGGCGCTCCTGCGTCGATGGATGAACTCAAAGCACAGGGCATTAAGAACTTCATCCATGTGAAAAGCAATTTGCTGGAAGAATTAAAAGCCTATCAGATAAAGCTTGGAGTAGAGTAGACTATCAGATTTTCAGACTATGAGATTTTCAGATTTCAGAAATTAAAAACATGCATAACGATTGTGAATTGAAGATATGGCAGGAAGCAAGGACACTGGTTAAAGAAATATATTCATTAACTGCCGGTTTTCCCAAAGAAAAAATGTATGGCTTGACATCTCAAATTAGAAGGGCGGCTATCTCAGTTCCTTCAAATATTGCGGAAGGAACAGGCCGGGGCAGCGATAAGGAATTTCAACGTTTTCCTGAATATGCTATCGGTTCTTTATTTGAACTTGAAACACAGGTAGTCTTAGCAAATGATTTAAATTTCATCAATTCTGAAAATTACGAGGCAGTCCATCAATATATAAAGTACGTTATTCGAATGATTGTCAAATTCAAAGGAACTCTGGTAATCTGAGTATCTGGTAATCTGAATATCTGACAATCCAAAATTTTAAAGATTATGCGACCAGATTTTAAAAACATAAACATCAAAAAAGCAGCCGGGCAGCCCGATGGCGCCGCCTGGCAGGCTCAGAACAAAATTGAGAAGAACTGGATTACCCCGGAGCTGATCCCGGTTAAGCCGGTTTATACAGAAGAAGATCTTGAAGGCATGGAACATCTGAACTATGCCGCCGGTCTGCCGCCTTTTTTGCGCGGACCCTATTCAGGCATGTATGCCATGCTCCCCTGGACCATCAGGCAATATGCCGGATTTTCAACAGCCGAAGAATCGAATGCCTTCTACCGCCGGAATCTCGCCGCCGGGCAAAAAGGGCTTTCCGTGGCCTTTGATCTGGCCACTCACCGCGGATATGACTCGGATCATCCCCGCGTTGTCGGCGATGTCGGAAAAGCCGGCGTTGCGATCGACTCGATCCTGGATATGAAAATCCTGTTCGACCAGATCCCGCTCGATAAGATGTCGGTTTCTATGACGATGAACGGCGCCGTTTTGCCGGTACTGGCCTTTTATATTGTCACGGCACTGGAGCAGGGGGCCAAAATGGAAGAACTGGCCGGTACGATCCAGAACGATATCCTGAAGGAATTTATGGTGCGTAACACCTATATTTATCCACCTGAATTCTCGATGAAGATCATCGCCGACATTTTTGAATTTACGTCGCAGAAGATGCCGAAATTCAATTCCATTTCCATTTCTGGTTATCACATGCAGGAAGCGGGTGCGACTGCGGATATCGAGATGGCTTATACCCTGGCCGACGGGCTGGATTATCTCCGTACCGGGATCAAAGCCGGACTGGACGTGGATGCTTTTGCTCCCCGCCTGTCATTTTTCTGGGCCATCGGCATGAACCATTTCATGGAAATTGCCAAAATGCGCGCCGCACGCATGATCTGGGCAAAGCTGGTTAAACAGTTCAATCCGAAAAACCCGAAATCGATGGCTTTGCGTACGCATTGCCAGACATCGGGATGGTCGCTTACCGAGCAGGATCCGTTCAATAACGTTGGACGCACCGCCATTGAGGCGATGGCTGCGGCGCTCGGACATACCCAGTCTCTGCACACCAATGCGCTCGACGAGGCTATCGCACTGCCGACTGATTTTTCAGCCCGTATTGCCAGGAATACCCAGCTTTACATTCAGCAGGAAACCGAGATTTGCCGCAGTGTTGATCCCTGGGCCGGATCCTACTACGTGGAATCGCTGACCAATGACCTGGCCCGGAAAGCCTGGGATCTGATTCAGGAGGTTGAAAAACTGGGAGGTATGTCGAAAGCGATTGAAACCGGCATTCCCAAAATGCGTATTGAAGAAGCTGCCGCACGGACGCAGGGCCGTATTGACAGCCAGGTTCAGACCATCGTCGGGGTTAATAAGTATAAACTCGACAAACAGGATCCGATCGATATTCTCGAAATTGACAACACGGCGGTTCGTCTGGCTCAAATTGAGCGCTTAAGGAAACTGCGCGCCGATCGGAATGAAGCCGACGTACAGCAGGCTTTGGCTGCCATCACCAAATGTGTCGGGACAGGCGAAGGCAACCTGCTGGATCTTTCCATCAAGGCGGCACAAAAACGTGCCTCACTGGGTGAAATTTCAGATGCCTGCGAAAAAGTCGTAGGCCGTTATAAAGCAGTAATCAGAACTATTTCAGGCGTGTATTCATCAGAAAGTAAACAAGACAAAACCTTCCAGGAGGCCCAGGAGTTGGCGAAGAAATTTGCCGAACTGGAAGGACGTCAGCCCCGTATCATGATCGCAAAAATGGGTCAGGACGGACACGACCGCGGCGCAAAAGTCGTTGCTACCGGTTATGCCGATTTGGGTTTTGATGTGGATATGGGACCTCTGTTCCAGACTCCGGAAGAGTCGGCCAAGCAGGCCGTGGAAAATGACGTTCACGTGCTTGGTGTTTCCTCACTGGCTGCCGGACACAAAACGCTGGTCCCGGCCGTCATTGAAGAACTGCGGAAGCTTGGACGTGAAGACATCATGGTGATTGCCGGCGGTGTGATTCCTGCGCAGGACTATCAGTTCCTTTATGATGCAGGCGTAGTTGCTGTTTTCGGACCCGGAACAAGCGTTGCCGCTGCCGGAAAGAAGATCCTTGAAATTCTCCTTTCTGCGCACGAAGGGTAGAAGAGTCAGACACAAGTATCAAGACACAAGATACAAGACAGGAAAAATCCCGGATAGCGATTTTTGAGATCGGACCGCTTTTCGGGCCTTGTGTCTCCCTGGTAAATTTCTTTTTCAGCGAAAAGCTTTCGGGCTTTTCGCTGAATTTTTTGTTTTCAATCGTTACCAATAGCAATATTTTGCTAATTTTGAGCCTACTGAACCAGAAGAATAAACGATTAAACCAATTTTTGCATGTTTAAAAGAACGGGAACCTTCCTTCGAAAAAAAGTTCTGCTTATCCTTTTTTGTGGATTTACCCTGGGTATTTTAGTCATGATCGGTGGAAATAAGGCTGTTGAAGAAACATCGACCGACGAGTTTTGTGAAGTCTGTCATGTCCATCCCCATTCCACCGAATCCTGGAAATTATCATCTCATTACGATAATAAAAGCGGTATCCGTGTTCATTGCGTGGACTGTCACCTGCCTCCCGAAGGCCATGGTTATCTGAAGGAGAAAACAAAACTGGCGATTCATGACATTTACGGTTACCTGTTCAAAGATTCGACCGAATTTAACTGGGACGCCAAGTCGACCGTTGAAGAGGCGCAACATTTTGTCTTTAATGAATCCTGCCTCAATTGTCATGCGAATCTTTTTCCGCGCACATTGAGTAAGGACGGGATGGATGCCCACCTGTATTATTCGCAGAATGAAAAGGAAAAGGGACTGCAATGTATTAACTGTCACCTGAACGTGGGGCATTACGATCCGAATGCCATTCATGCCAGCAATACAGAATTCGGGAAGCTGACGGCGGCCAATGCACAAGTTTACACGGAGCCGGCGAAAGTAGATACGTTTAAAAATTTTACCGAATACATTCCGAATTCCACGGTTTCATTCAATATGATCGCCATCCCGGGCGGTACTTTCCGTTTGGGAAGCCCGGAAAATGAGGCTAAACGGCGGGAAGATGAGGGTCCCGTAAAGACTGTGGAAGTTTCTCCGTTTTATATGTCGGAAATAGAAGTTTCCTGGGACGAATTCCTGGCGTTCTACGGACAGGCCGGTGGCGAAGGGCGGAGCTCTGACACCGAGGGTGCACGTATGATAGCCGAAGTGGATGGTATTACCGGTCCTACTCCGCCTTACGGTCAGCCTGACCAGAACTGGGGGATGGGCAAACGCCCTGCGATCACCATGCGTTATCATGCGGCTGAGACTTATTGCCTGTGGTTGTCGGAGGTTACCGGGAAAACCTATCGGTTGCCGACCGAGGCTGAGTGGGAGTTTGCCTGCCGTGCCGGAACAGAAACCCCTTATTTCTTTGAAGGCAGCGCAAAAGATTTTGACCAAAGCGGACTGTGGAGTAAGCTCTTTGGATCGGATAACGAGCCAATCTCAAGCTATGTGGTCTTTGATGCGAACAGCCAGGGCAAAACACAGCTCCCGGATGCCGTTGAAGCCAATCCGTTTGGATTGAAGAACATGTCTGGGAATGTTGCTGAATTTTGTTCCGACTGGTATGCGGCCGATGCTTATGCTGCACTCACCGATGGCGTGAAGGATCCAAAAGGGCCGGCTTCGGGATCTGAGCGTGTAATCCGCGGCGGCTCATTTAAAAGCAGCGCTTCGGAAGTTCGCAGCGCCGCCCGTGAGCAAACCCAGGATGAAGCCTGGATGAAAACCGACCCTCAGATGCCTAAAAGTATCTGGTGGTATTCCGACTGTAATATGGTCGGCTTCCGTGTCATTTGTGAATATAATGAAACAACAGGAAAAAAATAAAAGGGAAATTGTAAAACGGTTAAATGGGTACATGGTTGCATGGTCAGATGGTTTGGAAGAAATCAGTTGCCAGGCGCCAGCTGCCGGAAACATACAAATTACTAAATTTTACTAGCCATGAGCGAATCAAATTTTTCAAGAAGAAGGTTTTTGACCAATGTGGCCGCTGTTGGTGCTGTTGGCGCCATTGGAGTTAAAGTGTTAACATCGTGTGCAGAAAAGAAGAAGGCGGTTGAACTGAACCTGCCTCCCCTGTTAACAACGGCACCGGATGGTCCTCCGATTAAGGCAGGCGTTATTGGCTGCGGTGGGCGCGGTTCCGGTGCAGCGCTCGATTTTTTGAGTGCCGGGCCAAACCTGGTTATCCATGCATTAGGCGACGTGCTTCAGGACCGCATTGACGAGTGCCGCACCAAACTCAAGAATCAAAAGAATGTGGATGTTCCCGATGAAAATATCTTTGTTGGTTTTGATGCCTTCGAAAAAGTCATTGATTCGGGAGTAGACCTCGTGATCCTGGCCACTCCTCCGCATTTCCGTCCCCAGCATTTTGAAGCGGCCGTTCAGGCCCGCAAACATGTCTTTATGGAAAAACCGATAGCGGTTGATACAGCCGGTATCCGTTCGGTAATGGCAACTGCAAAAAAAGCGGAATCGATGAACCTGAAAATCGTAACCGGTACGCAGCGCCGCCATCAGCCCGACTATGTGGAAGTTTACAAACAGGTTATGAATGGCGCCATTGGCGATATCACCGCCGCCAACTGTTACTGGAATCAATCCCAGTTATGGTACCGGAACCCGAATCCGGAATGGAATGAAATGGAATATATGATCCGCGACTGGGTGAACTGGTTGTGGCTTTCCGGCGACCATATTGTTGAACAGCATGTTCATAATCTTGATGTGATTACCTGGTTTACAGGCACACACCCGACGAAGGCGGTAGGATTTGGTTCACGGCAGCGCCGGGTTACCGGAGATCAGTTTGACAATTTCAGTGTTGATTTCGTTTATGACAACGGGATGCATATGCACAGCATGTGCCGCCAGATCAATGGTTGTACCAATAATGTTTCCGAATTTATCATGGGAACAAAAGGATCGACCAACTGTAAAGACACGATATACGATGCCGCCGGCGCCCAGATCTTCACCTATGAGTATCCGCTGGATGAGAAAGGTGAGAAAATGAAGAATGTGAAAATCAGTCCTTATGTTCAGGAACATATTGACCTGGTGACCTGTATCAGGCAGGATATTGCCGTTAATGAAGCCGAGCAGACGGCCATTTCGAACATGGTTGCCATCATGGGCCGGGTATCGGCTTATACGGGCCGCGAAGTGACCTGGGATGAAATGATGAATTCTGATATGAAACTGGGTCCGGCTACGTATGTGATGGGGCCTGTCGGCATTGTTGAAAATGCCAAAGTTCCGGTTCCGGGAGAAGCTTAAGGAAGCTGTGAGCTGTTAGCCATTAGCTGTTAGTCCGGGTGAGACGAGCGGATCAATGGTTAATGGCTGACTGGTTTATATGTTTGTATGGTTAATTAATTGCCTCGAGGTTATTCGCTTTTAGCGGCAAAAGCTAAGAGCTGATAGCTAAGAGCTAATAGCTAAAAGATGAAACATTCACGCCGATCGTTTATGGGAATGGCTGCTACCGGGGCTTTAGCCGCATCGGGAGGCCTCTTTTCAGCCTTTGCGGGCAGCAGTACAGCGTCGGGTAAAACGGCCAGCCTGAAGATTTCGTGTCAGGAAGGTGTTGCTCCCGGAGAATCGCTGAACGAAAAACTCGATTTTATGGAGTCGCTGGGAATCGTCGGGCTGGAGCCGGGCGGACGCGACCTTGGAAAGCGGGTTGAAGAGATTCAGAAAGCACTGCAGAACCGCAATATTAAAGTCAGCGCAATTTGCGCAGGGTTCGAAGGATGGCTGATCGCTGAAGATCCGGCTATACGCAAGCAGTGCATGGATTCGATGAAATCGATCCTCGAAGCTGCAGGAGCGCTGGGTTCGACCGGCCTGATATTCGTGCCTGCCTTTAACCGTCAGGTATCGCTCCCGCATAAGGAAGCCCGGGAACTGCTGGTTGAAGAAATGAAAGAACTGGCTGAATTTGCGCTTCAGCATAAAACCCGGATCTTGCTCGAACCGCTGAACCGGAAGGAGTGCCATTTCTGCCGTCAGGTGGCCGACGGAGCCGCAATCGTGCGCGACGTGGCCAGTCCGGGAGCCGCCGTTATGGGTGACTTCTGGCACATGACCTGGGAAGAGACCAGCGATCGTGGTGCCTTTATATCGGCCGGCGATTACCTGCACCACGTGCACATTGCCAGCCGTGAACGCCGGAAAATGCCGGGAGAGGACGGGAAGTCTGATCTATACATAGACGGGTTCCGCGGACTTAAAGAAATCGGGTACCAGGACTATATCAGTTTTGAATGCGGTTCGGTGGGTGATAAAAAGGAAACGCTTCCCGCTGCAGTTAAACTGATCCGCGACCAGTGGAAAAAGGCATAAACAAGAACATCAGTTGAGGGCAGTCAGACTGCTTTCAACTGATATCAAAAAAAATGCGGTATCTTTTGGAGGATAACCGCATTGGAAAAGAAACAGCAGAAGCTTATTTCACTTCTACTGTATAGTCAAACACCTGGTCGCCCGTGGCCAATACAACCTGGTAATTTCCGGTTTTCAGTTTCGACAGATCCAATCCTTCATTGACAGAGAATTTATTTTCCAATGCTTTGTTGTAAATCAGATTGTCTCCGTCGTAAATCAGCAGATCCATACTTTCGCCCGGGTAATTCAGGTAAGCCAGGTGCAGAATGTCGTTATTATACGCAAAGAACGGCTTAACCAGATTTTTCATTTTACCGACTTCAATGCTTTTATTCCCAACGTTAAAGTCGCGTCTGCTTGTTGCACCGTCGATGTTGACCACCAGGGAATAGGTACCGGTTTCGAGCTTTGAGAAATCATAAACTTTGCGATAGTCCGCCATTTTTCCTTCGGTTTCCTTATAATATACGATTTCACCGGCCGAATTTTCGATACTGATCTCGTAATTACTTTCAGCGCTGTTGGAGATTGCTACTACCGCGCGACTTGCAGTCAAAGGAAGGATATCTACACGCAGGTTTCCGGTAGCCAAAGCGATATTTGCGATCAGCATGACTGCAAACATCATTGTTAGTGTTCTGATTGTTTTCATGTTAATTTGTTTTTAGATAGTTTTGATTTTTTAATTAACTAATCATATTGCAAATGTAACATGTTTTACAACACATGCTGTAAAACATACCTTAATGGTAAGTTAAATTTATGTTGTGCAACATGAAATCTGAGATGAAGAATAATTAACACACGAAAATGGCGGATTGACGGGTATTTTAGAAAGAGTCGAGAGTTGCACAATAATCATGCCGATAGTGAATTAGATCGGGAATAAACAAGAGTTTCGAAGTATTCGCCGGTGTATTTATAATTTTAAATGAAAAAACATTGGAAATAAACATACTGCAATTACTGCAAGGAGCGCAACAGGCGCGGGGACTAACAGTGATCATTGATGTTTTCAGAGCTTTCTCTGTAAGCTGTTATGCTTATGGCAACGGCGTGGAGCGGATTTATCCTGTGGGTGACATCGAAGAAGCGTACCGGTTAAAACGTGATCATCCTGAATACATCCTGGTTGGGGAGAGAAAAGAAAGAAAACCGGAGGGTTTTGATTTTGGGAACTCTCCCTCGCAGCTTCTCAGGAGCGACCTTTCCGGGAAAACGATGGTGCACACCACCAGTTCGGGTACGATGGGAATTGCTCATGCGAAGCATGCAGCGGAGATTATCACGGGTAGTTTTGTTAACGCAGGAGCTATTATCCGTTATATTGAGCAACAACGTCCTGAAAAGCTTTCGTTGGTTTGCATGGGATATGCCTGCAGCTATCCTGCGGATGAGGATACTTTTCTGGCCGAATATATTCAGGCAAAGCTGCAGGGAGCCCCTGTTGTATTTGAGGCCCTTGTGGAGCGGCTGCGGTCAGGATCCGGGGCGCGTTTTTTCGCTCCGGAGAAGCAGGAATGGGCTCCGGCCGAGGATTTCGACCTGTGCCTGAATCTAAATCAGTTTAATTTTGTTTTAAAGGTTGAACCGGATAACGGAAGGAACTATTTAAAAAAAATCGATATTTGAATAAGCAAGACACAAGTATCCAGACACAAGACACAAGATAGGGAAAGCATCGGGCATAGCGCGTAGTGCACAGGGTGAGAGATCTCATGCTCCATGCTCTATGCTCCATGCTGTAAGGCAGGAAGATATTACTAAAAGAAACGAAGAAATACAGATGAAGTATAATTTTGATGAACAGGTAAACAGGGAGGGAAGCCACTGTATAAAATATGATTTCCGGAATGAGGTGTTTGGAAAGGCGGATGTATTGCCGCTTTGGGTAGCCGACATGGACTTTAAGACACCCGTTTTTATTATGAATGCCTTGCGGGAACGCCTGGACCATGAAATTCTTGGGTATACTTACCGTCCGGATTCTTATTATGAATCCATTATTAACTGGATGCAGCAGCGCCATGGATGGACGATCGATAAAAAATGGATTTCGTTTAGTCCCGGCGTGGTAGCCGGACTGACCCTGGCAATTGAATCTTTTTCCGAAACCGGTGACGAGGTGATTCTGCAGCCGCCCGTTTATTCTCCGTTCTTCGATTCCATTAAGCTGACAAAAAGAACGCTTGTCGAGAACCCGCTCAAACTGGTTGACGGACGTTACACCTTCGATCTGGATGATCTGAAGCGGAAGGTCAGCTCAAAAACAAAGCTGTTGCTGCTATGCAATCCCCAAAATCCGGGTGGAATGGTCTGGACCCGCGAAGAACTAACGGAGCTGGCCGGATTTTGTCTGGAGCATAAAATCCTGATCATTTCTGACGAGATTCATTCAGATCTGATTTTTGAAGGATACAAACACATTCCACTGGCATCGCTCTCGGAGGGAATTGCGCGGAACTGTGTGGTTTGTATGGCACCAAGCAAGACGTTCAATATCGCCGGACTTAGTACATCATTCGTGATCATACCGGATAAGCGTCTTTTTGTGAATTATGAACGGATGCTGAAGATCCCTCACCTTCACATGGGCAACCTGTTTGGTACGATTGCCCTTGAAGCGGCTTATCGCAACGGAGCCGACTGGCTGAGCCAATTGCTGGATTACCTGCAGGACAATTATCTTTTTCTGGAGAACTGGCTCAGAAAAAACCTGCCCGGGGTGGTCGCGATGAAACCGGAGGCAACTTATCTGGTCTGGCTTGATTTCTCGGCCTGCGGACTGACAGATGACCAGCTAAATAAGAAGATCATCGAAGCCGGAGTGGGGCTGAACAGGGGTATTCAATTCGGTACGCAGGGTTCCGGCTATATGCGGATGAATATTGGGTGTACCCGCCTTATGCTGAAGCAGGCTCTTGAAAAGATTACTGAAGCGTTTAAATAATAATAAACCCTGAAGGTCGATCCTTCAGGGTTTATTATTTCAGGCAACCGGCTCGGCCAGGACGATGATCCTGTTGTCCTTTGACTCGACAAGTCCGCCACTGATTTCAATCAGTGTGATTTCACCATGCATCCCTTTTATTTTGATCTCTCCTTTTTCAAGCGTGGAGATGATCGGGGCGTGATTTTTAAGGATCTCAAAGCTGCCCATCGTTCCGGGAAGTTTAACCAGCCTGATTTCACCGGCAAACAGTTTCCGATCGGGTGTAATGACTTCTATGTACATATTATAGTCGTAAGTAACAAGTCGTAAATAAAGATCAGACGGCAGCTTCTGCAAGCATTTTTTCACCTTTGGCGATCGCCTGCTCGATGGTTCCGACCAGGTTGAAGGCTGTCTCCGGAAACTGATCCACTTCACCGTCCATGATCATGTTAAATCCTTTAATGGTGTCTTCGATGGAGACCAAAACCCCCTGAAGTCCGGTGAATTGTTCGGCCACGAAGAACGGTTGTGACAGGAAACGCTGAACGCGCCGTGCCCGGTGTACAATCAGTTTGTCTTCTTCTGAAAGCTCGTCCATACCCAGGATAGCAATAATGTCCTGAAGTTCCTTGTAACGCTGCAGGATCTCCTTGACGCGCTGTGCGCAACGGTAATGGTCTTCTCCGACCACATCGGCTGAGAGGATCCGCGAAGTAGAATCGAGCGGGTCGACGGCAGGATAGATTCCAAGCTCGGAGATCTTCCGGCTCAAAACAGTCGTTGCATCCAGGTGTGCAAAAGTGGTTGCTGGCGCCGGGTCGGTCAGGTCATCGGCAGGCACATAAACCGCCTGAACCGAAGTGATGGAACCGTTTTTTGTGGAGGTAATGCGTTCCTGCATCACGCCCATTTCTGTTGCCAGCGTGGGCTGATAACCTACAGCCGAGGGCATACGGCCCAAAAGCGCTGAAACTTCCGATCCGGCCTGGGTAAAACGGAAGATATTATCGACGAAAAAGAGGATATCGCGTCCGGAGCCCGCCGTTCCGTCTCCGTCGCGGAGACTTTCGGCAATGGTTAAACCTGAAAGGGCCACCCGTGCACGCGCCCCCGGCGGTTCATTCATCTGACCAAAAACCATGGCCAGTTTCGATTTTTTCAGAGCGTCGGGATCAACTTTAGTCAGGTCCCAACTCCCTTCTTCCATCGATTTTCGGAATTCATCGCCATAATCAACGATTTTCGCTTCAATCATTTCCCGAAGCAGGTCATTGCCCTCACGCGTGCGTTCGCCAACACCGGCAAAAACAGAAAGACCGCTGTGGGCAAGGGCGATATTATTAATCAATTCCTGTATTAAAACGGTTTTTCCAACTCCGGCGCCGCCGAATAAGCCAATCTTGCCTCCCTTGGCGTACGGTTCAATCAGGTCAATTACTTTGATACCGGTATACAAAACTTCTGTGCCGGTTGTCAGCTCTTCATATTTGGGCGGCTTATTGTGAATATGCAGGCCGTCCTTCGGAAGGCTCTTCAGTCCGTCTACAGCATCACCCGTCACATTCAAAAGCCTTCCCAGCGCAATTTGCCCCTTTGGCATCGTGATCGGGTGGCCAAGGGGGATAACCTCCAGTCCACGTCTTAACCCGTCGGTCGAATCCATGGCAATGGCACGGATGGTGTTTTCGCCAATATGCTGCTGGCATTCCAGCACGAGATTAGTTTCATTTTCCCGGATAACTTCCAATGAATCGTAAATTTTTGGCAGTTCACTGCCTTCGCGGTCAAAGCTGACATCAACTACAGGTCCGATGACCTGAACAATTTTTCCAATATTGTGGTCCATGATATTTATTTTACATCCTGATGAGGGAAGTTGAAAATTACAAAAAGCAGAACAACTGAACAAGTTTAAGGTTTGAATGGCAGCTCTTAAATTTGGATGATGCCTTCAAAAAGGAAAAATCAATTTTCACGTTTGATGATCTTTTGGGCCAGCATTAAAAATTCCGACTTGCGCCTTTTTTCCGAGGATACGCCCTCCAGTCCGGCGAGAGCTTTCATATAATAGTCACGAATGATCCCTGTGGTGATTTCCCTGATGTTGAGATCGGCATAAATTTTCTTTACCGAGGCTATTTTTTCATTCGGCTTGAGGTTTATTGCCGTGATCAGTGAAAGCAGTTTTTCCCGTTGCGCTGCCGACGCAAGCTCAAGGCTTTTCAGGAGTAAATAAGTTTTTTTATTGGCAACGATGTCGCCTCCCGATTGTTTGCCGAATTTATTTTCGTCGGCATAAACATCGAGCAGGTCATCCTGCAGTTGGAAAGCCAATCCGAGATTAATGCCAAAATCGTACAAACGGTTGGCATCCTGCGCAGAAGCATTTCCGGACAGAGCGCCTGCTTTCAGGCTGCAGGCAATTAAAACGGCTGTTTTCAGCCTGATCATTTCCAGATAATCTTCAATGGAAACGTCAAGCATGTCCTGATAATCCATATCCAGTTGCTGCCCCTTGCATACTTCGATCGCTGTTTTTGTGAACAGTCCGGCTATCTCATGAAAAGCAGGACTGTTCGTTTGCAGCAGGTATTGAAAAGCCAGAATCGACATGGCGTCGCCCGACAGGATGGCGGTATTTTCACTGTATTTTTTATGAACGGTGAGTTTGTTCCGGCGCAGCGCGGCCTTATCCATGATATCATCGTGAAGCAGGGTGAAATTATGGAACACTTCAATTCCCAGTGCCACAGGCATGGCCGCTTCAATGTCACCGTTAAAGAGATCACAGGCCATTAGTGTCATCACCGGACGTAACCTTTTTCCGCCCATATTCAGGGTATATTGAACAGGCTGATAAAGGTTGGCCGGTTCGGCGGCGCCTATCCGTTCAGCTTCCGTTTCCAGCCGGTTTATAAATATATTTTTCAGATCTTTCAATGAATACATCATTCCTCCTTCTTTGTTTTTGAGAATTCATCTGTCTCCAGTTCTTCAAGTTCGATATCTTCTTCATTGTAGATGGTCAGCAACGGCTCCCTGAAAGCTTTGGTGGTTGTTAGCCGTTCAAGTCCGATCAGCAGACTGGGAAGCAGGATCAGGTTTGAGGTGATGGCAATCAGCAGGGTGAGTGACACCAGAATGCCCAGCGCCGCTGTTCCTCCGAATTTTGACACGCTGTAAACGCCAAATCCGAAAAACAGAACAAAAAAGGTATAAAGCATACTTACCCCGGTTTCACGCAATGCCCGTTTTACCGAACGTTGTATATTCCAGTTGGTAGCACTGAGTTCCTGCCTGTATTTGGTCAGGAAATGAATGGTATTGTCGACCGAAATCCCAAAGGCGATGCTGAAAACCAGAATGGTCGATGCTTTGATGGGAATGCCTGTGAAACCCATGATTGCCGCGGTGAAAATCAATGGCAGGAGATTTGGGATGAGCGACAGGACAACCATTCGCCACGAGTAAAACATCAGGGCCATGAAGCCGGCTATCAGGAAAACGGCCAAAGCAAGACTGGTGAACAGGTTTTTGACAAGATATTCAGTCCCTTTAAACGAGGTAACGCTTGATCCGGTTACCATTACATCATATTTTTCTGCGGGAAATATGGAATCGATTTCCTGGACTATTGTAGCGTAAAGCTGATCCATTGCCTTCGTCCCGATATCTTTCACCCGGATGCTCACCCGCGTTATTTGCTGGCTGCTGTCCAGAAAAGAATGGAGCTGTCCGACCTGGCTTTCTGAATTCTGCATCGAATTATTGGCATATGCCAGAATAAAATTCTTTTCCTGGCTGCTGGGCAAACTGTAATATTTTTCTTTTCCGTTGTAAAAAGCCTGTTTCGAAAATTTCAGGATATTTAAAACTGATAAGGGAGCAGATAGTTCTGCATGATTTGCCAGTTGTTGCTCCAGACGGTCTATGCGTTTAAAAGTGTTCATGCTCATGGCCTCCTTGGGCTTTCTGGTGTCGATCACAATTTCAAGCGGCATAACGCCATCGATGTGTTCTTCAAAAAACTTAAGATCCTTGTAAATGACATCGCTTTCCGGGATATCATCCACCATATAACCTGAGCTTTTGATGAGGGTGGTTCCGTAAATGCCCAGCAAAAGGATAATAAAGGCTGAAGCGTAAACTATTTTGATGTGGCCGGTTGTAAGCTTGATCAGTTTTTCGATGATCCGCTGGATATGTTTGTTCTCCAGGTGCTTGATGTGTCTCGGTTTTGGAGGCCTGATAAAACTGAAAATAGTTGGGATCATGATGATGGCCAGGAGAAATAAGGCCATAATGTTCAGAGAAGCAATAATTCCGAATTCGCGGAGAATTTCACTGTTGGTAACGATAAAAGTTGCAAAACCACAGGCGGTGGTCAGGTTGGTCAGGAAGGTAGCGTTCCCGATCTTGATAATTACACGCTGGAGCGCTTTGATCTTGTTCCGGTGGGCCCTGAATTCGTAATGGTATTTATTTAGCATATAGATGCTGTTGGGAATGCCGATCACGATCAGCAGGGAGGGGATCATACCGGTGAGCAGTGAAATTTTGTATCCGAAAAGGGCCATGCTTCCAACAGCCCAGATTACCCCGGTCAAAACAATGATCAAGGGAAAAAATACAGCTTTCAGCGAGCGGAAGAAAATAAAAAGGATCAGTGCGCATAAGGCAATCGCCAGGGCGCTGAACATGTAGATCTCCGACTTTATCCGTATCGAGTTGATGACACGGATGTATGGAAGTCCCGAGTAATGAACCTTTATACTGGTTTCTTTTGAAAAAGCATCGCATCGGGCTTTGATTGCCAGGACCATTTTTTCTCGGTCTTTCGACTTCATTTTATCCTTGCTGACCGTGATGCCCAGCATATAGGCATGGTCGTTGGCGTTGTACAAAAGACGGCGGTAAAAGGGCAGCGAGTACAATGTTTTCGACAGGCTGTCGAGTTGTTGCTGACTGCTGACGACTTCAGGGAAGACCGGTTCCAGCTCAAAACGGCGCTTTTTCGTATCTTTTTTCAGATTATAGGCGCTTGAAACGGAGACCAGGTTTTCAACGCCATCGATCTCACTCAGGTCCTTATTGAGTTTTTGCCATTTTGTGAAGTGCTGCAATTTAAAAAAATCAGAATCAATGATCCCGACTACAATCAGGTTTCCCTCTTCACCAAAGCTGTTCCTGAAATTTTGAAAGTCGATATAGGCAGGATCCTTCCGGGGCAGGAGCTGGGAATATTCGTACGACATCTCTACGCGCGTTGCCTGGTAGGCCATGAACATTGTGACTAAACCAAGTATGATGAGTAGAGGAATCCTGTTTCGGAGAATAAACCTGGAGAACCGAATCCACATAATCTGCGTTTCAAAAAATTTAGGGCGAAATTAGTTATTAAATTGTGATTAAAAAAAGAATGAAGCCGATGTTCTTCCGGATGGGACTCCTCTTTTCTTAGGGATACGCACATTTGGAACTACGCCAGGTAAAGTTAGTGCCGGCCTGATTTGAACGGTTGAAGACAAAAAAGTTTTTTTTGCAAAAAGTTTTTTGTTTTCGGAAAAGCTGTTATTTTTGCAACGCTTTTGAAACACAAGGCGAGTAACAAGAAAATAGAATTCCCTAGTAGCTCAGTTGGTTAGAGCGGCGGACTGTTAATCCGTAGGTCGTAGGTTCAAGTCCTACCTGGGGAGCTGAAAAAAAAAGCGCTCGAAATCATTGATTTTGAGCGCTTTTTTTAGGTTGCCCTCAAAGCACTAACGGAAGGCAGGTATTTATTATTTCTTTTTACGTTGAGTTACTTTCTCTTCTGCCTTCTTAAGCTTTTTCTCGTGCCTTTTCTCCTTGATGCTTTTCAGAGGGACTTTCGGCTCATTCGTTTTTTTTGCCATGAGGTATAAACTTTAAATGGTTAATAAATAAGGTGTTCGTGAAAAATGCAGCGTATCTAGGTGGTATACTCACCATTTGCCTCAGGTTGGTATATGATCCTGGTTATCTTTATCTGTTTGGTTCCTTTAGGGACTTCAAACGAAATGGTGCGCGATACTTTGTACCCCAAAAGTGCGCTTCCCAAAGGCGACAAGATGGAAATGCGCCCGCTGCGAAAATCAGCTTCCTGAGGATAAACCAGTTTCAGGGTCATGGTCTTATTGCTATCGAGATCAAGTATCTCGATTTCTGAATTCATTGTGACATAATCTGCACTCATTTTTTTTGAGTCAACTCGCTTCGCACGGGCGATTTCCTGTCTCAAAAAATCAAGATTGCGAAGTTCAATGGTTTTGTTGTTTTTGGTCAAAAGGATCAGTTGACTTAAACGTACATAGTCCAATTCCGTAATTACTATTTGATTATCCATAAACGTGTGATTAAATTTTAAAAAGAATAAATGAAAGGGTGTATCGAAGCTGCTTTTAACCGGAGCGGGTCAAATAAAATCAGCGAAACTACCCGCAGCTACAGGCAGTATCTTTAAAAGAGTTTTGAGTATGACTAGTGCTTGCTTAGACATGACTATTTAAACATTAAAAAAACGGGAACGATGTAAAAACATCGTATCCGATGTAAAAGTAACAAATCTTTTATAGTTTTACAAGAAAAGCGGATAGAATGAGTAGTAAGTATGACTTTCTGAGATTGTTAATTGATTTATACGAGGAATATGAACAGGAGGAGAAGCATCCAGACCTCCTGGGATTTGCCCAGTGGACAATTAACCGTTTAGAAGAAGAACCAAAGCTGAACCAGCAAATTGATCTGCGCGATCGGCAGAAAGATAAAACCGCTTCCAATCAGTTTTTGGATGATTTGAAGGGTAAGGCGCGCTTTCTGGAGGTTGTTGCAAGGATTGCGCGTTATCATGAATTTTATACGCGTAAAGCTTTAAAAGAGTCGGCCGTAAATACCCGGCTGGAGTTTTTATTTCTGCGAACCGTTGACCGGATGGAGCGGGCCCGTAAAACCGACTTAATTAGCAGCTATCACCTGGAGTACACAACCGGAATGGATACGATCCGTCGTTTAAAGAATAACGGATTGCTCTATGAAGTGCCGGATGAAGCAGACAAACGGGTCAGACTATTGGAACTGACGGATAAGGGTAAAGAGGTACTGGCTTTGTCGCTAAAACGCTTTAGCGACGAAAATACCATGTTTTTTGCCGCGACCAGTGAAAACAAATGGAAGAAAGCTTTGCCGGCATTGGAAGAACTGGAGGCGATACACAATCAGGTTTATAAAAATCATAATGAAAAGCCCTTTGCCGAATTGGCTAACCTGATGGATTCGCTCAAGCGATATTATCAATAAATTCTTCAGAAAGGAATAAATGGTGTAAATTTATATCCCAGGCAAGTTGCCGATAAAGGGTACTGTAATCTAAGACCGTTAATTTATGAATAGAATGTCCCGGTTTTTGCTGACAACAGCCTTCAATGTTGTGTTCATTGTTTCATTGGTGTTTTCAATATCTTGTTCTAAACGTGAGACGGTTGTTTTGCCGGCACATGCCCACAATGATTATGAACATGAAAATCCTTTGTCGGATGCTTTGGAATATCGGTTCAAGAGTATTGAAGCGGATGTGTTTTTAGCGGACGATTCAATGTTTGTAGCGCACGATTCCGTCGATATAAGACCAGGAAGGACCCTGCGCCGCCTTTATCTGGAGCCGCTCCGCCGGAGAATAGCCGGGAATGGAGGTTCTGTTTACGGTGAAGGAACGGAGCTGTTCCTTTTTGTGGATGTCAAGAGTGAAGCGAGCAGTACTTATGAACTTCTTCACAGGATTCTGGAAGAATACCGGGATATGCTTACTCATTGTCGTGACGGAGCAGTCGTAAACGGAGCGGTCAGGATCATCGTCTCAGGCAACAGGCCACTGAAGCTTATGCGGGAGCAGTCCCTCCGGTATGCTTTCTATGACGGGCGCCTGAATGAGCTTGATTCAGGCCCGGACGTTTCCTTAATGCCTGTGATCAGCGATAACTGGAATAATTTCTTTTCCTGGCAGGGAGAAGGAGAAATGCCGGAGAATGAACAGCAACAATTGGCGTCGCTGTTGCAAAAAGCCAGACAAAAAGGTTATATCATCAGGTTTTGGGCAACGCCCGATCGTGGCGGAAGAGCAAGAACGGCTGTCTGGACCGAATTAAAAAAACAGCAAATCGGTTTAATTGGGACCGACGACTTGCAAGGGTTGAAGGCATTCCTGACCGGGAACAACTGATAATCAAAACCAGGGGTGTTGGTAAAACAAAAGAGGCCTTTTCGGGGCCTCTTTTATTTATTCCATAATTTTTGTCGTAATGTTTGTCAGGCTCGTCTCAATGCCCTCGAAGGGTTTGCCGTTACCCTGATTGTCATCTTCAACAAAGATGTATTTTGTCCCGGCTGTTTCCTTGGCTGCCAGTATTTTTTTGAAGTCAATGACGCCTTCGCCTACTGCGCAAACATCGTCTTTGATCACCTCATAGAAGGGGGCTTCGTTAGTCTTCATGTCTTTGAAATGGAGAAGCTGGAACCTGCCGGGATACTTTTTAAACATTTCCACCGGGTCCTGTCCTGCTTTTGATGCCCAGAACAGGTCGAGTTCCATCGTGATCAGATCGGCATCCATCTCCGGCATGAAAATATCATAATAAGGAACGACCCCATCGATCGGAGCAAACTCAAAGTTGTGATTGTGGTATCCAAACTGGATTCCGGTTTCTTTCATAACCCGGCCAACTTCATTCCAATCACCAATCATCCTTTTATACGATTCGATATTGCGGTCAACTTCTTCCACCCAGGGCTGAACACAATATTTAACGCCAAGCGCTGCATGAGCATCAGCCATAATTTTGGCAGTATCCATGGTAATGCCTGCCGCTTCCACCTGAGTATGGCTGCTTAGAATATCCATACCTAGGTCGTTGACCATTTTTTTAAAATCGGTGGGAGAGATGCCATAAAACTTACCGTTTGAATAACCGGCCAGTTCCAGGTTCTTATACCCGATGTCGGATACTTTTTTTAAGGTTCCCGGAACATCGGCTGCCATAGCATCCCGAAGGGTGTATAACTGAATACCAACTCCGTAATTTTTCTTATCGACGGCAACAACCGACTTACAAGCATGAGAACCGAGCATAATCATGCCTGCCGATCCCGCCGCCGAAATTTTTAAAAACTCGCGCCTGTTCTTCATTTTTTTAAGATTTTGATAGTATTATTTTGCATGTACACGTTTATCGGTAACAAGTGTTAAACATACTCATTCTGAAATTATTTTTCAATACAAAAAACAGTAAACCTGCTTCTTTTTTAATCGCGGCTATTCGTTCCCTAAATCAGCAGCCTTGAAGCTGATGGTTCTGCTTCGAATTTCCTGCAGGATTTTTTGTCCTGCGAAAAACAATTCGCAGGTTTTTATTTTATAAACTAAAAATGAATAAGTAACTTTAGCTGAAAGAAAAATCAGAGTTTATAACTGTAAAATAGTGAAGCCATGGTAAAAGAAAAAGAAGGAAAACCCAAGAAGAATGTGAAAAAGGAACCTGAAAAAACGCTTAAGGAAAAAAGAGCGGCAAAAGCTGCCAAACGTAACGACAGGAGAGATTAGAAGCCTGATCAATTCCTTTTCTGAATCCGGTGCCGGCTTATTATTTGATAAGTCAGCACTGGATTTCTTTTTGTGTCATTTTGTCAGCGTCTTTCCCAGAAAAAATGACACTTCATGAATGCCTGAATATTTTCCGGGAACAAGTTGTTGGTTTATTTGTATATTGCTGTTGTATAACGTTTTATGTGATTTTTGGGCGTCGTTTTGAATCGCTTTTGGCACAAGCTTTGATGTTTTTTTACGACATTTTAAAACAATGTATAACTAAAAAATGGAGGATTTCATTATGACACTGGCAAGATTAAACAATTGGGGTCCGTCTTTTCCTTCATTAATAGACCGGTTTTTTGAAGGTGGCCTGATGGACTGGAACAGATCAAACTTTGCAGGCGAAAATTCAAGCCTGCCTGCGGTTAACATCAGCGAGAATGACAATGAATTTTGCATTGATGTAGCTGCTCCGGGATTGAAAAAGGATGATTTTAAAGTGAATTTTGACAACGGACAATTGACCATTTCATCGGAAAAAAGGTCGGAAAATGAGGAAAAGAATGGGGAGAAGGTAACCCGGAAGGAGTTTAGCTATCAATCTTTTCAAAGGAGCTTTAGCATTCCGGAAAATATTGTCAGCGCTGAGGGCATATCGGCTAAATATGAAGACGGTATTCTGCACGTGGTACTCCCTAAACGTGAAGAAGCCAAACCAAAACCACCAAGAGTGATATCGATTCATTAAGGAACAGTTCAGGCAGGAAACATTTTCCTGCCTTTGTTTTTTACTTTTCGTAAAATTTCCGGCAGACGCACGAATTCAGAACATTTTATTTATCTTAGCCTGAACTAACACTAAATCAATAAAGAACATGTCGACAACATCTAACCGGCGGCAATTTCTCCGCACTTCTGCGCAAGCTGCACTGGGGGCAGTGATTCTCCCGACAGTCATTCCTTCTTCGGCACTGGGGATGAATGGTGCAGTCCCTCCCAGCGACCGCATTGTTATGGGATCGATTGGTACGGGTTCTCAGGGAACAGGCAACATGAAAAATTTTCTGAGGTTTAAGGAGGTTCAGTACGTTTCATTATGTGACGTTGATGCCAACAATCTGGCCAAAGCCAAGGCGATCGTAAACGGGTATTACGGAAGTAATGACTGCCGTATTTATGAAGACTACCGGGAGTTTCTTGAAAAAGAAAAGCCGGATGCAGTTTGCATCTCCATTCCCGATCACTGGCACAGCCTGACGTATATTGCTGCTGCTGAAAAGAAAATAAATGTCTGGGGGGAAAAACCGCTTGCGCGCAGCATCCGGGAAGGACAGGCGATCGTTAAGGCTGTTCAGAAAAACGGGATTATCTGGCAAACGGGAAGCTGGCAGCGTTCGGTTGAAAATTTCCATCATGCAGCTGAGTTGGTTTTTAATGGTCGCATTGGCAAAGTGCAGTATGTTGAAGTAGGCCTGCCTGATGGCGGCAAGAATATCGGAACCCCTCCTGCCATGGAGGTCCCCGAAGGACTTAACTGGGAACTCTGGCTGGGACCTGCTCCCAAAGTACCGTTCCGGGGAGTGTGTCACTGGGATTGGCGCTGGATACTGGATTATTCGGGAGGTCAGTTAACAGACTGGGCAGGCCATCATATCGATATCGCCCATTGGGGACTGGGGCTGGATCGGACCGGTCCGGTTGAGGTTGAAGGTATCGGCGTATATCCGGAAGAAGGGATTTTTGATGTTCCTGTTAAATATGATTTTATGTGTCGTTATGCGAACGGCATCAAAATACGTGTTGCCAATTCCTCGCGCCTAAAGCATGGAATGGGCGCCGTATGGTATGGCGATCAGGGCTGGATACATGTCAGCCGGGGCAAATTGTTCGCTTCCGACCCAAAGATCCTGGAAGAGAAAATGGGAGAAGGCGATACGCTGTTGTACAAGAGTGACGATCATTTTCAGAATTTTCTGGAATGTATAAAAAGTGGCAAGGAAACGATTACTCCGGTTGATGTTGCCCATCGTTCCATCTCGGTGGGACTGCTGGGTGAAATCGCCATGACCACCGGACAGAAGATTCAGTGGGATCCCGAAAAGGAAGAAATCGTTGGAAATGAAAGAGCTGCCCGCCTGCTGGATCGCCCCATGCGCCAACCCTGGTCAATACCCTCACTTTAATCAACCCTCACGATGAAAAATATTTTAACTATAGTAATGATGATACTGGCAATTTTTGCGGTATCGATAAGTTCCTGCAAAAAGGAAGTTAACTACAAAACACTGATCGTCACCGGACAAAATAATGCCCATGACTGGGAACTTGGGTCTTCTGTCCTGAAAGATATACTTGAAACTACCGGCCTTTTTTCGGTCACTACGCTGGCAACACCCGAAAAAGGCGGCGATATGAGCGCTTTCGCTCCCGATTTTAGCAACTATGATCTGGTGGTCCTCGATTATGATGGCGATGCCTGGCCCGAACCGGCCAGGTCGGCTTTTGTTGAGTTCGTTAAAAACGGAGGAGGAGTGGTTGTTTTTCACGCTGCGAATAATCCGTTTGGTGATTGGAAGGAATTTAATGAAATTATCGGACTGGGAGGATGGGGAGACCGGACCGAAGCTGCCGGTCCGTATGTGTATTACCGAAACGATTCGCTCATGCGTGACGATTCTCCCGGACGAGGAGGTTCGCATGGTCCCCAACACGAGTACCTGATCAAAACCCGGAATCCGGAACATGTTATCATGAAAGGTTTGCCGGTAAAATGGATGCATATGAAAGATGAGCTTTACCAGGAGCTTCGCGGTCCGGCAAAGAATATGACGATCCTCGCCACGGCTTACGCCGACACCGCTCAAAAAGGAACCGGGCGTGACGAACCCATGCTTTTTACAGTAGCGTATGGGAAAGGTCGCGTGTTTCACACCGTGATGGGACACATTGGTAAAAAAGCCGAAGAATATCCGGCCGTGCAGTGTGCCGGGTTTATTACGACCCTGCAGCGGGGGGCCGAGTGGGCAGCCGGCGGCACGGTAACCCAGGAGATCCCGGTTGAATTCCCGGATTCACTTAATACAATCGCCTGGCCGGCTTACCGGCCTCTGTCGCTTGACGAGTTGATGGAGAAAATAGAGAATTATAAAACTGGTCGAAGCACCCGCTATCTCACCGATTTGCAATTACGGATCAGGAAAGTATCCGGCTCCGAAGAGCAGTTGCTGAGGATTGAAAAGCGAATACTGAACTCGCTCAAATCCGGAAAAGCTGAACCGGATGCCAAAAAGGCATTGATCCGGGAGTTAAGCTGGATGGGCTCGGCTGAGAGTATCCCGGTTTTGGAGAAACTGCTGAAAGATGAAAGTTTGAAAGATGATGCCGATTTTGCACTGGCCCGTCTGAGATAATAAAAAGGCCGGGCCATTGCGGCCTGGCCTTTTTAAAAGCCGTTATTTTTCTTTCACATATGGTTTCAGTATTGCTGCCCACTTCAGGTAGGCCTCGCCCGTAAAATGTCCTCCGTCATTCGTGTGAACGGGATTCAGCAAGTAAGTTCCCGGAACCACAAAATGGCTGTACAGCTCAATAAATTCGAAATTATTTGACAGGCACCAGTTTTCGAGCTGTTTGTTCACCCAAACGATTTCTTCATCTTTTTTAACGGGACTTTCACGCAGTTGATCATTTACCGGAAACATGCTCTGAATATAGACTTTCGTTCGCGGTGAATCTTTTCGGATTTGTTGCGCGATCTTACAGATGTTCTCAAAAACCGTTTCTTTCGACTTCCCCGTTGCCAGATCATTGATCCCGATCAACAGAAAGACCTTGCGGGGGGATGAAGCGGTTACCTCGCCGAGCCGGTTCATAATCCCTTTGGTCGTGTCGCCGCTGATCCCGCGGTTTTTTACGTGAGAATTTTGTAACAATTCACCCCATTCACCCCCGGCGGTCATGCTATTCCCTAAAAAGATGATTTCATTTTTAGTGTTCGGGAGCAGTTGGAACAGAGAAGCTTTCCGGTTGTAGGAAGCAGAGAACCCATTGTTCTGCGACCATGCGCATAATCCGGACAAAAGTGCCAGAATAATTAATAATAGTCTCATGATTAAGGTTTAATAGTTATTAAATCAGATCGCTTTCGGGTGGCTCCGGTAGCAATCCCTGTTGAAATGGTAATTATTTTTTGACATCCGGCCTGATGACCTCTGCCCACCGGAGGTATCCGCCGCTTGTCAGATGCAATCCGTCGTTGGTGTATTCGGGATTAAGTTCCTGCGTGCCGGGAGTGACTAACCGGCTGTAGATATCGATGTACTTATAGTTGTTTTGTCCACACCAGTCCTTAAGCCGGTTGTTCACCCAGATCACTTCTGCGCCTTTGTTGGTGTGTTTTGCAAATTTCCCTAAAGAGGCATTTACCGGGAGAATGCTTTGAACGAACACCTCGGTCCGTGGAGATACTTTCCTGATTTGTTCTGCAATTCTACAGATGTTTGCAAAAACGGTTTCTTTGGCTACATCTCGCGAGAGGTCGTTGATCCCAATCATCAGGAAAATTTTGTCGGGCGAAGAGCTGGTCACTTCTTTCAGCCGGTAGAGGATCCCGTCGGTGGTATCGCCGCTGATGCCGCGGTTTTTTATCCGTGGGTTATTAAACAATTCAGCCCACTCGGCCCCGTCGGTAATACTGTTTCCCAAAAAAATGATCTCATGTCTGGTATCAGGAAGTTGTTCAAACAGGGTGCGTTTTTGGTTGTAGTAGGTGGAGAATCCATTGTCCTGGGCACTGCCACATAAGGCGGCAACCATCAATGCAAAAATCAGAATTCCTTTCATTTTCGTTCAGACTTAATTAGATTGAAAAATATTTTGAATAAGGGAATAAAATTAAGCTTTTCATTTTTAAAATCCCGCTGCGAGTCCCTTTTTAGTTGTCAATTCAACCCTGCATGTTTTAGTATGAGGTTTTCCCTAATTGAAGCCGGGGCAATGGTGTGCAGATTAAATTGACTATGACGGCATCCGGCAGGCGGATAAATATTTTATCTTTGTCCTTTCCAAAACCAATTTTACTTATTAAATTTCGAAATATGATGTACTTATGTTTTAAAAAATATGGGATCATGCCCATAATTCTGATGTTCGGATGGGTGTTCGTTTCCGGACAAGAGAACTACAAAACCATTTCAAAAGAGGATTCAACCAAAGTTTATAAGTCGGCAGCCCGTTATGAGGTTACTCACTATGCCAGCCCGATTTCAAAAAAAAGGGTGCCAAAAAATGTGATCCTGATGATAGGAGACGGCATGGGGATTGCCCAGGTTTATGCCGGAATGACGGCTAACGGAGGGCATCTGTTCCTCGAAAACTTCAGGTGCCTGGGTTATGCGAAGACTTACTCTTCAGATCGTTATATTACCGATTCTGCGGCAGCCGGAACAGCGCTTGCAACAGGAAAGAAGACCTATAACGGAGCCATTGGTGTTGATCCCGATTTGAATCCGGTCCCAAACATTCGTGAGTCGGCAGAGAAGCAGGGAAAAGCTACGGGTGTCGTTTCTACTTCTGCCATCACCCATGCAACGCCGGCGTCATTTGTCGCTCATAAGCCCCGGCGTTCCACCTACGAGGACATTGCTGCCGATTTTTTAAAAACAAATATTGACGTTTTTATTGGCGGCGGATACAAACATTTTTACGAACGTAAAGACGGACAGGACCTGATCAGTCAGCTAAAGGAGAAAGGCTACCAGGTTGTTGAGGACATCGATAGCATGGAACAGGTTAGAAGCGGTAAACTGGCAGGACTGACAGCTCCGGAGCACAACGGACGTGTGGCCGTACGTGGCGATATGCTGTTGAAGGCGACAAAAACAGCGCTCCGGATCCTGAGCCAGGATAAACAAGGGTTCTTTCTAATGGTGGAAGGGAGTCAGATTGACTGGGGAGGCCACCAGAATAATGTTCCTTACCTGGTGGAAGAAGTGCTTGATTTTGATCAGGCTGTCGGAATTGTGCTCGGGTTTGCTGCTGAAGATAAGGAGACGCTGATCGTTGTAACTGCCGATCATGAAACCGGCGGTCTGGCGCTTATGGACGGGAACCTTGAAACCGGTATGATCAAGGGAGCTTTCCCCACAGGCTCGCACACAGGTATTGTTGTTCCTGTCTTTGCCATAGGACCGGGAGCGGAGCAGTTTACCGGTTTTATGAATAACACGGATATTGCGGATAAAATCAGAAAGCTGATGGAACGGTAAATTTTAAATCTGTTTTTGAGAAGTACAGATACCCGGCAGTGCGCAGCGTGTCTGTACTTTTTATTTGAGCATGGTTCAATTTCAGTTCCGGTGGTTGCGATGTCGCAAAAGGAACGTTAACTTTGGAATCATAAATAACAAACTAACGCTTCATTGGCAAAACCTGACTCCCATACTGATCGCGACCTTGTTTTGCGCTTAAGAGCAGATTCCTCTTTTGCATTTCAGTTATTGCTTGACCGATATAGTCCTAAATTGTATAGGTTTTCACGAAGTTACCTGAAAAGCAGTATCGATGCAGAAGAGATTGTACAGGAAGTCTTCCTGAAAGTCTGGAAACTACGACGGGATATTTCTCCTGAAAAGCCGTTCGATGCCTTTCTGTTTGCCATTGCCCGTAACGCTGTCCTGAATACGATTCGAAAAGTAAAGTCGCAGCGGGCCTATCTTCATTATTGCAGCATGTTTCCCGAAAAAAACATTTTGACCCATGAAGAGGTCAATTTTCATGAACTTGAACATGCCTGCCGGCTGGCCATAGACCGGCTAAGTCCGAAGCGCAGGGAAATCTATCGGTTAAGCAGGGAGTCGTTTTTTTCGAATGCCGAAATCGCAGACCATTTAGGCATTTCTGTAAAAACGGTCGAAAACCAAATGACCTCGGCGCTGGCTGAAATCAGGAAGACGCTCCGGTCGCTGGGTTTTTCGTTGCTTCTTTTCTGCAAAATCTTTATTTGATTTACTCCATCCCAAAAAATAATTAAGAACCAAAAGGGGTTCGGTGGGGGATGCGTGTATTCTTTTTGTATCCGGGCAGGAATGTAGCACAAGCGTAAAGGATTTGTAACCGGAGTGCAATAAGAGAATACTTTTTTAGCTGTCGCAAAAATGAAAGAAAATAACTATCAGGACATCGAACAGTTACTCCAAAAAATGCTCGTTGGAACATTGAGCGAAAACGAGAAAGATGAGATACGGAAGTATATGGCATCGACATGGCAGGATGAACGCCTGAACGACTTTATGTCCAGGCACTGGGCGACTTTGGATGCTCGGAGTGCTGATTCGGACGAAGCCGGACTGGACGATCTAAAATCACGTATACTGTTAATGATCATGAACGACCCCAGCTTAAGCAGGCCGGCGGCCGGGAGGAAAATCCGCCTGAACCCGCCTGGCTGGTTGGTTCGCATTGCAGCGGTTTTAACCATTCCGTTACTGATTTTTTCGGGTTATCTGTATTACCGGCTAAACGGTTCTTCCTCGGCTGTGAAACCGGAGATCAGCCAGGAAGTTGTCGCAACGCCCGGATCAAGGGTGCATTTTATGCTGGCCGACAAGACGGAGGTTTGGCTGAATTCGGGAAGCACCCTTTCATTTTCAACCGGATTATACGAGCAACAACAAAGACGGGTAAAGCTGACCGGACAGGGATATTTTCTCGTTTCGAAGGATGAGGAGCATCCCTTTATTGTTGAAACCGGGGATTTGAATATTAAAGTACTGGGGACAGCATTCGATGTTTCCAATTATGCGAACGACGAATTTATTAGTTCGACGCTTGAGCATGGCGCCATTGCTTTGCTGAATTCCGACGGAGAAGAATTAGCCGTTCTTCGTACCGGGGAGAATGCAGTATACAAAAAAACTTCGCGGGAGCTGGCGGTGAACCAGGTTAACACCCGAATAGCAACTTCATGGAAAGACGGACAGCTGATTTTCAGAGAAGCACCTTTGAAAGAGGTAACGACTCGTTTGGAAAGGTGGTTTAATTGCAGCATTAACGTTGATCCGGAACTGGCTTCTTCCGGGATGCGCTTTACAGCAACCATTCAGGACGAAACCTTGGGCGAGGTACTGAAGATGGTCGAGATTTCGGCCCATGTCAGAACAAAAATCACAAAAAGGGAGGCATGGATATGGATTGAATAAAGAAAGGGCGGTGTTCGTACCACCGCCCTTTGCGAATTAATCATATAGCACAATTAACTCTTGTAAAATTCAAATGTATGAAAAAAAAATGGTTCTTACAGGACTACAGGTATTTATTTGCCTGTGTCGTAAAAATCTTGAAAATGATGCGCTTAAGTATTTTTTTGATCGCCCTGACCAGTTTCCAGGCGATCGCGATTGACAATTTTGCACAAAGTCAGAAACTGGGTTTAAGAGTGGAAAAAGCCACGATTGCGGAAGTCCTGAATCAGATTGAGGATCAAAGCGATTATTTCTTTTTCTATAACAGCAAGACCGTTTCGCTCGACAAGGTCGTTTCGATTAATTTAAAGGAGAAGACCATTAATGAAATTTTAGACGTGCTGTTTCAGGGCACGAATGTAGAGTATGTGATTAATAACCGCCAGATTATTTTGTCGGGGGTCAATCCCGGAGTTCAGACGCAGCAACAAAGCAAGACTGTTTCCGGGAAAGTGACAGACTCCTCCGGTACTCCGCTTCCCGGGGTTTCGGTGGTGATTAAAGGAAGTACCAGCGGAACGGTAACGGATGCTGAGGGAGGCTATCATTTGACGAATGTTCCCTCTAACGCTACTTTGTTTTTTTCGTTTATTGGCATGAGAAGCCAGGAAGCAATAGTCAGTTCAAGGGAAGAAGTAAATGTAACGCTCGAAGAAGAAATAATCGGGCTGGAAGAAGTCGTTGCTGTCGGGTATGGCACTCAGAAAGCAGCTACTATTACCGGTTCGGTGAGCGCCGTAAAGGGAGAGAAACTAATGGCTGCTCCTGCCATTAACTTTTCGAATGCCGTTACGGGGCGTCTCCCCGGTCTCGTTGCCGTTACCCGGTCGGGTGAGCCGGGAAGCGACGGTACGACTTTTCGCATTCGTGGCGCAAACACCCTTGGGGATAATTCTCCTTTAGTTGTCGTAGACGGAATAGCTCACCGGGGACTGGAACGCTTAAGTTCGACCGATATCGAAAGCGTTACCGTTTTAAAAGACGCATCTGCTGCAATTTACGGAGCGCAAGCGGCTAACGGAGTCATTTTGATCACAACAAAGAGAGGCATGCAGGGCAGACCTCAGGTAGATGTTTCCTATAACCAGGGATTCAGTATGCCAACAATCCTTCCTGAAACTGCTGATGCCGCAACCTACCTGGAAATGCTCAACGAAATCAGCACATATGCAGGACAAGCCCCTAAATACACGGAAGAGGAAATCCAAAAATACCGCGACGGCTCCGATCCCTGGGGACACCCTAACACAGACTGGTATGATGCTACCTTTAAGGATGCGGCCATTCAACGTTCTGCAAATGTAACCATTAGTGGCGGACAGGAAAGGCTGAATTATTTTATTTCGGCCGGCAGCAATTTTCAGGATGCCATTTATAAAAACAGTGCCAATAATTATAAACAGTCGAACTTCAGAGTTAATCTCGATGGGAAGCTGAGTGAATATGTGAAATATGGCATCGATTTGGCCGGGCGGGAGCAAAACCGGAATTATCCGACCCGGTCGGCACACGACATATTCTCCATGTTAAGAAGAGGCAAGCCTAATATGCAGGCATTCTGGCCAAATGGGAAAAACGGACCGGATATTGAGTACGGCAATAACCCCGTTGTTATTACAACCAGCCAGAGCGGATATGATAAAAACAAAACCACTGTTTTTGAAACAAAGGCCAAACTTGAAATAATCGTTCCGTGGATTGAGGGACTGTCATTTACGGGAAATGCAGCTCTTGATAAACAGTTTGATAATGATAAACGATGGGAGAAGCCCTGGTATCTTTATTCCTGGGACGGCTCTACTTACGGTGACAACGGCGAGCCCTTGCTCGTGGAAGGAAAAAAAGGTTTTACCAATCCTCAGCTTACCCAGGAAACAGAGGAAGCACAGTTGGTCACATTGAATGCGCTGCTTAACTATCAGCGCAGCTTTAGCGAAAAGCACAATGTGAAATTATTACTTGGGGTAGAGAAAATCACCGGAGAATCGATGGAGTTTTCTGCATTCCGGAAGTATTACGTATCATCGGCAATTGATGAACTATTTGCCGGCGGTGATGCGGAAAAGACTAATTCCGGTTCGTCAAAGGAAGAGGCGAGAATGAATTATTTTGGACGTGTAAACTATGATTACTCCGGCAAATATCTTTTTGAATTCGTCTGGAGGTATGACGGGTCTTATATTTTTCCCCAAAATAAACGATTTGGATTTTTCCCGGGGGTTTCTGCCGGCTGGAGAATTTCTGAGGAAAATTTCTGGAGCGGTTTGCAGCCTGTTATGAATCATTTAAAAATCAGAGGGTCCTGGGGACAGACAGGTAATGACAGGATCGATGAATATCAGTTTCTTTCGAGCTACGGATTTGTTTCGGGTACCAATTCCATCTATACGTTCAACGGAAATGTGGAAAGCAAAATATTGAATGAGTTGCGGATTCCCAATCCAAATGTAACATGGGAAGTGGCCAATCAGTCAAACATTGGGATAGACGGACAACTTCTGAAAGGAAAAATAACCTTCGCCGGCGACTATTTCTACAATGTTCGTTCAAATATCTTATGGCAGCGGAATGCTTCCGTTCCGCAATCGACGGGGCTTACACTTCCCCGCGAGAACATCGGGAAGGTAGTCAACAGAGGTGCTGAGTTTCAGCTAACATACAACGGCCAGGCCGGAGATTTCAGGTACGGGGTTTCCGCCAATATCAATTTCAATAAAAACAAAATCAAGTTCTGGGATGAAACGCCCGGAGTCCCCGAGTACCAAAAATCGACCGGCCATCCCATGAATTCAGAATTGTATTACAACGCCATTGGCATCTTCAAAGATCAGGCGGCAGTTGACAATTATCCTCACTGGACCGGTGCAAGGCCGGGCGATATCATCTTTGAGGATGTGAACGATGATAAAGCGATCAACGGGCTGGACAGGGTGAGGATATACAAAACCGACCTTCCGACCCAGACGGGAGGATTAAACATAGATCTTTCGTACAAGAACTTCTATGCCTCGGTGTTCTTCCAGTGGGCGGCTGGTGCCATCCGGAATAATTACTACGAGATGCAGGGTGAAGTCGGCAATTTTCTGGTTCAGGACGTGGAAGGCCGTTGGACGGCAGATAACACGAACGCCACAAAGCCAAGGATCTGGAACCGTTACAGCGAGTATTGGCGGAATAATATGAATACATACTGGCTTCAAAACTCAGATTATATTCGGTTGAAAAATCTTGAGTTAGGCTATAACTTGCCTGAACTTCTCTGCAAAAAGATGATGATGGATGACGTGAGGATATATTTTACCGGACTAAACCTCTTAACAATTACCGGTATCAAAGATTTCGATCCTGAGTCTACTTCAGCAACCTCTTATCCGCTAAATAAAGTATATAATCTGGGTATAACCTTAACTTTTTAATCCATGAACACGATGAAAATACGATATTTTAGTCTGGCCGCATGTTTTACATTATTCCTTATTACTGCCTGCGACCAGGAATTTCTGGATACGGAATCGTCGACCGAGTTTTCTGACGCAACGGTGTGGAGTGATCCGGCTTTGGTCGAAACGTTTATTAACCAAATTTATTTCAGGCTTGACGAGCCCCTGACTGATGGCCGTATGAAAGCGAATATTGTAGATGAAGCACACTATCGCGGAAACAGCGCCTCCTTTAATTTTAACAACAGCAATATCACACAGGATGTTTTACCGGCCTGGAGTATGTCAAGGTACAGGTCGTGGGGCGATGTATATAAAAGCATTCGTTACTGTAACCTGTTTTTCTCAAAAATAGATGAAGTACCATTTTCCGATGCAATTATCGACGGAAAGTCGGTTAAAGACCGGATGACAGGTGAAGTACATTTTTTAAGAGCAATGCTGTTTTTCAACCTTACCAGTACCTATGGCGGTATTCCCCTTATTGACAACGTATATTCACTCAGCGATGAATTTAAAATACCCCGCAGTACATATGCCGATTGCATTAGTTTTATCGTCGAAGAATGCGATAAGGCCGCAGGTCTTTTGCCGTTGGTAAACACCGGAGTGAATAACGGCAGGGCGACAAAAGGCGCGGCTTTAGCGCTGAAATCAAGGGTTTTGCTTTATGCTGCCAGTGATCTCTATAATACGGGTGTTTTTGGCAACTACGAAAAGCCGGAGTTGATCCGTTACACGGATTCTAACCGCAGCGCACGCTGGGAGGCGGCTAAAAATGCTGCAAAGGCAGTTATTGATCTCGGTCAGTATGGATTGTATAAAGCTGAACCCGGGGCAAGTGATAATATCGTAGATAATCTGGATGGTATTTTTCTTTCCCAGCAAACAGAAGAAGATATATTTATAAAATTTTTTACCACGAACATGGGGCAGCGTTTTGGTCTTTACACCTCGCCAAACGGATATCACGGTTGGGGAACAAATGCGCCCATTGCAGATCTTGTCGACGATTATGAAATGGCTGACGGGACAAAATTTGATTGGAACAACCCTGGTCACGCAGCAAACCCTTATCAAAACCGCGAACCACGTTTTTATGCGACAATTCTTCACAACGGAGCTTCCTGGAGGGTTCGTCCGGACGATGTCAGGGGACTTGATCCGCTCAACCGGATTCAAACGGGAAAGTGGGAAACCTGGGATGCGGCAGCAAATAAGATGGTGGAAGTTTATGGGGTAGACACCCGTAAGAGTACAGTCGAGGACTGGAATGGTTCGTATACCGGCTATTACTGCCGTAAATACGTTGATCCGGCTATCGATGCCCAGTACGTTCGTCAGGCTGTTACCTGGCGCTTCTTTCGTTATGCTGAAATACTCCTGAACTACGCGGAGGCTTGTATTGAACTCCAGCAGGATGATGAAGCCAGGCTTTATATCAATATGGTCCGAAAAAGGGCGGGCCTTCCGGGAGTGACCGAATCAGGTGCAGCTTTGAGAGAGCGATATCGTAATGAGCGGAGAATCGAACTAGCCTTTGAAGAACACCGGTTTTTCGATGTGCGCAGATGGGTGATCGGACCACTGGCCTATGCGCCCATTCATGTGGCGAACGTAGTCTACAAGATGAACCCCGATCATACAACAGCAACAACGCCAATTGTTACGCATGTCCCGTTCGAAAATCATACCTGGAACGACAAAGCCTACTTTTTGCCCATCATGCGCGACGAGTTGAATAAAAACGATCAGCTGGTCCAGAATCCGGGTTACTGAAATTAAAAAGTTGCCACAAAGGCAACTTTTTAATAAGATAATTCTAAATTCACACCACGCTAATATGCTTTATGATGAAACGACTAATTTTTATACTTGCATTCACGACCCTCTCTTTTCTCAATGCCTTTCCTCAGGAAGATCCCTTTCGGATTACCCACGGCCCTTATCTGCAGGATATGTGTGAGGATGGGGTCACGATTATGTGGACCACCAATAAGAACGGAATCGCCTGGGTGGAACTTGCTCCAAACGACAGTAGTCATTTTTACCTGACTGAAAGACCAAAATACTTTTCTGCGCCGCACGGTTTCAAAAAGGTATCGGCGGTTCACGCCGTCCGCCTTGTAAATCTGAAGCCGGGAACCACCTACCGCTACCGGATTTATTCACAGGAAGTCCTTAGCCACAGTGGTACATTGGTTAATTACGGGAGAGTAGCGGCAAGTAGCGTTTACCGGACCAGGCCACTGACTTTTACGACAAATAGCCGGGTTAAGGAGGATGTCTCGTTTCTCATTCTGAATGATATTCACGGCAATAATGAACTCATGACCAATCTGCTGAAGAATACATCCTTGTCAAAAACAGACCTGGTTTTTTTTAATGGCGATATGGTGAGCGATATTATCAGCGAAGATCAACTCTTTGCCGGTTTTGCAGATACTTCGGTGAAGTTGTTTGCCCGTGAAATCCCTGTTTATTATGCACGCGGCAATCACGAGACCAGAGGGAATTTTGCCTATCGCTTCGCTGATTATTTTCCCGGAATTAACGGAAAGCTGTACGGTTTATTCCGTCAGGGACCTGTTTGTTTCGTTGTGCTTGACTGTGGGGAAGATAAACCTGATTCAGACATCGAATACAGCGGGATTGTTGCTTTCGACGCCTATCGGACGCAGCAGGCCGAATGGCTGAAGGAGGCGCTTCAAACAGCGTTGTTCCGCGAGGCTCCTTATAAAGTTGTTGTCGTACATATGCCTCCGTTCGGCGGGTGGCATGGGGAAAAGGAAATAGAACAAAAATTTTTACCTTTATTGAATAATGCCGGAGTCGATGTCATGTTTTGTGGTCACCTGCACCGGTATATAAAAAAGGAGGCAAAGGGCGAACAGGGGTTTCCTGTTATTGTTAATGCCAATAACTCAGTGGTGAAAGCCACCGCCGGAGAAGAGGAGCTGGATATACAGATCGTCAGTGACCAGGGCCGTTTGATCGATTCGCTGAGTATTCCGCGAAAAAAACAAGGGAGGTAAAAGGCAACGATCGTTCCGGAAAAGAAAGCGGTTTTTTTGTTATGGGTAGCTTGATATACGGTATGATAAAATAAGATGAAAAATCTATATTAGAAAATAAACGATAATGAAGAAGACTATTTTACTATTTACAGCTTTAATGATTGCCGTAGGGGCAGCTTTTGCACGGTCAAATGAACCAATCGTCGTTGCTACCTATAACCTGCGCATGAATAATCCCGGGGATGGGGTAAACGCGTGGTCTAACCGGAAAGAACAGGTGAAAGGGCTGGTCCGTTTTCACGGGTTTGATATCTTCGGTACGCAGGAAGGGTTTATTGGACAACTAAACGACCTGGTCGAAATGAATGAATATGCTTTTGTCGGCGCCGGCCGGGACGACGGGAAACAGGCAGGCGAACATTCTGCTATCGTTTACAGGAAAGATCGGTTTAAGCTTTTGGAAAACGGCGACTTCTGGCTGAGCGAAACGCCCGAAAAACCCGGTAAGGGTTGGGATGCGACCTGTTGTAACCGAATTTGTTCATGGGCAAAGTTCAAAGACCTTAAAACAAAAAAGGACTTTTATTTTTTTAGCGTTCATTTTGATCACCAGGGTGTGAAAGCACGGGTTGAATCGGGTAAGCTAATGGTGAAGAAAATCACTGAAATTGCCGGTGCCGCTCCTGTTTTTTGCGTGGGCGACCTGAATTCCACTCCTGAAACGGAACAGATCAAAACAATGAAATCTTTGCTTCGCGACTCCTATGAGGTAACAGAAATGGCGCCTTACGGACCTGCCGGAACATTTAATAGTTTCAATTACAACGCGCCGATGAAGAACCGGATCGACTATATCTTTGTCAGCGATCAGATCAAAGTGCTGAAATACGGCGTACTCACCGACAGCTATGATCAGAAGTTTCCCTCCGATCACCAGCCGGTAGTTATTAAAGCCGTTTTATAAGAACAATACAGTTCCATGACTGAAGGCTGTCCAAAAAGGGCAGCCTTTTTACATCTGTATCGTTCATGCGAGTAACGCTTTTTTATTATTTTTGCGCCCTATGAACAGAAAAACCCAAAAATCGATTGCCGGTATCGGAAGCGCCCTGGTTGATATCCTGGTCCGGCTGGAAGATGATCAGTTGCTTGAATTTTTCGGACTGTCGAAAGGAAGTATGACCCTTGTCGGGGCAGACCTTTCGAAAATCATACTTGATTCGACAACCGGGCTGACACGCACGATCGAAACAGGCGGGTCGGCTGCGAATACCATTCGAGCTATTGGTCAGCTAAAGGGATCGGGCGGTTTTATTGGTAAGATCTGTAATGACGAAATGGGCCGGTTCTTCAAGACTGAATTTGAACGGCTGATGATCCGGACACATTTGCTGTACGGTGATATTCCCACCGGAGTGGCAGCGGCGCTCATCTCACCCAATTCAGAACGCACTTTTGCAACTTATCTGGGAGCAGCCAGTGAATTGCTGGCAGATGAGCTTTCCTCTGAAATCTTCGAAGGTTACGACTATCTGCATATCGAGGGTTATCTGGTATTTAATCATAAACTGATTGAAGGTGTACTGCAACTCGCAAAACGTTCCGGACTGAAAGTCTCACTCGACATGGCCAGCTATAACGTGGTCGAGGCAAATCTTGAATTCCTGCAGCACTTGATTGCCGAGTACGTGGATATCGTATTTGCAAACGAAGAAGAAGCGAAGGCGTACACCGGACTTGATCCCGACGATGCAGTTTGTGAGATTGCCCGTCAGTGCGAAATTGCTGTTGTTAAAACAGGGAGGAAAGGTTCACTGGTCCGCTCAGGCGATACTTTTCTCCAAGTTGCAACACCTCAGGTAGAAAGCATCGACACAACCGGAGCAGGTGATGTTTATGCCTCCGGCTTTTTATACGGGCTGGCAAATGGATTTAACCTTAGTAATTGCGGTAAACTCGGATCCGTTATGGCCAGCAAGGTTATTCAGGTGGCGGGTGCTAAAATTCCGGACGAGAGCTGGCCTGAAATTCTGCAGGAAGCGGAGCGGCTGCGGAAAAACCTGTAGCGGTAACCGGAACAAAGAGAAGGAACCGGAACGATTTGACAAATTGGTAAAATGAATAGATGGTTTCTGTCTGTATCAGAATAATCCATAAATCTGAGCGTCGATTTTATCGATTACGCTGCTTAAATCTTCCGGGTTATTAATGAAATCGGTCTTGTCAACATTGATGATCAGTACCTTTCCTCCTTTATAACGATTGATCCACGCCTCATAGCGTTCATTGAGCTGCTTCAGGTAGTCAAGCCGGATCGAATTTTCATATTCCCGTCCGCGTTGCTGGATCTGGTTTACCAGTGTCGGGACACCTGCCCTCAGGTAAATCAGGAGGTCCGGGGCCTTGATTAGTTTACTCATCAGATCGAACAGACTCTTGTAGTTCAGAAAATCGCGCGTCGACATGAGCCCCATAGCATGAAGATTAGGAGCGAAAATTTCGGCATCCTCATAAATGGTGCGGTCCTGGATAACCGTTGCCCCTGAATGAAGAATGCTCAAGAGCTGGCTGAAGCGCGAATTGAGAAAATAAATCTGCAGATTGAACGACCAACGCTGCATATCCTCATAAAAATCGTTGAGGTAAGGGTTGTCTTCGGTCGATTCGTAGTTGGCGGTCCATCTGTAATGTTTGGACAAGAGCTCGGTCAGTGTTGTTTTTCCGGCCCCAATGTTTCCGGCGACGGCGATGTACATGGCGTTAGTTTTAGTTATTGCATAAGTTCATTGGCATTAGTCTTTTCTCCCATTCGGCAAAGCCTCAAACTACGTTTGGTCTTTGCGCTCGTTTAATCGAAAAGATCCAAAAGCTCATCAAGGTATTTGCGGTCGTTCGATAACCTCGGTATTTTATTTTGCCCACCCATCTTTCCCCGGGCCTTCATCCATTTGTAAAACAGATTTTTGGGGGCTACAATCAGATCGGGACGTTCGAGCGTCAGGTTTTTGTGCCTTTTGGCTTCATAGTCGGAATTCAGTGTTTTCAGTGTTCCGTCAAGCACAGAAATGAAATGGTCCAGATCGTCCGGCTCCTGATCGAATTCGATGATCCATTGATGAGCTCCTTTGTTGTCGTCAGACATGAATATCGGGCCGGCGGTGTACTCCCGAATATTGGCGTGGGTTCGCGCACACGCTGTCTTTAAAGCTTCCTCCGCATTGTCGACGATCAGTTCTTCCCCGAACGCATTGATGAAGTGCTTCGTTCTTCCGGTAATTTTGATCCGGTACGGGTTTTTTGATGTAAACCGGACCGTATCGCCTATCAGGTATCGCCATAAACCGCCGTTGGTGCTGATCACCATGGCATAATTCTCTCCGGGTATAATCTCATCGAGCGAAAGCGCTGGTGGATTCTCGTCGTGGAACCGGTCCATCGGGATAAACTCATAATAAATACCATAATCAAGCATCAGGAGCATGTCATCGGTCAGCGGATCGTCCTGTATGGCAAAAAATCCTTCTGAGGCGTTATAGGTTTCCATATACCTCATGGAAGCTGAAGGAATTATTTTCCTGAATTGTTCGCGGTACGGATCAAACTTAATCCCGCCGTGAATGAACACTTCCAGATTGGGCCATACTTCCAGAATATTGTTTTTACCCGTCGTTTCAAGGACACGTCGCAGCAGGACCAGATACCAGGAAGGGACGCCCGAAAGAGCTGTCACGTTTTCATGAACCGATTGCTCGATTATTTTTTCAACTTTCTCTTCAAATTCCTCAATGAGGGCCACCTCGGTTGCAGGTGTCCTGTAAAAGTCAGACCAAAAGGGAGTGTTTTCAAGTAAAATGGCGGAAAGGTCACCATAGTAGGAATTATTATTGAACTGGTTAATCTGATGGCTTCCTCCAAGAATGAGGGTTTTCCCTGAAAGTACCTTCGATTCAGGATTATTCTTTAAGTAAATGGCAAAAACATCTTTAACCCCCCGGTAGTGAACATCCTCAAGCGATTGTTTGCTGACCGGGATAAACTTGCTCTTATCGTTGGTCGTTCCCGATGATTTCGCGAACCATTTGATCTCTCCGGGCCACAAGAGATTTTTTTCGCCTTTCATTAACCGGTCGACAAACGGCGCGAAATCTTCATAGCGTTGCAGGGGTATCCGATTCTTGAATTCCGCTTCCGTCGTGATGGTGCTGAAATCATATTTTTCACCAATAGCCGTATTTTTTGCTTCGTCCAATAGTTCAAAGAGCACTTCACGTTGTGTTTCAACCGGATGTTCCTTGAAAAGGTCTATTTCATAAATCCGCTTAAAATTTATCCAGTTGATAATCGAGTTCAAAATCGGCATAGAATGTTATTTTCTGTTCAAAACGAAATTACTTTTTTCAGGATAAAGATGGTAAATTTCTCTGTGTTTATTTTAAAATTAAGTTGAACACATGGTCTGCGCGGGATAATTTTTTCCGGTTTCCGGTTAATTAATCCGCCAGACGTGGACATCGTTCTGAAGGCCAGTTATTTTCTTTTCGGGAAAGCTTTTCTTTTTTAAATCGCGTTGCAGTGCAGGGCGGATAAATTTTCTATTTTTGCAGGAAAGGCCGCCGGCGGGGAACGAACTTGCAGATTAACAATTAGGCAGTTTTCAATTTTACCATATTCACAAAACATGAACTACATCGACATTTTGCTCGGGCTTTTACTTTTTGTTGCTGCGATACGCGGTTTCATAAAGGGTTTTATTTATGAACTTGCCTCGCTTGCGGCGTTGATTCTGGGCGTGTGGGGCGGGATCCATTTTTCCGGTTACATCGCCGGATTTATTGAAAATACATTTTCATGGCATCCGGAACACCTGAACCTGATCTCCTTTTTTATAACCTTACTGATCATTGTTCTTGTTGTTCATCTTATCGGGATGGCTTTGGATAAGTTAGTGGATGCCATTGCCCTGGGATTCCTGAACCATGTGGCCGGTTTGTTTTTTGGGATTTTGAAAGCAGCCTTCATTTTGAGTATTCTGCTGGTTCTTTTTGATCGTTTTGACAGTGATAACGAGATTATTTCAGGCGAAGACAAGAAGAATTCGCAGGTCTATGAACCGCTTAAAAATTTCGCACCATCCCTGTTCCCTTTTCTCGAGTTCAGGAATGAAGGTATACCTGCAAAAGAAGACAAGAACGATGAAAAAGTGGTTTAAAACGAGTAAACTGCCGGTTGCAGACCTGGGAATACATGCCTGTCCAAACTGCGATCAGGAGTTTCAGGGATATTATTGTCCTTCCTGCGGTCAGTCGGCCACTGAATTTGACCGGCCTATGGGATTTGTATTTTACGATTTTATGGGCAATTTTTTCTCATTCGATTCCAGGTTTTTTCATACTTTTCGTGATTTGCTTTTGAGGCCGGGCTTCTTAACTGTTGAGTTCTTTAAGGGAAGAAGAGCCAGGTACGCTCCACCGCTCCGGATTTTCATATTCCTGAGTTTCTTCCTGTTTTTGTTGCTGGAGATCTGGACGAACAAGGGGTTGAAACAGGTCCTCGATGCCCCTCTTCCTGGTCTTGGGGAAACGATAACTTCAGATTCAATTCAGAAAAGCCTTTCCGATTCCGCCTCGCAGAAGGAGGCGCTTGTCATGGATAAAGATACGTCCGGTACGGTTTCAGGAGATGTTGATATTAACGGCATGATTGTGACACTGGGCAGCGGTAACATCCGGGAATCAATGCTTTCGGTTGCATCCCGGCTTGAAGAGAAACTGGGTGAAACAACCGATCAGAGCGATCGGGAACAACTGATCAACATGATTAATATTATTCGTTCTCCTGATCACCTGGTGGCCAGTATGCTGAAATACCTGTCGTGGGCATCGTTTATTCTGCTTCCTTTATTTGCGCTGTTTTTGAAGTTGTTTTATTTCAGGCAGAAAGTCTATTATATCAGGCATCTGGTTTTTTCGGTTCATCTGCATTCATTTATGTTTCTTTTGCTGGGTCTGGTGTTGGCGATCAATCTGCTGTTCCCCGGAGCAACGGGACTTTTGTCCCTCTGGTTATTATGGGTCATTCCGGTTTATATTTATATGGCGTCTCTGCGTTTTTATAAACAGGGTTACATGAAAACGCTCGTCAAGTTTCTGATGCTTGCAACTATTTACAGTATCATCCTGACGGTGATCCTGGTTATAGTTTTTACCAACGCCCTGGTATTCAATATTGCTTAAACGGGCGCGGCCAAATCCACCCGCTTAATTTTAAAATGTTTATTAAAGTCTGACGGTTCATTTTTATATCTTTGCCCGGATTTCTTTGCCTGACGCGAAATAGGCGAACGTGTCCTGGCTTTGTTACCGGCAAGGAAATGAAATTGTAAAAAGTAAATCGTACACAAATGAATTTTGTTGATGAACTGACCTGGAGGGGCATGATCCACGATATGATGCCCGGTACCAGGGAGCAACTGGGAAGAGAAATGACCACGGCTTACGTCGGGATCGATCCGACTGCCGATTCATTGCATATCGGACACCTTGTAGGGGTGATGATGCTGAAACACCTACAGCTTTGTGGACATAAACCAATTGCGTTGATCGGCGGTGCCACAGGTATGATCGGCGATCCTTCCGGAAAATCACAGGAAAGAAACCTGCTTGATGAGACTACGCTTCGTCATAACCAGGAATGCATAAAAAATCAGCTGTCGCGCTTTCTCGATTTTGAATCTGACATTCCAAATGTCGCTGAAATGGTGAATAATTACGACTGGATGAAGGAGTATAGTTTTCTGGATTTTATCCGGGATATCGGAAAGCATATCACGGTTAATTATATGATGTCGAAAGACAGCGTGAAAAAAAGGCTCGGAGAAGAAGGAAATGCCGGGATGTCTTTTACAGAGTTCTCCTATCAGCTCGTGCAGGGAACCGATTTTCTCCACCTGTACCGCACAAGGAACTGTAAATTACAAATGGGTGGCTCGGATCAGTGGGGCAATATTACGACAGGAACGGAGCTGATCAGGCGGAAAGAAGGAGGCGAAGCTTTTGCCATGACCTGTCCGCTGATTACCAAGGCCGACGGCACAAAATTCGGGAAAACTGAGTCGGGAAATGTATGGCTTGATGCCCGCCTGACCTCACCTTACCGCTTTTACCAGTTCTGGTTGAATACGTCGGATGAAGACGCCGAACGGTATATTAAGATATTTACCCTGCTGAGTAAACAGGAAATTGAAGATCGGGTTGCACAACACAAGCAGGCGCCTCATCTGCGCGAATTGCAGAAAAAGCTGGCCGAGGAAATAACAGTCATGGTACATTCGCATGCCGATCTGGAAATGGCTGTTGAAGCTTCGAGGATCCTGTTTGGGAGTGGTACTGCCGAAACACTGAGAAAACTGGATGAACAAACCTTTCTTTCTGTTTTTGAAGGCGTGCCTCAATATAAAGTTTCCGGAGAATTGCTTGAAAAGGGGATTCCTGTTATCGATCTGCTGACCGATCAGGCGCCGGTTTTTCCTTCAAAAGGTGAACTCAGACGTACCATTCAGGGCAACGGGCTGAGCATAAACAAGGGAAAGGCAGCTTCTCAGGAGCTATTGGTGGATAAAAGCTTTCTGATCGGTGAAAAATATATCCTGATTCAGAA
Organism: Prolixibacteraceae bacterium; assembly: GCA_038562555.1. Classification (GTDB taxonomy): domain Bacteria; phylum Bacteroidota; class Bacteroidia; order Bacteroidales; family Prolixibacteraceae; genus JBCFBK01. The sequence goes on along the minus strand of JBCFBK010000019.1, from coordinate 25,375 downwards.
AGGGAAAAAGAATTATTTTCTGCTGATTGCAGAGTAAAAAAAATCCCGCTATACTGCGGGATCTTTTTAAACTTATTTTTTGACGCGTTCGCTGTAGCTTCTGTCGCGGGTGTCGACCTTGATAATTTCTCCTTCAGTGATGAAAAGCGGTACCATGATTTCTGCGCCCGTTTCAACGGTAGCGGCCTTCAATGCGGTGGAGCTGGCGGTATTTCCTTTTTCCGCCTGAAAAGTTTGTGTCACTTCTAATTCAACAAAGGGAGGAAGTTCTGCAGTAAGCGGAGTTTCAGTTTCAGCATGAAAATTGATTTCAATGATCTGACCTTCCTTCATCAGGTCGGCATTTTCAATCATGTCAGGCGAAATGGAGACCTGCTCGAATGTTTCGGTATGCATAAAATTGAAGCCTACCTCGTCCCGGTAAAGGTACTGGTAGGGCCTGCGCTCCACCCGAACCGTATTTATCTTTACTCCTGCATTAAACGTGTTGTCGATCACTTTTCCGGTCTTGATGTTTTTCAGTTTTGTCCGGACAAAGGCCGGTCCTTTACCTGGTTTCACGTGCTGAAACTGTGTGATCGTATAAAGTTGATCGTTAAATTCAATTGTCAGTCCATTCTTAAAATCAGCTGTTGTTGCCATATTTTGTTTTCTTGTTTATTATTTTTTTGAATGGCGCAAAAGTAGTAAAAAAATGAAAAACGGCAGAATAGCAACAGTTATTTTGATTTACAGCGGGTTATTTATTTCTTTTTCATTTGATTAACACCGTTTTTCCGGTAGGAGTCCAGCTCGCACTTCATCGATCCGATTACCATGTCAAATTCGAGGAGCAATGGTACCCGATCTTCGTCTTTGGTGATATAAAACTTCAGGCCGTCCGAACGTTTTAACAATTTCCCCTTATCAACTCGTGGCGAAATCACATGGCATTCTTTCGTTCCGAATTTCGACTTGATTTTTTCTGTACCCAGGTATTTAACGGTCATCATGAAATGTTCATCGGCATGATAAACCGGGATCGTAAATTCTTCCCCGTGGTCGAGCTTATCCAGGTAATTGTGTTGACGCAGGTAAAAGAAAGCAGCGAGGATATCGACCATATTATGTGGAACCTTTTTCCCGCCCGAACGTGTGCTGACCAATGAGTCCTTGTCTTGAAAAAAACGGGTTTCGTTGTAATAACGGTAATTCCGTTCCTTGACATTGCGAATGAACTTATAGGGTAGTGTTGATTTCGGGTTTACCCAACTTTCGTAAATATCATGGACGCTGAAAAGCCGGTCGGTCACTCCGGTTGTTTTTCCTTCCAAATGATAGTGTATGGCCGGTTTGTTCTCGTAGCTGGTATTTGTTGCAGTCAGTGTTGCCTCCCCGCCTTTAAATACGCTGTACCTCAGGTCATATTTCAGTTTTTCAGCAGGTTGCGCTGAAGACTGGAAAGCCGGAAGTAATAACAGGATGAATAATATTTTCCTCATGATCTTAAAATGTTTTTTTAGGCACTCCGGCAATGAAATCCTTTAAGTAAAAAGGTTCAAAATAAGCCAGATCCACAAATTGTTTGTTTTCAAATGCTCTGTTCGCTAAAGAACACATAAACTGTGCCGAAGTTTTTATGTTGGGTACGAAAACAGCATTTTTATGGGTGATAAGCTTGTTAAGTTTGTCAGAGCCGTTCCCGAAAAAGACCACCGTTTGTTGCTCCAGCAATTCCTGAAAAGAATTTTCATTGACTATTTTTGTCGATACGCCTTCCAGTTCCTGATTATTAATATCGTAAAGGGCCATATAAACTTCCATTCTTCGTGCATCGATCATGGGACAAAAAGCCGCTTCACCGGAATCAGGCAGGTTCCAGCGGCTTTTATTCTCTATGATAAAGGAACTCATGGCCTGGAGCGGACTGACCGCGATCAGCGGAATAGCATTGGCATAACAGATTCCCTTTGCAAGCGATACGCCTATTCGCAGGCCGGTGTATGATCCCGGTCCCATGCTTACTGCCACTGCCGAAAGCATGTCAAAATTCAACTTATTCCTGTTTATAATTTCCTGTACATAGGCACCCATTAGCCTGGCATGATTCATCCCCTCTGCATTTTCCATCAGGTCGTATAACACTCCGTTCTTTGTGAGTGCAACGCTGCACACTTCGGTTGATGATTCCAAATTTAAAATATAAAACATCGTATAATTTTTGGAACAAAGGTAAATATATTAAAGGAATTTGGGTGGAGGGGGCCGCACTTCCGCAGGATAATGCGATCCCGGTCGTCGGTTTCAACCGGGATATATCGAAAATCATGTCAATTTCATATTTTGACATGTTCAATTCAAATTTTTTATATAGTTTTAAATGCCAGAAATTAGCCACGAATGATTTACCGTACTGTAATAATTGATGATGACAAACTAGCCAGACGGGTGTTGTCGCATATCTTTGAACAGAACTTCTCCGAGATTGAAGTGATGGGAGAAGCCGATTCGGTCGATGCCGGAGTCAGCTTAATTCGTTCAGTAAAACCGGATCTGGTTTTTCTGGACATTGAGATGCACGACGGAACCGGGTTTGATCTGATTGACCAGCTGGCGGAGGTTAACTTTCGTCTTATTTTTACTACTTCCTACAGCGACTATGCCATTAAGGCATTTAAATATTTTGCATTCGACTATATTCTGAAGCCGGTGCTCCTGGAAAATGTGAAATCGACCATTCGGCGGATTAAGGATATTCCTCTGCGGTACAGCAAGAACCAGATTGAGATGCTTAAAAACCGCATTGAAGTGAAGGAGGAGAAGGAACCTACCATTGCCCTGCCCGAAATGGATGGCTTTGCAATCATCAAAGTTAAAAATATAATCAGGTGCGAAGGAGACCGCAATTATTCGCGGGTCCATTACAAAGACGGCACTTCGGTATTGATCAGCCGCACGTTACTTGAATTTGACCAGTTGCTGGTGCCTCATGGATTTTTCCGGATACATCGCTCACACCTGATCAACCTCGACTGTGTGAGCCGTTATCTGAAAGCCGAAGGTGGCATGGTTGAGTTGACCGACATGACCAGGCTGAGGATTTCTCCGAAGTATAAGGAGGAATTCCTCGATAAATTGCTTCATAACAAATTATGACGTCTGCTTTCAGGCATCGGTGCTTTTGGCATATCTTTTTATTTGTAGGGCTGCCTGGATGATTCATTCACCCGATGCTCCTGCTTTCGACTGATTGTGTAACCTAAGCTTTTCTTTAACCGGTAGTATTTCAAAATGCCAATGACAAGCGAAACAGCACTAAGTACCAGCGACGGATAGGCGAGCCATTTAAGCTTATCCAACCCCTCGAGTTGAAAAAAGGCAATTGCCCCCAGGAGCAGGTAAAGTGATGTCCGGATATACGAAAGAAGCGTCCGTTCGTTGGCGAGTCTGGTCCGCTCAACAGCCAGGTAATCCCTGAAAATAATCTCTTCTCCGGGATCCAGCCCATAGAAAACTTTTGGTACCTCCTTCATTATTGAAATTTTACAATCTATACCGGTCATTTTTGCGTTTGAAAAAATCAGGTGCCGATCCTGTTTTCTCTTTTCCCAACAATTAGAATCAATCAGTTGTTTTAATTCATCACCAATGTACAGAAAAAGGCTGGATGAAGAACATACCGTTAGTGATTTTTTATGCGATACTTCTCCTGTTAACTGCATGCGACCGGTTTCCGAAAGATTCGGAGGATACGCTTCAGAATGCCCGTAATAAGATCCTGAAAGTCGGGCTGTCGGCTTATGACCCCGCTGCCGGCGCGTCGGTTGAGCCGGTTGCCAATCAGCTTGATTTTGTCAGGCAGTTTGCAAAGGAACTGAGTGCAGAGGTTGTTTGGGTGAAAGGATCGCAGGGGGAGATCATACAACTGCTTAGCCATTACAAACTGCATATGGCGATCGGCGGCTATATGCCCTCTTCGCCTTTCGTGAGGGAAGTAACGCTGACCAAACCGTATTACAGGGAAAAATTGATGCTGGCCGGCTTTGACCGTCCCGTTCCCAGGAGGTTAAAAGGAGAGGAGGTTCTTGTTAAAAATCATCTGGCAGCTCTTTATGTAAAAGAGGAAGGTGGAATTCCTGTCATGGCTTCCGGCTTTGAAAGGAACGCCATGTTCGTGAAAATACCTCGTTACAGCTGCAGCATACGCCTTCTGAAAAAGGAAAACTGGTCATGGGCCAGGCATTTGCGGCAACCTGAGAACAAGAAAAATGCCATAGGTAATCCATGTTACCTGTGGCGTTTTAATCCTCTGACGGCTAACTCAGAAAAAACATTCTTCATGACTCCTTCTTTACAAAAAGCTGGGGTTTTGTCGTGATTGAAAACTTGTATTTATCACCCCGGTATAAAGATTTTTCAATTTCAACAATTTTTCCGTCGTTGCAAAATATAGCGCCATCGAGAATGAACACCGCAATGGGGACCTCATTCTCAAAATAAGAATTTGCGTCACCCGGAAGAATAATGGTATTGCTTAATGTCCGCTCTACATTTTCAAGGACAAGGTGATAATTTTCTTCATAAATGGAAATAAGAGGCTGATCTAAATCCAGCCGGTTGATCCTTGGGCAGACGGACATCGAAATATAGCGTGTTTCATCCTTTAGCAAAAGATTATCTCCGTATCTTAACCGGTGGATTTTCAGGACGGGACCTTCAATAATATAGTTGCGGTTGTTGATATTGGATGAAATCCCATTTTCAAATACTGTTTTTTCAAGCAGGATATTTTTGGGTGTAAATCCTTCCCTGATCAGGTTGTCGTTGAAGCTTTCCTTCATGGCACTAAAGGAACCCAAGACACGTGTCAGATGCTTGTCTTCCGAGCGGTTGAGCACAAAAGTACCTTTTCCCTTGATCCGGTTGGCCCAGCCCTGCAATTCAAGCTCCAGTAAGCTTTTCCGTGCTGTCGTATTGCTGATTGAGTACATTTTGATCAAATCGTTCTCTGAAGGGATTTTGTCGCCGGGAAGAAACTCGCCTGCTTCTATCTTTTGTATGAGCTCTTTGCTGATGGCAATATATTTCGGGAGTCCTTTTTTCATAAAGGTATGTTTTATAACAACAGCTTGTTTCAGGGACAAATTAACAATTTTATTTGCATTTATGAAAGTAGTTCGTATTTTTGGTAAAAATAACTTAGTGCGTTAACTTAATGATGAAAGAAAAATCCACATGGATTCCCTGGCTGATTGTCGTGATGGCTTTCTTCGCTACTGCTTTAAGTTTTCTTGACAGGCAGGTTCTTTCCATCTCGATTATCCGGATCAAAGAGGATTTTCACGTGACGGACGGGGAGTACGGATTGATCAATACTGCTTTCTTAATTAGCTACATGGTCATGTTTACCGTGGGCGGTATATTGATTGACCGGTTCGGAAGTCGCCTGGGCCTGGCATTTTCAGTTGGACTCTGGTCGCTGTCCACGTTGCTGCATAGTGTGGCCGGTAATGTTCTTCATTTCGGTTTTTTCCGTTTCCTGCTTGGTTTAGGTGAAGGGGGAGCTTTTCCTGGTGCGATAAAGGCCGTCATGGAATGGATCCCAAAAAAGCGTCAGGCACTGGCCAACGGGATCGCGATAGGAGGATCGGCGGTGGGGGCTGTTGTTGCTCCTCCGCTGTGTGTGTACCTGATCCGGCTCACCGGATGGAGAGGCGTTTTTGTTGTTACCGGTATTATTGGATTGATTTGGGTGCTGGTTTGGATGATGTTTCCAAAGTCGGCATCGCAACAGCATCAGGTACGAAAAGCGGGTCAGAGCGTCAGCTGGTCTGGTCTGGCAAAACTTATAAAGATAAAGGAAGTCTGGGTCTTCATCCTGATCCGTTTTCTGCTCGATCCGATCTTTTACTTTTATATGTTCTGGATCCCCAAATATCTTAATGAAGCGCGTGCTGTAGATCTTGTCAGGATCGGGGAGCTGTTTTGGATCCCTTTCCTTGCGCTGGGTATTTCCAATATGCTTGGTGGTTGGGCTTCCGATGCGATCTACAGGAGAACCGGCAATTTGAACCTGGCCCGGAAACTGATTATGGGTGGAGCTGCGCTGCTTACTGCATCTGCTCTTCTGGTGAAATACACCTCATCCGTCGAAATTGTTATCCTGATCATGGCGGTTGCCTTTTTTGCCCATGGATTGTGGATCACGAACTATATTACGTCGATCAGCGATGTTTTCGGAAAATCGGTGACTTCAACCATCGTTGGTTTCTCCGGCAGCGCCGGAGCCTTGTCATCCCTGATCGTCAACCCGTTTATGGGAATGATTATTGCCGCTTATTCCTACGATCCGTTGTGGATCTATGCAGGGATCATGTATCCTGTTGCATTTGTTTTATTTGTGATTTTCATTCCAAAAATAAAACTATTGTCCCTGGCAAATTAGGATAGCTTTGAATAATGAGTTTGAATGATATTTTGTACAGAAACTTAGTGCGTTAACATAAAAGACTAAAAGCGTAATTATGAATGCGGTTAAAAAAATGAACGAGCCTGATCGTGAACGGAAAGATTCTCCCCGGATTGGTGTCTTTGGAGTGGGCTATGATAAGTATTGGGAACAATTTCCGGGTTTGTATGAGGAACTGATGGCGAAGCATCGGACGTTTATTCAGAAGGTAGTTGGTCATGAGTCAACGATCATTGATTTTGGAATGGTCGATAGTCCGGCAAAGGCCTATCAAGTTGTAACTCAGTTGCAGGCAGCGAATCTGGATCTGATTTTTTGCAATATGTTGACTTATGCCACTTCGGGAACGTTTGGGGCCATCATCCGGACGATAGCGGTTCCCGTTATTATGGTTGCACTTCAGCCGATGAAAGCGCTGGATTATTCAAACGCATCGACCTACATGCAACTGATGAATGATGACATTTGCGCTTTACCCGAATTTGCAGGGGTTGCAGTCAGGATGGGGAAAAAGGTTCCTGATATGATTATCGGGACTCTTTATGACGATCCGACAGCTGACGACCAGATTGACGAATACTGTCGTATCGCCAAAGTGCTTCATAGCTTAAAGAATTCACAATTGGGGCATTTGGGGCATCCAATCAATGCGATGCTGGACATGCACACAGATGCGACCATGCTGACCTCCGCATTTGGGTGCCATGTTGTGCAGTGCGAGGCGAATGAACTTGTATCCTGCTTTACTGATGTGACGGAAAAAGAGATCAGAAGGTCGGAAGAAATGATTCTGGATTTTTTTGATACGCCCGATCCCGTTTCCGATCCGATATCCCTGAAACTTCAAAATGGAGATCTTCGGATTGCCGCCCAGGTAAGTGTTGCGTTAAATCACTTTATTGAAAAAAAGGAACTGGATGGACTTGCGTATTATTATGATGGCCCTGAGAATAGCGAAGTCAGGACAGTTATGTCGAACCTGATCGTCGGAAATTCCTTATTAACGTCTAAAGGTTTTCCAATGTGCGGCGAGTCTGATTTAAAAACACTGATTGCTTTGCTGATCATGAATCGACTTGGAATTGGCGGCAGTTTTGCCGAGTTTCATCCGGTCGATTTTCAGGAAGGTTTTGTCCTGGTTGGACACGACGGTCCTCACAATATTTCCATTGCCGAAGGTAAGCCTGTTTTAAGGAGTCTGAAAAAATATCACGGCAAACCGGGCAAGGGGGCAGGAGTTGAGTTCAAAATAAAGGAAGGGCCCATCACAATGCTTTCCATCAATTCCACCTACGACGGAAAGTTCAAATTTGTGATTGCAGAAGGCGAATCGGTCAAAGGGCCGATACCTCCCACAGGGAATACGAATACCCGCGGGTTTTTTAAGCCTGATATCAAAACGTTCCTGACCCGCTGGATCAGCGAGGGTCCTACTCATCATTTTGCGCTTGGAATTGGCCATCACGCCAAAACCATTGAAAAGATCGCGAAATATCTGAACACGGAATCCGTGATCATCAGGTGTGATTAACTACTGCCTGGTGTGTTCTGCTGTTCCGGGTCACTGACTTCCGATTGCAAATTTTCTATTAATCTTTACTAATTGATTTTATATGAAACGAGCATGGAAACCACGGTTTACGCCAAGGTAACGTTTATCGGCGAGTTCCATACGTCGATGTTCACTAAAAAAGTGATGAAATTTAGTACGAGAATTATACACAGTTAATTTGAAATGAAAAACGTATGAAAAAAAATGGTTTACAGGTTAGCATGAATCGCATTTTGAAAAGAGCGATCTTCTTAGTCATCTGTATGATCTGCTGCTCCCTTATTATTCCGGCAGGTGCGGTGGCTGTTTATTCCGGAGGAGAACAGCCTCAGGTTGTCGGGGGGCAGGTTGCCGGTACCGATGGCGCTCCGCTGCCGGGCGTAACCGTGGCGATAAAAGGAGCAGGCAGGGGTACGATTACAGATATTGGGGGTAATTATTCGCTTTCCGGCTTAACCGGCGATGCGGTTTTGGTTTTCTCTTTTGTGGGAATGAAGCCACAGGAAATCGCCGTCAATGGCAGATCTGTTGTGAATATTACACTTGAAGAAGATGTGCGGAGTGTGGATGAGGTGGTTGTCGTGGGATACGGAACCCAGAGAAAGAAAGACCTTACCGGCTCTATTTCGCGGGTTTCAGGTGAAGATATGATCCAGCCTTCTGTGGTAAGCTTTGACCAAATGCTTCAGGGAAAAGTTGCAGGAGTGCAAATTTCACAAACTACCGGTGCACCCGGAGGAAATGTCAATGTTTTGGTGAGGGGTGTTAGTTCGATTACCGGAGGAAACCAGCCTCTTTACGTTGTTGACGGTTTTCCAATTGGTTCGGGCGGGGGTGGTTCTGACATGCTGAATTTTGGCGGTGCCACTTATAGTTCTGCCGGTATGGCAAACAATACTCAGAACCGTATTAATCCGCTTTCTTCTATTAACCCTTCCGATATTGAATCGATAGAGATACTTAAAGATGCGTCAGCGACAGCTATTTATGGTTCGAGGGGCGCGAACGGTGTCGTTATTATTACGACCAAGCGGGGAAAAGCCGGAAAATCGCAGATTACTGCAGATGTCTCGTACGGGGTTCAGCAGGTTGCTCATAAACTGGATATGATGAACTCGCAGCAGTTTGCTGAATTTATAGCTGAAGGGCGCGATGCCGCATGGGTCTACGCGGGTGGGAAGGCAACTGATCCAAATGAAATCCGAAGTGCGACTACCCGCGTTAAGCCGGAATTCAGGGATCCCGCCTCCATTTCCCTGAACACCGATTGGCAGGATGCCATCTTTCGTATTGCGCCTGTTCAGAATTATCAGGTTTCGGCAGCGGGCGGAAATGATCAGATCAAATATCATCTTTCCGGGGGGTATATGTCGCAGGAGGGGATCGTTGAGGGAACCGACTATGACCGGTTCAACCTGAGGTCGAATATGGACGTGCAGATATCCGAAAAACTTAAAATTGGTTCGAGTATTTCCGGTTCGTATGCTTACGGGAAATTTCCCAATACGGAAGGACATTTAGGGACCAGAGCGGTTTTGTCGGCCGCATTGGCTTCTTCTCCGACAATTCCCATCCGCGACGAAAACGGTGAATATGTTTCAGAATTGCTTAATCCAATGGGAGTTCCGGTTGAAAATCCGTTGTTTATTCTCGAAAATTTTTCAGACAAAAGGAATACAGCCAATGTTTTTACTAATAATTTCTTTGAATATGAGATCATTAAAGGCTTGAGATTTAAAAGCTCCATTGGCGTCAGTTTTGGCACCAACGAAATCAAACTGTGGAAATCTTCAAAATTGGGAAGCTATGGCGGGGCAACAAGTCCGGCAACTGCCGGGGTAACGAAAACGGAGTCACTGAACTGGTTGAATGAGAACACCCTTTCCTACAAAGCCAGCCTGAAGGAAAAACATGTTTTTGATGTCTTCGCAGGCTATACAATCCAGAAAGACAAGTACGACCGGTTATCGGCCGGAGCCACTGATTTCCCTACCGATTATGTGACATACCTTTCAGCAGGAACGGTCAATGCAGGTACACATTATATATCTGAATGGTCCATGTTGTCCTTAATTTCCAGGGTTAATTATTCGTATGACGGGAAATATTTGATGACGGCAACAGTCCGGAGGGACGGAAGCTCGCGGTTCGGATCAACGAATAAATGGGGTACCTTCCCTTCTTTCTCCGCGGGATATAATATTTCTGAGGAAGGCTTCATGAAGCAACTCGCCTTTATCAGCAATCTGAAACTCCGCGCGAGCTATGGTATTTCAGGAAATAACCAAATTGGGAATTATACCCATATCGGTCTGCTCTCTTCCGACAATTATGTGCAAAATAACCAGATCAAGCCAGGCCTGGTTCCCAGCAACTTGTCCAACAATAAGTTGACCTGGGAAAAATCAAGGCAAATAAATATCGGACTTGATCTGGGACTGTTTGAGGAACGGCTTACACTTACCGCTGAGGTTTATAAAGATAAAAAGACCGATTTACTGCTGGCGGTGCAGTTGCCCGCAGCTTCCGGATTCTACAATTCAACCCAGAACATCGGAGAAATTGAAAACAAAGGAATAGAAATCGCGTTGAGTAGCGTAAATGTGAAAGACAGGAATTTCAACTGGGAAAGTAACCTGACTTTTAATGCAAACAAAAACAAGGTTTTGAAATTAGCCACTGAAGGGTCGAGAATAGCCAATTCTTCGTACCAGATCACCGAAGTAGGTTCGGCTGTTTCGAGTTTTTACCTGATGCATGCCATAGGTATTTTTCAGAATGCAGAAGAAGTAGCCGGCAATCCGGTCCAGCACCCTAAAACACAGCCGGGCGACCTTAAGTTTGAGGATGTTGTTGCTGACGGAAAGATCACCGCAAGCGATAAAAAGATTGTGGGCAGCCCGTGGCCTGATTTCAGCTGGGGATTTACCAATAAATGGACCTGGAAGAATTTTACGCTGGGAGTGTTTATCAATGGTACGCACGGAGGCTATAATTACTTCGTTGCAGGTGAAACGATCCTGAATAGTGCGGGGGTGCAGAACCAGCTGGCAATGGCAGACAAACGATGGAAATCGGAGGCGGATCCCGGTGATGGTCTCATTCCAAGAGCGATCAGGAGTACCCATGCATATGGCTTTTCATCCTCTTCCCGGTTCTTATTCGATACGTCATACATCCGGATTAAGAATATCAACTTTTCCTATGCCCTGCCTTATGAGATGATATCCAGGCTTTCGTTGAGCAGTATGAGTGTTTTTGTCGATGTGGCCAATCTCCATACTTTCACCGACTACCCGGGATATGACCCTGAATCAAGTACAGCAGGAGACAACATCACGAATTCGGGAATTGACTACAATACTTATCCTCTTGCCCGTACGTTTACTCTTGGTTTTAAACTTTCATTTTAACATTCATAAACGGATCTATGAGACACAGAATAATTATACTGGCAGTAACTCTTTTTCTCGGAGTTTCATGCAGTGACTTCCTGGAACTGCAGCCGGAAAATCAAATCAATGACCAGTCATTTTATCTGACTGAAAATGATTACGAAGCAGCCATCGTTGGCCCCTATGCCAACCTCCAGAACTTGCATAACTCAGCCTTCCTGTATCTGACTGAATTGCCGACCGACAATACAATTGTAACGCTGCAATCGCCTGGCGTCAGCGAACTGGAATGCGATGAGGTCCGGTTTACGTCCACCAACGGTTACGTGAATACCATGTGGAGTTCATCTTATAATGCCATATCCAGGTGTAATAATATTCTTGTCCGTGTTGAAAGCTCGGGCATCAGCGATGAGGCGAAACGGAAATATAAAGGCGAAGCCTTGTTTTTGAGGGCATACTGTTATTTCAATCTGGTGCGGCTTTTTGGTCCGGTGTCGATTGTTGAAACTTCCTTCAACAATCCGGGAGAGGTTGCCGATTTCGATATGACCCGTAAGCCTGAAAGTGAAGTCTATGCCTTGATCGTACGCGATCTCACGGAGGCAGCCGGTTTGCTTACTGATGTTTCCGGATTGGGAAAAGGGAGGGCGTCATCGGGAGCAGCCTACGCTTTACTCGGAAAAGTTTATTTGACGCTGAAACAGTATGATTTGGCTGAAGATGCCTTATGGACGGTCATCGATTCAAAACAATACACGCTTGTCCCGAATTATAAAAGCCTCTTTACGAACAGTAATGATGATTTGTCCGAGTCCATTTTCGAAATCAAATACCTGACGGGAAGTGTGGGTGAAGGGAATAGCTTTGGACAACAGCTTGTTCCTGCCCTTTACGGCGGAATGGCCCTTTTCCCCGGGAATCAGTTGGGCGGAGGCCGCCTGAGCCCCACATCCAACATGGCCAATGCGTATGAAGCAGGTGACCTGAGAAAAAAAGCATCGGTTTCGGATTCAATTCCCTTGTCAGACGGAACAGTATACCGGATGCTCTATGGACTCAAATTCGTGGATTTTACGGCAAGCAACGTAGCCGATATGGACATTAACTTCACCGCACTGCGTTATGCCGATGTGTTGTTGATGTATGCGGAAGTATTGAATGAGACAAACCGGACGGAACTTGCTCATGGCTATCTGAATCCGGTCAGAAACCGTGCCGGATTAGGATCATTGTCAGGTTTGTCAAAGGCTGATTTTACATTGACGCTGGAAAAGGAGCGCCGTGTTGAATTCCTGTATGAGGGACACCGGTGGTTTGATTTGGTACGTACCGGACGGGCACAAGCCGTAATAAACGCGTATTTTGCCGGGAGTAACCTGAGCTACTCGGTCGAAGATTATGAGCTGCTGATGCCAATACCCCAGCGGGAAATCGATGTTGATCCTGAGCTTGAACAGAATCCGGATTATTAAACAGACCTGTTCCTGATTACCCTGGCGGATTTTTCACATCCTGCCAGGGGTTTGATTATATTGCACGATAAAACTAAGCCGGCAAAAATGACCCGATACATATTTTCTGTCCTTCTTTTAATAGATATGCTTGTTGGAACTCACGCAACAGGGAAAGATCCTCGTTTTGAAGATGTCACTCTTCAAAAGAACCGTTTCAATCAGATCACGCTGGAGATGTCACTGAAACCATTCAAAAAGAATGATGAGGATTATATACGGAAGGTGGCATCTGAAATTTTCATTCAATGGCAAGCCTTGCTCCGGCATACCGATACCATTGGTATCATGTTATGGACCAGCGATGGTTCGGAAATACTAGACTATAAAGGTGACCCGCAGCAGCCGCTGGAATGGGCAAAATATATGGGAAATCCGAATACGGAGCTTGAAGTCGGGTCGGGACCAACCAATCTTTCATTGCATGAAAGAGCCATTTTATACATGGAAAATCCGCCGTCATTTACTTACGGGGACCTGAAAATGATCGTTCAGATACTGAAGGAGGAAGGTCGCCGGATTACCGGGAAACCTGTATTGATCGGTGCTACTTTTGATCCGGGACCTGAGTTCGCCAAATCAGAATTTAAATATAAGAAGCATCGGGAAATCCTTGGCGGGAACGCGATGGGCCACAAAACGTTTGTAAGCTGTTATTCCGTATTAAAAGCCGATAGGGAGTCCTATGCGGGGTTCCCTGAAGGAATTCCCGGCAATACTCCTTTCGGGACCTTCTTCGGAAGACAGTCGAAGCATTTTCTGACCGACCTGGGGTTTGATTTTATCTGGTTTAGCAATGGTTTTGGCTTTGGGGCTGAAGGCTGGGCAGCTACCGGATCCATCTTTAGCGGCAAAGGATTTGAACAGGAAAAATTGAATCCTGCAACCGGAAAAATTCATGATTTCTGGATTCTTTTCCGTAAGGAGTGTCCCGGATTTCAGATACAGACCCGGGGAACCAATCTTTCGGTTGGCGCTGATCTTGCCCGTGATGCAGTGGATCTGAAAAATATTTACGGGGGCAACTTTAATATGCTTCCTCCTCCCAATTCACCTTGGGCCGCGTTGGATGGGGATTTCGGTCTGGAAATGGCCGGGTATATGTCGCGCATGGCCGAACTGCCTGATACACGCTTCCCTTTCCGTTACTATACGCACGATCCCTGGTGGCTGAACAGTCCCTGGCTTGACCGCTATGGCAGGGAGCCTCACGATATTTACCTCCCGATGTCCGTTGCCAGGATCGACGCTGACGGGAACATGGGGATTCCGACTCATTTGAATTTCCTCACAATCGACGACTCATACGGGAACATGCCTGTGCAGGTCCCGAACGAAGTCATTCCCCATATTTTAAAGAGCCGGATGGATTCGCCCACTGCTCCTGGCCCTTTGGTGTGGGTTTATCCCTTCGGGGAATATCACGAATGGGCTCACCTCTTCAAAGATCGTTTACCTGAAGTATATTACGGGGATTGGTTTATCAGGCAGGCTATCAATAACGGCTTACCGCTGAATACCGTTATTTCAACCACTTCATTTCAGCAGGCGCTGACAAAAAGGCCGGGATTATTCAACGAATCCGTGTTGATCACAATTGCTCCCGAGGCTGGTTCTTCACTGGAGCAAACGTTGATTCGCTTCGTTGAGGAAGGAGGGAAACTGATCATTTTCGGACCGGTTGATCATTCAGGCAAGGCTTTTCAGAGTTTTCTGAACCTGGGGAATGACCTGCCACTGCAAGGAGAGATGAACATCATTTCTGATTATATGCCCGATCAACTTGAGGTACCCTATCCGAAGATCATGAAACATGAAGCCTTGTTTTCAGGCGGAGGAATCAGGACGGTTATGAAAAACAGGACCGATGGGGCCTCCCGTTTATTGGTACAGGTGGAACAAGGCGGCAAAAAACGCGATGTGGTATGGGTTCGCAGTAAACCGGATTGGAAGGGAGGCAAGGTGGTTTACTTAAGAGGGACCAACTCCAGCAGTTTCACCGGCGGCCGTCTGTTAACCCCTCATGATCCGGAGAAATGGTTTACGGCACCGATTTATCTTCGCTATGTTTTACAGGAATTTGGCATCAATTGCACCATTAATAAACAATCACCGGCTCTGAAGGATCCGGTGTTGACAATCTCCCGCTCAAATAATGCCTTTGTCTTTTCAGGATACCATCCCAGTAATACAGCCACATTAAGGCTAAGAATGCCCCAGGGCGCTCCGTTGCTTACAGGTTTGGAAACTGAACTGGATAAGGGGAGTTCTGCCTATGTCATGCCCACCGCGTGGAACAGGGAGTGCCGTATCTTTGTCGGGCAGGAGAAAGGCATTGTTGCCTGCAGGGAACTGCATTCGGGAGAACCAGGTATAACCAGACGATTGCAGGTGACCGGGCTAAAAAGTGCCACTATTCGTGTTTATCCTGAAGATCGTATCAATGCGGAGAATTTTCATGCTTACCTTAACTCAGGTTACCCATGGCGGGAAGGTGAAATTTCCTTTAAAGAGGGTGATGAAAAACTGGGTAAGCATTTTGTTATTGAAAATATTAGCGGATCGCTGGTGGTCTCATGGTGATCATTTTATTACGATGAAGCATTTTTTATTTTTCCTTATTACAATTTCCGGGATGCTGGCAAGTCAATGGGTTTTTTCGCAGTACAGAACCGAAGATCCTTTAAATGATTTAAAATCAACTGAAACCGTAGAACGATGGAGCGGAGATCAGCCGGATTATCTTGCTGCAGTAAAAAAGGAATTGAACAGCAAATGGCCGAATAACAGGACCATCAATCTGGTGTTTCACGGACACTCCGTGCCAGCGGGATACTGGCATAATTCGGAAGTGCATACGCTGGATTCTTATCCGAATCTGGTGCTCACCCGGCTGAAGGAGATCTACCCGCATGCGGTGATCAACGTGATTATTACAGCTATTGGCGGCGAATATGCAGAACAAGGGCAGCTCCGGCTAAAAACCGATGTGCTTCCACATAAACCGGATGTCCTGTTCATTGATTATGCCCTGAATGATATCGGGACAGGACTGGAACGCTCACGCGTAGCCTGGGAAAAGATGATTGCGGAGGCAGTGAAGGCTAACATCCCGGTTATTTTGATGACGCCTTCGCCAGATCAGCGACAGGACATCCTGACTCTTGAAGGCCCGCTGGTCCGTCATGCGCAGCAGATCCGCGAGTTAGCGGGGAAATATCATGTCGGACTGGCTGATCCGTTTAAGGAGTTTCAGCGGATTGCGCGGGAGGAGGGAAGTATCGAATCCTATATGTCGCATGTAAATCATCCGAACCGGAAAGGGCATGAGATCATCGCCAATGAGATTAAAGCGTGGTTCCTTCCCGATCAGAAAAATTAAGCCGGCCTGAGCAAGGGACCGGATCATTCCGGAATGTGCGGAGTTGGAAGCCGTTATTTAAGGGGCCCTGAAATTTGTACAACTTCCGTAAAATTACGCAGGTTGATCGGATTTTGCGAAGATTGAGAAAAATACATGATCTTTGCTGAATAATTCGAGGAGTATGGCGATGAAGGCCGTTGAACAAAAATATCGTTTGAGCCTTAAGGAGTTTGAGAATTTTTTCAGGGAAAATTTTCAGGCCGCCTCGCTCATTGCTTTCCGGTACATTTCCGATCGTGCGTTGGTTGAAGATATCGTGCAGGATTCATTTGTTGTCATTTGGGAAAAGCGCTTGCGAATATTCACGAATAAGGAAGATCTGCGAAAATATTTATTTGTTACAGTCCGGAACAGGGCAATCAGCTATCTGAGAAGCGTAAAGATTAAGCACCTGGATCTGGAAGCTTCGCTGCCTGAAGCAGACCGGGCTGATCATGAAAAGTTCCATGATGACGAAGAACTGGCCATTCGCGTTTTTAAGGCAACACAAAAACTTCCGGCCCGATGCAGGGAAATTTTTATGCTGGCTTATATGGAGAATCTCAGCTATAACCATATCGCCGAACGATTATCGATCTCGAAAAATACCGTGAAAACCCAAATGGTTATCGCGTACCGCGTGTTAAGGGAAGAGCTGAAAGAATTATACCTCAGTTTATTATTTCTCTTCTCCGTGCGCAGGTAAATTAAATTCTGCGACAAAAAAAAGTTTATTTTTTTCACCCTCTCCCGGTCTTTCTGCGTTATTAATGCAGATATGGAAGAGAAAGTAAATACAGATCAGGATCAGATCGTATCCCATTTCCACGAAGAGGGTGTGGCTGTTCCTAAGCACCTAAAGGAGACCAGCGATTATAAAGAAACCGAAAAGATTTTCAGCCTGCAGAAACAGGTTGCGTTTCTCCATGGTTTGCGTCCGGAGGATCAGCTTTGGAAGGGCATAGAAACAAGAATTAAGCCCGGACCGGCAATTCAGCATTGGTTCAGGTATGCGGCCGTCATAATCCTGTCGTTTGCTTTAGGGGCTTTGCTGATCTACTTGTCGGGCGTTCGGTTTCATGAACCGGGGATGGCCAGTATAAGCAGTCCGCGGGGACAGATCACCAGCCTGAAACTTTTTGACGGTTCAACGGTGTGGCTGAATTCGGAAGGTACAATCAGGTATTCCTCTGATTTTAACACCGGAAACCGGGAAGTCTATGTTGAAGGAGAGGCCTATTTCGAGGTGACACATGATGAAAAGCGTCCTTTCATCGTCCATTTGGAAAATTCATGGATTAAAGTATTTGGTACAAGCTTCAATGTAAAGGCTTATCCGGGAAGCGGTCAGGTGGAAGCCGTTTTAATGGAAGGAAAGATCGGGTTCACCGGCAATAACCAGTCTGTCGTACTGGAACCGTGCGAGCGGGTTGTCTTTTTTTTCGGTAGCGGAGAAATTGTGAAGGACCAGGTCGACCTGGAAAAAACGCTTGCCTGGAAGAAAGGAAAATATTACTACAGCAACGAAAAACTGCCGGCCATTGTCAGGCAACTGCAACGGTGGTACGACGTGGAGTTCGTTTACGACGAGCATGAACTTTCCCGTTATAACTTTACAGGTGTCATCAATCACGACAAGTCCATACGCTATAACATGGAATTAATTGAACTAACAAATAAAATTAAAGTTGAATTTGAAGGAGATAAAGTAATCATTCAAGGCAGATAATAAAAAATGCCGGGAGATGTTTAGAGCAAATCCCGGCTGATACAGTTAACCCAATGCCCCTGACTCGCAATCAACAGGCATTGAATTGTTAAACCATAATGTTTACAAATTTATGAAAAAAAAATTTGGTTATCTGTGGAAAAGGCGAAAGCTCATTTCCACAAAACTCATGCTGACTATGAGACTAACATTATTCTTTATGGTGCTGGGGATTTTAAGTACTTCCGCAAAGTCCTGGTCGCAGCAAACGAATCTGAATCTTGATTACAAACGAACATCCATCAAACAGATCCTCAAGGACATTGAAGATGGAAGTAATTACAATTTTGTGTACAGCAACAATGATTTTAATGTTGAACGGGAGGTTGATCTAAAGATCAGCGACGCGTCGATCGATAAAATCCTTGACCGGTTGCTGGAAGGAACCGGTATGGGATACAGAATGGTTGACCGCGTCATTATTATTGGTCCGCAGGGAGGTGCTTCCGCTTTAGGCAGCGGAAGCCGGCAAAACCGGACTGTTTCCGGGAAAGTGTCCGATTCGTCGGGCAATCCTCTTCCCGGAGTCACAGTGGTAGTGAAAGGAAGCACGACGGGCACGATTACCGGGGCTGATGGTGCTTACACCCTGGCTAATGTAGCGTCCGATGCCACCTTGATTTTCTCTTTTATCGGGATGAAATCGCAGGAACTGGCGGTGGCCGGCAATCCGGTCCTCAATGTGGTGATGCAGGAAGAGACAATCGGTATTGAAGAGGTGGTTGCCGTAGGCTACGGTGTACAACGAAAAGCATCGTTAACCGGTGCTGTTTCGGCCGTTAAGGGTGAGGATATTGTGACGACCAAGAATGAAAACGCCCAGAACATGCTGACCGGTAAAATTGCAGGGGTGCGGGTCACGCAGAAAACATCCGAGCCGGGTTCCTTCAATAACAACTTCGATATCCGTGGTATGGGAACTCCCCTGGTTGTCATTGATGGTATTCCCCGTACAAATGCCGATTTTCAACGCCTCGATCCCAACGATATCGAAGGCATGTCTGTGTTGAAAGATGCCTCAGCTGCCATCTATGGGGTTCGTGCCGCGAACGGAGTTGTTTTGGTGACAACAAAAAGAGGGGCGGCTAATAAAATAGAGCTGAATTATACCGGTACATACACCTGGCAAATCCCTTCGGGGATGCCCGAAACGATCGATGCGGTTGAGTATATGATGCTTCGCAACGAGCTGGGCATGCACAATGTTGCGGGAGGAGCGCCGGTGTTCACCGACGAGCAGATAGAGGCATACAGAAACGGCGCACTGAAGAGTACGGACTGGAATTCGCTGGTGTTTGCCAATTCCGCGCCTCAGACGATACACAACCTGAATGCGACGGGAGGCAATGAGAAGACGAGCTATTATGCCGGCCTGGGTTATCAGTATCAGGAAGGTTTTTTTAAGTCGAGCGACCTGAAATACAACAAATACAATGTCCGTTCAAATGTTACGTCTAAGATTACCGACCGGCTTACCTTCGATATCAACATCAACCTGGTGATGGACGAACAGGACCGTCCTTACCAGGATTCCTGGTGGATTATCCGGGGGTACTGGCGGCAGGGCGCTCATATTCCCGCTTATGCGAATAACGATCCGACCCGGCCCTATCACGGGCTCATTGAAGGCGACAATCCGATCTCTTTTATGGATAAGGACATCGTCGGCTTCCGGAAATTCAATAACAAATGGGTACAGCCGGCGGCCAGCCTGAAATACGATGTCCCCTGGGTGAAAGGATTATCGTTGAAAGGGCTTTTCAGCTACGATTTCTATGTGGCAGAAAATACCATTTTCCAGAAAGAGTATAAGCAATACCGCTACGATGAGGCTTCGGAGACTCTCGAAGAGTTTACGCGTCAGTCGCCGAACAGGATCTCCCGGGAAACCTATTCCAAAACACAGGAGCTGGCGCAGTTCTCCCTGAACTATTCCGGTAATTTCAACAAACACGAAGTGGGCGGTTTGGTCCTCTGGGAAGCTCAGAAAAGCACCGGCGACAATTTTAACGCCCAGCGCGATCTGATCCTTCAGTTACCCTACCTGTTTGCCGGTATTTCCGATCAGCAACTGGCATCCATGTCAAAAGACATTGAAGATTTTTATGAAAATACGAATCTGGCGTTGGCCGGCCGGTTTAATTATAATTTTAGCGAAAAATACCTGGCCGAGTTTATGTTTCGCTATGACGGATCTTCCAAGTTCGCGTCGGGTTCCCGGTGGGGGTTTTTCCCGGCAGCTTCGGTGGGATGGCGTGTTTCCGAAGAGGGGTTTTTTAAAAACATGACCGGTTTGTCATTTGTCGACAACCTCAAACTTCGCGGTTCATACGGGAAAACCGGCGACGATACCGCTTCAGACTACCAGTTTCTTTCAGGATACAACTACCCCACAGAAACCGACAGCAGAAATTTTACCGGAGGTTACGTGTTTGACGGAAGCTTTTACGGAAGTGCCGACCATAAAGGCATTCCCAATCCCGCCCTCACGTGGTTTACTGCCCGGACGTTCGATGTCGGTCTCGATTTTGAAGGATGGGATGGCCTGATGGGCCTTACCTTCGATTACTTCAGCCGGAAACGAGAAGGCCTTTTAGAACAAAGAAGCGGAGGAATCCCCACTGTCGTGGGAGCTGAACTGCCTGAAGAAAATCTGAACAGCGACCGGACCTATGGGTTCGATCTGGAGCTTTCACACCGGAACCAGATCCGGGATCTTCGGTACAACCTGAAAGGCATTTTTTCCCTGACCCGGGTGAAACATCTGTATGTGGAGCGCGATGCAATCGGCAGTTCATGGAGTAACTGGAAAGATAACCAGAATAATCGTTTGCAGGGTGTTCACTGGGGACTTGAAGGGGACGGGCGCTACGAATCGTGGGAAGAGATCTGGTCGAGCCCGACCTACATCGGCCGCGGAACCATCATTGGTGATTACGCCTATGAAGACTGGAACGGAGACGGCGAGATTAACGATAACGACGTTCATCCCATCCGCTACAATCAGGATCCCTGGTTAAATTTCAGTCTGATCGTTGATGCATCCTGGAAAAATTTTGATCTGAACATGTTATGGCAGGGAGCCGGGAAAAGCTCATTGATCTATGGCGAGCAACTGCGCCAACCCTTGTGGGGCAGCGGCGATGCGAGCGCCATGGAACAATTTATGAACAGGTGGCATCCGGTGGATCCGAAGGCAGACCCCTATGACCCGGCAACCGAGTGGGTAGAAGGTCGGTATGCTTATACAGGCTCTTTGCCCGACGTGAATTCTTCCTTTAATACCGTGAACAGCGCTTATTTGCGCCTCAAAAGTGTTGAATTGGGATACACGCTCCCTCAACGGCTGATGGCGAAATCAGGCATCAAAAATCTGCGGGTTTACGTCAATGCCTATAACCTCCTCACATTTACCAAGGTGAAATATGTTGACCCGGAGCACCCGGAAGATACCTACGGTTATTTGTATCCCCTGAATAAAACTGTTTCGGTTGGAGTAAATGTTAAATTCTAAACAACTAATCATGAAGCTACGGTATTTTATATTTGCATTATTGGTTTTCGGCGGAGTAATCATTTCCTGTTCCGATTACCTGGATGTCCCGCCCAAAAGCATTGTATATGACGAGGAACTTTTTAAGGATGCCACGGGTATGACCGTGTACCTGTCGCGAATGTACAGTCAAATGCCATTCGAGGATTTTAAATACTCACCTGCGCGTCAGTTTTTTGACGACTGGCTGGTAACGCCGGGCGCCAATGAAGGATCTTCGATAGGCCGCGACGCCGGTACGGCCATGACTTCGGAAGGATGGGCCCGTAACGGCGAATATTGGGGCCGTGCATTCGACCTGCTTCGCGATGCCAACCGGCTGCTGGAAACCATACCGGACTACCAGGAAAACTTCAGCGAAGAAGATTATAATCATTTCGTCGGCGAAGCCTATTTTGCCCGAGCCATGGTTTTTTACGCGTTGGCAAAACGGTACGGTGGTGTTCCGTTGGTTACTTCGGTTTTGAAGTATCCCGACACTCCGGCCGATTCGCTGGAAGTTCCCCGTTCCACGGAACAGGAGACCTGGGATCAGGTACTGGCCGATTTCAATCTGGCCATTGAAAACCTTGCCGAGGCCAGTCCGAAGCGTGGTTATGCAAACAAATATGTTGCCTATGGCTTCAAATCGGAGGCGATGTTGTTTGCGGGCTCAGTCGCTAAATACAACCGGATTACAGGCTTTGGTCAAAAAACAGGCGTCCGGGTCATTGGCTTCGATGCCAATACCGCTGCAGCAGCTTCAGTCAAATATTTCAAAGAAGCCTATAACGCCGCCCGTGAAGTGATGAAGTCGGAAAAATATTCCCTCTATCGTCAAAAATGGGCGGCCAATGACAAGGAAGCACAGTACCAGAATATGGTCGATATGTTCTTTGATGTTAACAGCCCCGAAAATATTTATATCAAAGAGTATAAGTATCCGGATCTGGCGCATGGATTTGATGCCTATAACATTCCCCGTCAGTTGATGGGCGGAAACGGGTATTCGGCCGGCAACTGTCCTACGCTCGACTTCGTCGAATTATTTGACGGGATTGCTAAAAACCCCGATGGTACCATCAAGGTTTTTGACGGGAACGGGAAGTATTTGATGTTCGACCGGATGACCGACATTTTTGCGGACGCCGAACCCCGCCTGCGTGCTTATGTCATCTTCCCCGGTGACGTGTTTAAGGGAGAAGTGATCGAAATCAGAAGAGGTATTTTCACCGGAGACGCGTCTAATGGTATCAGTCCGCTGCGGGTTGTAAACGGCGGGTCTCCCGACTACACGGTTTCGGGACCGTCGAATTATAACCAGGTCGATGCATACCGGGCCACGGGTGCATTTGCCGGTCAAAAGGCGCTCTTTCTTTCCCAGAACGGTACGACCCATGAAACGGTGCAATTGCCCGGTGGAGTTGTGATGAATGCAGGAGGCAAGAGTGGTCCGTTCACTTCCGATGGAACGGCTGCGATGACCGGATTCGTCATTCGCAAATGGCTGAACCCGAGCATGCCTCAGTCGCTGGTACTGGAAGGCCGTTCGGAACAGCACTTCATCCTCATGCGTTATGCCGAAATTCTGCTGAATGCTGCTGAAGCCGCAGCGGAACTGATGCTTGCCGGCGAGGCAGCGCCTGATGGAGATAACTTCCAGCAAATTGCCTATGATGCGATCCGGGAGATACGCGAAAGAGCCGGTGCAGACCCGCTGACAGGCGTCTCCGATCTGAACGGGGCAGACGGCCTGCAGCTTATTCGTAAAGAGCGCCGCAAAGAACTTGCTTTTGAAAATAAGATCCTTTGGGATATCCGGCGCTGGCGCACCCAGCACTCCGATATGCTGAACGGTTATACGCAATCGGATGGTGCTTATTATAAAGGCTTATATCCGTTCTATTCATCCACCACAGGCAAATACTTTTTCGATGCGGGTTTGGATGAGGGCCGGCGCCGTTTCCGGCTCACCGAGCAGGAGTACTACTTGGCGATTCCCGGTGGGGAAGTTTCAAAGAGTCCGTTGATTGATCAGCAACCGGGAAGGTGAAAAGGTGGAAAGGTAGCAAGGTAGGAGGGTGAAAAGGAACCCTGCAACCCTGACACCTTGCAACCTTCTTCCGGTATCCGGTCTCCGTTTTAAAAACAGAATTGCAAAAAATAACTTTAAACGTGAACATATGAAGAGCTTGTTTTATATCCTATTCTTTTGCTTCGCCATTGTTTCTTTCACGTCATGTGAAATTGACAATTATGATGAACCCGGCGAAACGATCAGGGGCAGGGTGGTGGATGTAGCCACCGGAGATCTTGTTCTCACCGATCAGGGCAGCGAGGGTACCCGGATCCGGTTACGCGAGTTAAGCTGGGGAGAAACGCCAACACCCGATAACTTCGACTTCTGGTGCATGAAAGAAGGGATCTTTCAAAATACGAAAATATTTAAGGGACACTATAACGTCAGGATTGACGGGGCATTCATACCCCTGGTCCGGCTCAGCGCCGACGGTGATACGATTGCCGATGAAACCCTGTACACCGACATTGAAGGGGTCACCGAAGTTGAGTTCAAAGTTCAGCCTTTCCTGAAAGTGGAATGGGTAGGCGAACCTACCGTAAGCGACGGTAAGATCACGGCGAATGTCCGGGTAATACGGGCTGTCAGTCCCGCCGACTTCCGGGGAAAAATAGAACCCATGGGCGGTTACAGCGACGATTTTCTGAATGTGACTGATGTTCGCCTGTTCGTAAGCCAGGTGCCGTATGTGGGTTACCGCGAGTGGGATAACCGGTACACGACTGAGGTAAACTACAGCGGAAATTCGTTCGACGCACTGCTGGGACAACCCGTCACGATCACAACAAACGGGGTCATCCCGCCGGGACGTACCGTCTTTATCCGTGCGGCTGCCCGGATAAATTATGCCACCGAAAATGTCAGACGACATAACTATAATGAAGCTGTAAGGGTCGATATACCCCGAAATTAATTAACTTGCAGGTCATCCCGTTTAAACCGCGGGATGACTTTTTTTAAACCTAAAACCACAGAAACCGTGACATTTAAGCATTCCTTATGCCTTACGCTGGCAGCATCACTTTTTGCTGCGTGTTCAACCCGTATGCTGGTTGAAAAGACGGAAGGAGAAAAAACCGCCTTCCAAACCTCGTCTCACTGGAAACCCGTAACCGATGTCAGGGCCGATGTGGCCATTGTGTACGGTACACACGACCGGCCTGATATGACCTTTGAACAACGGGTACAGTCGTGGCGTGACCGGGGCTACAAAACCCATTTTATGACCGGTATTGCCTGGGGTGGTTACCAGGACTATTTCACCGGAGAATGGGACGGGAAGCCTCATCTGGATGAAGGGCAGGTAACCCAAAAGGGCGATACCATCTGGCACGGACATATGGTCCCCTATCTGGTTCCTTCCGAAAACTTTATAAAATACATGAAAGAAACCCGAATCAAACGGGTTATCGATGCGGGTATCGATGCCATTTACCTGGAAGAGCCGGAATTTTGGTCCCGTGCCGGATACAGCGAAGCCTTTAAACGCGAATGGAAGGCTTATTACGGGTTTGACTGGCGTCCGCAGCACGAGTCGCCCGAAAACACCTGGTTATCGAACAAGCTAAAATATCACCTGTATTACAAGGCCTTAGACGAGTGCTTTACTTACGCCAAGGAGTATGGGAAAAGCAAAGGGATGGATGTCCGCTGTTATGTTCCCACGCATTCGCTGGTCAATTA
>JBCFBK010000098.1:0-6692 GCA_038562555.1 Prolixibacteraceae bacterium | reverse complement strand
AAATCAGTGGCCCGGACAATGGGCAGCAGCTCGTCCTAAGCACGCTGCAAGATGTGATCGATTCTGTTTGCAGGGATTATCCCGCCTTATACGACCAAAATCAGAAAATAACCGGAATTCATGCCCGTGGTGCGGTTACCGGCGAGATCAAAGAGAAACTGGAAAGCCTCAGTATGCCGGCCGGCGATCCTGAACACCGACTGTTCGAGGAAGTGAAGGCATCGGTAGGTCAGTGCTTTGAGGAAACGGTTATCACTTACGGGCTCATCAACTACCTTTGTGCATTTATCCGGGACATTGAGGAATCCGCGCGGATGGAAGTGAAGAAAACCATTCTCGATATGCTCCAACAGGCCAGTTCGCCCATGTAAAATAAAGGGGGTCATGACCCTGTGTGACTGATCTTGCTTTTGCCGGTGCCATCATTTCCATTGCCTTTAAAGTTATCACCGGCCCCGGTGGGTGGATCAGGCTGGGAGTGGAAGTGATCAGGAGTTTGGCCTGACAAAACAATCCGGGCTTCATATCTTTTTATGCTCCCTGGTTTTTTCTTCATTTTTTAATTTTTTGTACTTTTCGAATCCTTGCGTAATGAAAAAAACAACAAAAGAAATCACTCCTGCAAAGAGCAATCCACTGATCACTGCAAAATTTCTTCCGGTATCGTTTATTAATCTTTGAAAAGCGGCTTGCTGGTATGGATTGATCTCGTTACTCTCAAAAATACCATTCATATTCAAGTCGTGCTTATTGAGATCCCATTGATAATATATATCTGTATAAATTGTAGTACCGAGAACTATTAGATAAATCGTCAGAAATATCGTAACAGCAAACCTAAATTTTTTTCTTTTCGATTTTAAAAGCATGGGTTTCCAGCCAATTGCTATCAGTAAAAGGAATAAAAGACTGACCATCGCCGGAATAAATAGGTGATACGGCATTGTTATGGGGTTCATATCTGGCTGTTTGTGTTGTATCCAATGTTGCCGAAAATTACTACATTCTGATGAGATTTGGTTAATATCCAGTTTGAGCTGCGATGAAATTTAGCTGCGTATATTGCAGGTGGTTTTCCCTTAAACCAATCATTGCTGTCCGATAAGAAGCTTTCCGAAGCCTTAATAGTTTTACATTTTTGCTGGTATAATAAGCGGTAAATAAGAACATTCGTTTGAAGTATTCGATTAACTTTGTTAACTTTAGGTTGTGAACAAATTTTCATGATCATGACCAGAGAAAAACCGGAAGAAATAACCTTTATCGACCCTCTGAGCGATTTTGGCTTCAAAAAAATTTTCGGAGAAGAACCGAATAAGGACTTGCTGATCGCTTTCCTGAACGAGGTATTCCAGGGAAGAAAGCAGATTATAGATCTTGTTTACAGTAAGAATGAACATCCCGGCGGTACGCGTGATGAGGGCGGGGCTATTTTTGACTTGCTGTGCACCGGGGTGAATGGCGAGCAGTTCATCATCGAAGTGCAGCGTTCGAAGCAGGAGAATTTTAAAAAGAGAGCGATCTTTTATACCAGCCGTCTTATCAGTGAGCAAGCCCCAAAAGGCAAGCGTTCAGAGTGGGACTATGCTATCCGGGAGGTTTACCTGATTGCCCTGCTGGATGGCTTCTCGCTGGAAGACACGCCACCGACCGCTTACCTGCAGGATATCTGCCTGTGCTACAGAAACAGCGGAGTGGTTTTTTACCCGGGGCTGGAGTATATATTCGTAGAATTGATTAAATTTGTCAAAACGGAGGGTGAACTGGAAACGGACCTGGACCGTTGGCTTTATGTGTTGAAGAATATGAGCAGGATGAAAAAGATTCCTGTTTATTTGCGGAAGTCGATATTTGAAAAATTATTTCAGATTGCTTCATACTGCAACCTGACAAAGGAGGAAAAAAGGATGTACGATACCAGCTTAAAACGGAAATGGGATAATCAAAATGCCTTGAATTATGCCCGGAAGGAAGGCGAATACAGAAAAGCAGTGGAGACTGCAACAGCCATGAAAAAGGATGGGCTTTCTGTCGAAGCGATCCGCAAATATACCGGACTTTCAAAAGAAGAAATTGAAAAACTGTAACTGCCAGGCACCTTTACCCCCTTTTCCTTTCCTTGTATAAGGGTAATGAGAGATAAGACCGGATTTAACCCAAAATAGTGGATATCTTTTTATTTAGTTTCACCATTATAGAGATAAACTGTAACGACATAAGATGGGAGACAGTGTTTGAGAACAATCCGTTGGGAGTTTTCAGACCAGTTTTCCCTGAAGAAATCAGCCTGAGGAATCGGGCTTTTTTATTTGAAATATTTTTTAAAAGGTTGCTATAGCGTTATAGTTGTATCCAATGTTGCCGAAAATTACTACATTCTGATGAGATTTGGTTAATATCCAGTTTGAGCTGCGATGAAATATTAGCTGCGTATATTGCAGGTGGTTTTCCCTTAACCAATTTTTGTTGGCCGGTAAGAAACTTTCCGAAGCCTTAATCAAAAATGATTTCTTATCCT
This sequence comes from Prolixibacteraceae bacterium, assembly GCA_038562555.1. Classification (GTDB taxonomy): domain Bacteria; phylum Bacteroidota; class Bacteroidia; order Bacteroidales; family Prolixibacteraceae; genus JBCFBK01. Next base: position 4,174 of record JBCFBK010000098.1, on the reverse strand, counting down.
CTCCCTGACCTGGAACAAATTACAAAATTCTACAAGATTGAGCTGGCAGATCTGCTCAAAAAGAAAAAGCTCCCCGTTGACGAGATGGTGAAGGAATCCCTGGGGTTGAGCTATGCGGATATAGACAAAGTATGTCAGGATTTTTTCAAAGATATTTTGGTATATGGAACTGAAAAAGCGACCCCCGACTTATTGTTTTATTATATCAGGAGCCGCAAAAGGCCATTTTAATATATGCCGGATTACAGACCGAGATGCAGTTTCGAGTGAGATTAAGTAAAGCCATACGTACAGAATAGGAGAGGGATAGACATCTGTAACTAAAATTCAATACCTTTACTACACAAAACCAATAGGCTCCGTTAAACAAGCCAAAAACAACTGATCTGAATGTAATGCGACAAAAAGAAGATTATTTATATTTTTGATAGTGAACTTGAAAAACTGACAGGAAGGAGTGATACCATGGGCATTAAAGAATTATTACTGGAAAAGGCCAAACATGACGGACTAAAGAAAACTATTCGAAACCTTATTATCAAACATGGCTGGACGGACGAGCAAATCGCCGGCGTGACGGAGGTGTCGGCCGATTTCGTAAAAAAAGTCCGGGCTTCATTGAAGAAGCAGAGAAAGGACACCTAAAAGCGGATGTCTCCTGCGACCAACTCAATTTGAGTCTTCCGATAATGCATAATCAAGTTGTTTATGCACGATAATCAAGTTGTCTTTAATGCATAATCATTTTGTCTTTAACGCATAAAAATGTTTGCCGCCATATACGTGGAAACTCTTTCCGCCATATACATGGGCAAGTTTGTTTCCATGTACACAGACAAGTTGCTCCCCATATACATGAAAAACTTAACCGTCACATAACGAGGTATGTTATCGCTTCTGTATGAAAAGCGTTTTAAGCTTTTTCATACAACATTTCCTCAAAATTAAAATGCACCCGCTTTTGCAGAAATTGTAGTGACATTTATATACCGGCGAGCGTTAGCGAGCATAAAAGCAAGACAGCCGACAACATCGATAACGAATGAAAGATTTTCGTAAAATATTAAAGCACATATATTTCCCTATATTAATTGGGATTTTGTTGATAATTGGGGTTTATACTCTATTGAATTATTTCTTAATTATTCGTTACCATCTGATTGAACCTAAGGAAATGTTATTGAACTTCTTTATTCCTTTCGGACTATCTGGACTTTTCGCATACCTATTTGTTAGACCTAAAATAAAGTTTTTGGCAATTCGGGATAATATTGGAGAATTCTTGACTTTTTTTAGTGCTATTATACTTGCTGTACCTCTGATAATTTCACAGCACTACATTGATGTAAAAAATGGAAAACTAACTAAACTTAACAGCACAACTGAAATTGCAAAATTACCGGAAACGAAATATTATGAAGTTGATAAATATTTTGCATATAAAGGATTTGGAAGTTTTTGGACATCACGTCGAACATCTAACAAGTATGGGACAGAAATAACTGTAACTGCTTATTTTACCTGTCCAATGGTGGATACATTCGCATATTATAAGTCACCGCAAGATTTTAATATTTGGATTGGTAAAGAGTATAGCGAAAAATTTAGCAATCGCAAATGGGATATGGATGAGCAGCCCGATAAAATTCAAAAGTTTGTAGATAAGTGTATTGAAGAATTTAAAGTTTTTGATTTCCATCCACAGAATTATTTTCAGCGCATCAGAAATTCAGATGATAAGGATAATTTTCTATTTGCTATTGAGAGAGTTCCTTATGGAAAAGAGATTGCCAAAAATGCAATTATATTAGTTCCTGAGAAAGGAAGTTATGAAACCAGGACAGGTCATAAGTTTATATGGTTTATTGGCACTTTGATATTAGGTCAGATTGTGTTTTTTCTTTTAATTTTTAGGAGAGCAATAAAAACATCAGCTATAAGCAAATTTGAAAAGCTTGATGCGATTAAAAAGCTAAAGGAATCATTGGGTTTATTGATTTATTTGATTCCTACAAAAGAAAGATTAGTAACTTCAATAATATTAGATGTTAACATTATCGTTATACTTCTAATGATTATCTCAGGAGCTGATGCTGTATCACCCAGTTCAAGAGATTTATTAAACTGGGGAGCTAATTTCAAGCCACTTGTCCTTGAAGGAGAATGGTGGAGGGTATTTACATCCATTTTTATACATATTGGAATTTTTCATTTAATGTTTAATATTATTGGGTTTGCACTCGTGGGTTTTCAAATGGATAAAGAATTATCAGTTAAGGAGTATTTGGTTTTTTATATTTTAACAGGAATCATTGCAAGTTTGACAAGTTTATTTTTCCATGATAAAACTATTAGTGCAGGAGCATCAGGAGCTATAATGGGTATGTATGGACTTGGAATTTCAATGATAATATTAAAAATTGGTTCTGGTGATTCGAGAGCAATTTTTTCAATAGGACTTTTTGTAATTGTTGGTTCTACATTATTGATGGGATTAGTTACGCCTTCGGATAATTCTGCTCACCTTGGCGGATTAGTAAGTGGATTTGTAATTGGGTTGATATATTTTCATTTCAAAAAATACCTAAATGAAACAGGATGAATAATCAAAAAACGAGGTAAAACTTAAGCTTGCAACCCGAGCTGCAAGTCACAAGTGGCTGTTGATCTGCCGTTCCAGTCGCCTGGCAGTCCAGTTGTTTTTAGACGCTTCAAACTCATAATATTCCCTTTTGTCTTCATTCTCAATAGACAGTAACAGCTTGTAATGTGTCCAACTGAATTGTGTCCGCACTGCGGACGCAATTGGAAATGTACGATAGAATTGCCGATACCAATTTAATTCTTTATTGATAGTTGCCGCAAATTTTGCGACAACGAAAAGGCAGCTTCATTATGCTTTATCCGGCAACCCAGATGCAAGCAGTGCCGGATATTGACATCAATTGTATTTTTCTGTAATTTTATTCCTGTTTAATAAAAGCCATGATCTTCATATCCAAAGTATGAGAAACAATTTAACCTTGTATGTCGATCTGCTTAAGCATGTTTTTTCGGGAAACAACACTGCAGATCGGGAAACGACCAGACAAACTATCAAACAGGAAACGGAAAAGATCGGTACCTCACTTGCCCGCACGTTTTACCAGACCGACAGTGAAGGCAAACAACGTGCATTCGTTCATAACCTTCACGCCCGCTTAGTCCGGCTAAGTGATTATTTCTGCGAAACAGTACGAAAAAATGACGAAGAGCCGCCACCCGAAATCAGTGGCCCGGACAATGGGCAGCAGCTCGTCCTAAGCACGCTGCAAGATCTGATCGATTCTGTTTGCAGGGATTATCCTGCCTTATACGACCAAAATCAGAAAATAACCGATCATGCCCGTGGTGCGGTTACCGGCGAGATCAAAGAGAAACTGGAAAGCCTCAGTATGCCGGCCGGCGATCCTGAACACCAACTGTTCGAGGAAGTGAAGGCATCGGTGGGTCAGTGCTTTGAGGAAACGGTTATCACTTACGGGCTCATCAACTACCTTTGTGCATTTATCCGGGAAATCATCCTGGTAAAAAAGCATAACCTGAAGCCGTTGATAGGGGTCACGCTAACCGATCTGCTCATTTCATTTAACTTCAACTCCGTTTCGGTTGTCTCGCTTTTTATTTCAAACATCCGGGAGGAAGCATCAAAAATAGAGAAGGAGAGCGATAAAATCACCTTTTACAATCACTGGCTGAAGCGGGTCAGTCAGTTGCCGGTCAGTTCGGCCAATGCATTTGATTCCAGACGTGAATCCGCGTTCGATTACCTGCACAAGTGGCTCAGTGAAGAAATTTCGTTTCACGAAAAGAGCCTGCTGCTTCATTCGGGAGTTCCTTATGGCACTGCATTGCCTGCCTCCGGAAACGGAGCAAAACTCGAGCTTAACCTTTCAGTGCAGCAAATCGCTTGTTTTATGCGGTTATTTGTCGAAAACGGTATCATAAAAAACGGCGGCGCCAGAGATCTTTCTGTTTTTATTTCGGAACATTTCCGTTCGAGAAGGCAGGAAAATATTTCGGCCGAAAGTTTAAGGGTGAAGTATTATAACATTGAGGAATCCGCGCGGATGGAAGTGAAGAAAACCATTCTCGATATGCTCCAACAGGCCAGTTCGCCCATGTAAAATAAAGG
>JBCFBK010000097.1:0-6777 GCA_038562555.1 Prolixibacteraceae bacterium | reverse complement strand
ACATCACTTATACTTGTAAAAGCAAAAAAATAAACATTAAATCCCTCAATGGAAAGTATGAATTTAACGCTTTGACCAAGTTTGATAATAATGAGTGGACTACACCGATCGTTCTTTCACGAACTGAATTTGAGCGGAAAAAGGACGAATATTTGCCCAACCATATTTTCATCTATTATTCCGGCACCAGTGATAGAATGCAGAATGTTTATATTGAACATCAGCGAAACTATTATTTGGATATCATTAAACCCGAAGCAAAAGGTACAAAAGTCAATAAACTTCGCAGGATCTTCCTGGTTCAGAATATTCATTCCAAGTTTGCTTTTCTTTCCTTTTTTGTCTTTGATCAGGGGAAAGAAAAAACATTAGACTTCCTAAAGAACGAGTTGGGTATTACAGATTTGAATTCGCTTTTATTGGTACTAAGAAAACCGGTTTGGAGCAAGGTGAGTTCAGAAAAAGAAATGTTTTGGAGTTCCGATGGGTTTGTAAGGTCATTCCTTGATCAATTGTGGGAATTTGCGCTGGCTCCCATATACAGTACTGAAAACGTGCCGGTAAGTTATAAAAGCTCGCAATCACAAGAAAGACTATATCTGTTTGTACAGGACAAAATGCGTTTGTCAGAGCTTGCAAAAAAATATTATTCCAATAGTACGCAGTTATTTAATGCTTTAGAAAGTATTCATATTTCAGATCTGCTTGAAGATGTGAAAGTCCGGGTAGAAAAAGTCACGGCTGGTGTTAAAATACCCTTTTCGGAAATGAGTGAGGGCGAGCAGCAATTATTGACCGTATTGGGTATGTTACGTTTCATTAAGGACAAAGAATCACTCATTCTACTTGATGAACCTGATACACATTTAAACCCCTTATGGAAATGGAAATATTTGGATTATTTCAGGGAATATGTAGGTAGAGACGAAACCACGCAAGTCCTGATCAACACACATGACCCCTTAGTTATTGGAGGACTGATAAAAGAGCAAATCAGAGTATTCCGATCAAAAAATGTCGATGGTAAAACAAAGGTAACTGCGGAACCGTCTGAGATTGACCCCAGGGGCCTTGGTGTGGCCGGTATATTGACCAGCGAATTATTTGGTCTTCCTACAACATTGGACGGACCTACTCAGGATCTGCTTGATGAAAGAAATGCTTTAATCTATAAACAATCTCTTGGTGAGTTAGTCGAGGCTGATAAAATAAGACTGAGAGAATTGTTTATTGAGATTAATTCGTTGGGCTTTACGTATACATTCAAAGACCCGATGTATACCAAATTTCTGGAAGGCATTAGTAATCTTGAAGAATTTAAAACTAAAAGATTAGATAAGGAAGACCTCAAAAAGCAAAATAAGGCAGCCTTGGAAATCTTGGAAAAACTGTTTAAAAAGGAGAAAGATGATTTACATTAATAATAAATCCGTCCCTCCGAATGCAAAATGGCTAACGAAGGCTAAAACCTTAACGGACGCATTGAAGGCTTGCGCAGATAATGATGGGAGATACGAGATCATAGACAAGAATTACAGGGTTTGGAAGCTCCTGAAGGAAACTTTAAAAAAGATGTCTTACGGCAAATGCTGGTATTCAGAAGCGAGAGAATTGTATTCGCATTATCACGTTGATCATTTCAGACCTAAGAAGAAGGCATTAGATGTTGACAATAATGACCAAGGCGGCTACTGGTGGTTGACATTCGATTGGGAAAACTATCGGTTAATGGGAAGCGTTGGCAATTCTAAAAAAGGAGATTATTTCCCGGTAAAACGGCATAAGGCAAATAGTCCCGCTGATCCGCTGATAGATGAAGTTTATTATTTCCTTGACCCGACAAACAAAGAGGAAGTAAAGCTTTTGAATTTTGAGGAGACTGGAAAAGTTATTCCTACGGCTAAGGAAGATACGGCAAACTGGTCCTACACCAGGGCTAAGGAAACGATAGAATGGTATGACCTGAATTTTGAGGATTTAAAAGAAGAGCGCAAAAGAATTTGGCGGACGACCGTAGATGAAATATTAGAAACACAGTACTTGATAGACGAGCATGAAGCAACGCAGTCCGTTGTTACCGAAGCTCGGATATTTGCCAAATTCGAGGACTTTAGGAAAATGATTGCCCCATGTATGGAGTTATCGGCTACCTACAGAAGCTGCCTCAGAGCGTCAGGCTTCGACTGGGCACAAAGAATTATCGAAGAAGCTATCGATCCTAAAATATACTGCAAGGATTACATTAATTAGAAAACGACGTATTGAAAGATGGCAACAAATAATATAGCGCAAAAGATCTGGTCGTACTGCGACACGTTGCGCGATGATGGATTAGGTTACAATGACTATCTTGAACAATTAACCTATCTGTTATTTTTAAAAATGGCAGATGAGAATAAGACAAAGTATAATCTTCCAAAAGTTTGTGATTGGAAGATATTAGTTAATAATGCTGGAGGATCGCTTTTAGATCAGTATGAGCAAATATTAAAGTCATTAGCTGAAGCGGGAGGTATGCTTGAAAAGATATTTGCCGGAGCACAAAATAAGATTCATGATTCAGTCAAATTAAAAAAATTGCTTCTGCTCATCGATGAAGACAATTGGTCATCTACAGATGCGGATGTAAAAGGAGAAATCTATGAGACACTATTGCAGAAGAATGCCGAAAATAGTGGTGCAGGGCAATATTTTACTCCGCGACCGGTGATCCAGTCAATGGTTGAATGTGTCAATCCGCTGCCAGGTGAAACGATAGCCGATCCATCATGTGGCACGGGAGGATTCTTTTTGGGATCGCTGAACCATATTCGGAGTAATAATAAACTTTCAAAAGAGCAGGAGAAGTTTTTAAAGTTTGATACATTTCATGGTTGGGAAATCGAGAAGGCAACCGCCAGGCTTTGCCTGATGAATTTATATTTACACGGAATTGGAGATCTTAAGAAGACTCCGGATATACAAGTGTCCGACAGCTTAAACCCGCACAAAATCGGTAAGGAGATCCCAAAGGTAAACATCGTGTTGGCTAATCCACCTTTTGGTAAGAGCAGCAGCGATATTCCAACCGTCGATGAAAACCTGTCAAAAAAAGATGGATACTTTCTACGTAAGGATTTCTGGGTTACAACAAGCAATAAGCAGTTGGCGTTCCTACAACACATTATCTCTATGCTTGACGTGGATGGAAAAGCCGCTGTGGTTTTACCTGATAATGTACTTTTTGAAGGGGGAGCCGGTGAAACTATTCGTAAGAAACTTTTGAAAGAAGTGAACTTACATACCATACTAAGGCTGCCGACGGGGATATTCTACGCTCAAGGAGTGAAATCTAACGTCCTTTTTTTTGATAATAAAAAGGCCACAAAAAAGGAAGGTACGAAGGAAGTATGGTTTTATGACTATCGAACTAATGTACATCACACGCCAAAGAATAATCCTATAACTTCCTCTCACCTGAAAGATTTTGTGGCTTGCTATACCGGTGGGAAAGAAAAAAAGCGCAAAGAAACATGGACAAAAAAAGATCCAAATGGTCGCTGGCGCAAGTTCACTTACAACGAAATACTTGAGCGGGACAAAACTAATCTTGACATCTTCTGGATAACAGATGATAAACTTATTGATTTAAATAACCTCCCTGAACCCGAGGAATTGATCAATGACATTATTGAAAACATTGAAGCCGCTTTAAATAATTTCAAAGCTATCAGAGATTCGTTATGATTAAGATATTCTGCTTAATCAAAAACACAACCTAATCATAGCTGTAAAAATCAAATAATCAACTATTTAACGCTATCCAAAAATGTCAAAAGGGGTATCAAGTGTTCGACTGTAATCCCTCTCAGCCCGCCGAAAGTAAAAAAAGCCTGCTCATAGAGGGCAGGCTTTTTTATCGATTTTATCCGTGAATTCCGAAATGCACAATGCTCAGCATGGTCATGTCGTCCGATTGCGGATTTCCCTTTACATGCGAAGCAACATCTTCGGTTACTTTACATATCATCGAACGCGGATCCAAATGGCTGTTCTCCTGCAAACACTTGAGCAACCTGTTCTCCGAATACAGTTCATCCTGGCTGTTTTCTGCTTCGGTGACTCCATCGGTATACAAAAATATTTTATCACCCTTCTGCAAATGTCGTTCCCGCTCTTCATAGTTGAACTCTTCAAATACGCCGACAGGGATATTCTTCGCAAATTCAAAAAATTCAGCTTCGCCTGAGGGTCCGATCAGAACAGGAGGATTATGCCCTGCATTGGCATAGGTCATTTTCCCGGTTTTCAATTCAACAATACCCAGAAAGAAGGTCACAAACATATTGGAGTCGTTATTAGTTGACAAAGAGCGGTTCAACGAATTGACAATTGCAGCGGGTGATTTCTGGTCAGGGGCCACCGAACGCAACAAAGTCCTTGTGACAGCCATAAAAAGTGAGGCCGGAACTCCCTTCCCTGATACGTCGCCAATGGCAAAACAAAGATGCTCTTCCCCGATCATAAAGAAATCGTATAGATCCCCTCCTACTTCCTTCGCCGGCTGAAGTGTGGCATAAAGATCGATTTCCCTGAGATTGGGAAAAGGAGGAAAAATTTTGGGAATCATTCCCATCTGAATTTCCCGGGCAATTCTCAGTTCACTTTCAATTTTTTCTTTTGCGGAAGTGGTCTGTTTCAGGTTCTCAATGTAGTCGGATAACTTATGCTGTACATATTCAAAAGAATCATGCAGATCTTTCAACTCATCTTCCGACGTTATTTCAGGTAATTTACTGGTAAAATTACCACCTGCGATGATGCGTGCCGAATCTGCAAAAAATTTAAGCGGTGCGATTTGTTTCTTAATGATCCGGGAAACGATCAGCGAAAGCAGCAACAGGCCGGTGACCACCAAAATGATCAATACGATCGAAATACTTCTGAGTGGCTGATACATCTCAGAAACCGGAAAAATGATCGCCATTGTCCATCCGCTTGACGGAAGCCTCTTGTAGTATAACCTCCGCTCCACACCTTTCAGCGTGCTTGGCACCAGGCCCGATTCAGTCTTTTGTATTTGCCGCCCGATCTCGCGAAGTTCAGCATTTCCCAGTTCTTCCGCGTAACTAAAAATACTTTGGTTCATGATCAGATCTTTGTTCGGGTGGGTGATGAACGTACCGCTAGGCGATAACACCGATGCATAGCCTGTCTCAAGCACCCTGACCGATGATACAATTTCAGTGAACCAGTCGAGTGGTAAATCGACGGTGATGACGCCCGCAGGTTTCCGCTCATTGTTAATCGTTCTGAAAAACGGCGTCGAATAAGTGGTTATGAGGGCATTGCCACCTCCTGTATCGAAGTACGGATCCGTCCAGCATGTCTTTTGCGTTACCATCGGAATCTGGTACCAGTCCATGTAAAAATAATCATATTCCGGATTGCCCAGTTGAATAGTTTTTATACTATCCTTTTCACGATAGGAGTATGGTGCAAAATATTGCCCCTCTTTCTCGAAAAAAAAAGGCTCAAAGGCAACAGCGGCACCCAAAATATCGGAATTATTCTCCACCATCCGCCGGGTTAGTGCATAGATCTCTTCACGGCTGATATTTTCGTTTTCAATGATCCATTTATAATTATCCACAATTCTGGTAACCGACAGCAATATCCTTTCCGCGTCCAAAACAACATTATTAGTCCGGAGTTGCGCATTGGTGAGAGTTGCCTTCTCTATTTTACTCTTGGATGAAATATAGAATACCGATAGTAACAGGATGAAAAGAAACACGCAGAAGGTCAGTACATATACTACAATCCGCAAAGACAATGATTTTTTGGTGTTAATTAACATAAACCAGGAATTTTAAATCATTTTAAGCTCACCTTTTTAACAAATTCCTCGTAACTGAAGCGTTTATCCAAATAACCCCCTTCAAACAGCATATTTTGGGTTTTATGAAAGTCAGGCTCCGTTAGTTCGCCCACTTCAGAATTCTTCTTTCCCGGATCCATCATTTCCAGCACTTTATTAAGCATCCAGGTCTGGTGAGCTTTATTCGTTGCCAGATGCGCCTCATTCATTTTTTTCAGTACCATTTCAACCGCTTCCTCCCTGTTTTTCCTGACATATTCCCACCCCTTAAAGGTCGCTCTTACAAACTTTTCGATATCCGTTTTTCGTTCGACATACGTCTTGTTTAAACAATAAAGTCCGTCTTCGGGAATGTTGTAACCATAATCGGAAGCAAAATAAATATTCAGCTCATCCTCATTAAAACCAGCCTGAATAATTTGATCATACTCATTATACCACATTACCACCATGGCGTCAAGGTAGTCGGTCAGAAACAGGTTCACCGTTGATAGTATGGGGACCCACTGCACCTTATAATTACTCGATTTGATCATTGTTCTTGCCACCTCGTCAAACCCGCTTCTCCAAATCCCGATTTTTTTTCCGTTCAGGTCGGAAAATTTGTTAATATTTTTCTCTTTCTTGGAAACGAACAATAAAGCTGAGTTTTGTGATAACTGACCAATATTCACCAGATCCAGGCCCGCTTTTTTATGACTGAAAGCGGTGGTGAGAAAGAGAGAGATGATATCTGCATCTCCGTTGTTGAGGTATTCAGCTGCGTTCACAGAGGCAGAGGGATGAATAATCTTAAGATTCAGGCCTGCTTCACGATAAAAACCTTTCTCTTCTGCCGCATAGTATCCGGCAAATTGCGCCTGTGGCAGCCAATGCGGACAATAGGTGATGCTCGACATTCCTTCCTGGGCAGGTAC
>JBCFBK010000018.1:0-98199 GCA_038562555.1 Prolixibacteraceae bacterium | reverse complement strand
AATACCCAAAAGCATTTATTTTTTCCCATTCCCCCTCCCCATCAAACACCACCACTGAATCACAGTGTTTTACAACATGAAAAAAAATTGCACAGGGCAAAGGGCACAGAGCATAGAGCATGGAGCAAGACAAGTGTCAAAACACAAGACAGAAGGATAACAGACTGCAGAAAAAGTACCCTGCAACCCTGGAATATTGAAACCTTCCGCCCGCTTCCGGTCTACCGTCTCCGTTTTCCGCCGTGCGTGATGGCTTAATATTTTCTTAATATAAATTAGTTGACAAAGTCAACCATTTTAATTTATCTTTGACCCGACAAAATACCAGAATGAAAAACTCAAAACCGCTTGGATATATGCTGGGTCAGACACTGAAAGTCTACAAGAACATGACCATGGCTTCATTCAAGGCATATCATATCGATTTGAGCTTTGAGCAGTTTATTGTTTTGATGCTTTTAAGCCTTGAAGACAATCCCAACCAACAAAATATCGCCAATCAGATGCAACGCGATAAGTCATTGATTCTTCGTTACACCAACACCCTGATCGAAAAAGGATATGTGGTGAGGGTGACTGATGAAAGCGATAAGCGCAAAAAAAAGCTGGTTCTGACACCAAAGGGGCTAAAAACAGCGTCGCGCATCAAAAAAACACAGGTGAAAGTCGAAGAGCAACTGATTGCCGGCATCAACCAGGACGAACTAAACACGCTCACCCGTATCCTGACAAAAATCCAGATAAACGGTGGATTTGAAGAAGAACAATCCCTTTATTAAGATTAAACTGCTACAGCACAAAATCAACAAACAGACGTATATATCTAATTCCCGTGTCAAAAAAACAACAGAAACATGAAGACAATCAAACAATTCGGACGTTTAGCGATTCTTTTCTCACTGATGGCGGCTTCTTCGTGCTCCCGAAATCCAGGGGCAGGACAGGCAGGCGCCGCCGGGCAGATCAGAGAATACCAGGTTATGGAAATAAAAAAGGACTCCATTACCTTATATAAAGATTATCCAACTACGCTCCAGGGACAACAGACAGTGGAAATCCGCGCCAAAATTGCCGGATATATCGAAGAAATCCTGGTTGATGAAGGCGACCGGGTAAAAAAGGGACAAGTGCTTTTCCGTATCAACGCCAACGATGTGCTGGCAATGGTTCGTTCGGCCGAAGCACAGGTTAAGGTTGCGGAAGCGGAAATTGAAACGGCCAGCATCAATCTTGAAAAGACAAAACCCCTGGTTGAAAAAGAAATTGTAAGCAGTTTTAACCTGAAATCGGCTGAAGCCGCGCTGCTGGCAAGAGAAGCGCAGTTGGCCCAGGCGAAGGCAAACCTGGCAAATGCAAAAGCCACCCTGCAGTACGCTGTTATCACCAGTCCCACCGACGGTATTATCGGCAATTTTCCCTACCGGGTGGGAAGCCTCGTAAGCAGCGCCAGTGCACAGCCGCTGACCAGTATTTCGAACACGACCAACATGTTTGCCTATTTTTCAATGAACGAAAAAGAATTTCTGGGATTGACCCAGGGGCTGGAAGGCGCAACACTTCAAAAGAAGCTTGCGGGATTGCCACCGGTACAACTGATTTTAGCCGATAATTCGGTTCATGAGATTCCCGGAAACATTGAAACAGCAAGCGGGCTGATCGACATTCAGACGGGATCAGTCAACCTGCGTGCCGCTTTCCCTAATCCGTCGGGAATCCTGAGAAGCGGCAGCAGCGGAAAAGTACGTCTGCCGCGACACCTGAACGATGCCATCATTATTCCGCAGAAAGCCGCTTTTGAATTACAGGGAAAGCATTTTGTCTACGTCGTCGGCGAAGAGAACAAGGTCCGTAATACCGAAATTGAAGTGCTTACAGGCAACCTGAAGGAATCTTATGTGGTGACCGGCGGACTGAAAGCCGGAGATCAGATCGTCATTGAAGGAATCGCCGGTTTGCGCAATGATACTCCCATTAAACCCAGACCCGCGGCAGCTGAGGATGCTGCAACAGACACAGGCAAGGCGGTTAACAACTAAAACGAAGATTATCATGTTCAAAATATTTATAGAAAGACCGATCCTGGCATCGGTGATATCGATCATCATCGTCATCCTGGGAATCCTTGGACTGGTTAGCCTGCCCATTGAACAATATCCCGATATCGCCCCCCGACAGTGCGGGTTTCGGCCAACTATACGGGAGCCAATGCAGAAACAGTCCTGAAGAGTGTGATCATTCCCCTGGAAGAACAGATCAACGGGGTTGAAAACATGAGCTATATGACCTCATCGGCAAGCAACACAGGATCTGCTTCCATTGAAGTCTATTTCAAGCAGGGTACCAATGCAGATATGGCAGCGGTAAACGTTCAGAACCGGGTAGCCCGGGCGCAGAGCATATTGCCTGCCGAAGTAACCCGGTCGGGTGTAATTACGGCCAAACGTCAGGCCAGTATTCTCCTGATTGCATCGATATACAGCGCCGACGGCCATTTCGACGAAACCTTCGTTCAAAACTACGTGAACATCAACCTTCTCCCGCAGCTTAAGCGAATCAGCGGCGTAGGTGAGGCCATGGTATTCGGTGCAAAGGATTATTCCATGCGGATCTGGCTGAAGCCTGATATTCTGGCGGCTTATAAACTGGTGCCTTCTGACATCATTGCAGCCCTTAATGAGCAGAGCCTTGAAGCTGCTCCAGGTCGTTTTGGAGAACTCAATGACCAGTCGTTCGAATACATTCTCAAATATAAAGGGAAGTTATCCTCTCCCGGAGAGTTTGAAAATATCATTATTAAAGCAGATCAAAGCGGCAATATTCTCCGGCTCAAAGATGTGGCCCGGGTTGAACTGGGGGCGCTGACTTATTCCGTTTCGACCGCGGTAATGGGGAAGCCGGGTATCTCGATTGCCATTTTCCAGACAGCAGGATCCAATGCACGTGAGGTCATTATTGAAGCTAAAAAGGCGCTGGAAGAAGCATCCGAAACCTTTCCCGAAGGAATGGACTACGCCATCCTGGCCGATACCAACGAATTTCTCGACAGTTCCATCGAACGGGTATCCATGACACTGCTGGAAGCCTTATTCCTGGTTATCATCGTCGTATTCATCTTCCTGCAAAACTTCAGGGCGACATTAATTCCGGCCATTTCGGTACCGGTGGCGATCCTGGGAACCTTCTTCTTCCTGAACATTTTTGGATTCACGATCAATATGCTCACCTTGTTTGCATTGGTGCTCGCGATCGGAATTGTTGTCGATGATGCCATCGTGGTGGTCGAAGCGGTGCATGCCAAGCTGGATCAGGGAGCAAAAAGCGCCAAGTCGGCGGCCATTTCTGCCATGAGCGAAATTTCAGGCGCAATTGTATCCATTACCCTGGTCATGTCGGCCGTATTTGTACCGGTAACCTTTATCACCGGTTCAACCGGTGTCTTCTACAAACAGTTTGGGATCACCCTGGCAGTCTCCATCATCCTCTCAGCAGTCAACGCTTTAACCCTGAGTCCGGCACTTTGCGCCATTTTCTTAAAGCCTCACGGCCAAGAAGCCCATAAGCAGAGTTTTAAGCAAAGGCTGTACAATTCGTTTAACACGGCATTCGACGCCATGACCAACAAATACCGAAAGACTACGCAGTTCTTCCTCAATCGGAAATGGGCGGCAGGAGTGCTGATTGTCGTTTTTGTCCTGATTCTCGGATATCTGATGAAAACTACGCCAACGGGCTTTGTTCCCGACGAGGACACCGGACGTATGTTTATTGACATCAGTCTGCCTCCGTCAACCTCAACAGAACGCACCCGTGAAGTGACGCAGCAAGTAGATCACATCCTGTCGGGAATTCCGGAGATAAAAGGGCGGTCGTCCGTGAACGGCTTTTCGCTGATCAGCGGGCAGGGAAGTTCCTATGCCATGGTGATCTGTGCTTTGCAACCATTTTCAGAACGAACGGGAGAAGGTCAGGACCAGGCCGGCATCACCGGGAAGATCTACGCGATGACAGCGGGTATTAAAGATGCCCGGATCATCATCTTTGCTCCTCCAATGGTGCCGGGCTTCGGCCTCTCAGGGGGATTTTCACTGGAGCTGCAGGACCGGACCGGCGGCGACATTAAAAAGTTCGAGCAGGTCAGTAATGAATTTTTGTCCACACTCGGCCAGCAGCCTGAGATCCAGTATGCCATCACAGCATTCAACACCAATTTCCCGCAATACCAGGTCGATATCAATGTCGCACGTTGCAAACAATCGGGTATTGGCGTGAACAACATCCTTTCCTCGCTTCAGGGTTACCTGGGAGGATATTATGTCTCCGACTTCAACCTTTACGGGAAACAATTCAGGGTAATGCTTCAGGCGGAACCGGAATATCGCGGAAGTCCCGACGATTTGAGCCAGATTTTCGTCCGTTCTGCAAGCGGTGAAATGGCGCCGATCACCGAATTCATCACCATTACCCGTGTTTTTGGTCCGGAAACCCTGAAACGCTTCAATATGTTTACCTCGATTTCCGTGACCGGATCACCCAAACCCGGGTTTAGTACCGGAGATGCCATTGCGGCCGTGGAAAGGGTAGCGCAGGAAAAATTCCCCACGGGATATGGTTATGAATTTTCCGGTCTGACCCGTGAGGAGATCGCATCGGGCCGTTCCTCCACGCTTATTTTTGTGTTGTGCCTGATCTTTGTCTACTTTTTACTTGCAGCCCAGTATGAGAGTTTCATTCTGCCACTATCCATCCTGTTTTCACTGCCGGTAGGTATTGCAGGAGCATTCATCTTCGCAAAACTGATGGGAATTGAAAACAACATCTACCTTCAGATATCGCTGATTATGCTTATCGGACTGCTGGCGAAAAACGCGATCCTGATCGTGGAGTTCGCTTTGCAGCGGCGACACGCCGGAATGCCGGTCATGCAGGCCGCTGTCGAGGGCGCTGTGGCCCGATTACGGCCAATCCTGATGACATCAATAGCCTTTATTGTCGGTTTGTTGCCCCTGATTATCGGAGGCGGCGTCGGGGCTAACGGAAACCGATCGATCGGTGTCGGTGCCATTGGGGGTATGCTTATTGGAACTTTTATCGGCATTCTGATTATTCCGGCCATGTTTGTGATCTTTCAGTCGCTCCAGGAGAAGGTTAAAAAACCTGAGATACAGGAAATTTCAGAGATGAACACCCTGGAGTAAGGTATCACATGACGGAAAGTTGTGAAACGAACATACTGTGCTATACATTACTGTGAAACAAATTATTATGAACATTTCAATTAGAAATACCATACTTATTGCCGGACTGACAGGATTGCTGCTGTCATGCAACACTGCAAAACACTTTAACCGCGAAACGGTTAACACCGACGGATTATACGGCGATTTAAGCTTTTCCGATTCGCTGACCATAGCCGACAAGCCCTGGCAGGAATTATTTACGGATCCCAAACTGCAGGAACTCATCACCGAAGGGCTGGACAATAATCCGGATCTGCAAATTGCTTTGCAGCGGGTAGTGGAGTCGGAAGCCTACTACGCTCAGGGAAAGGCTTCGTTATTCCCATCGCTGACAGCGCAGGGAGGAGGAGGCTATGTGCACAATCCAAAGACGCTTTATCCGGATGGCCCCCGCGACGTGCAGGATTTCCAGTTAAACCTGCAATCCAGTTGGGAAGCCGACATCTGGGGAAAACTCAGGAGTTCCAAGCGGGCTGCCTATGCAAACCTGCTTGCCAGTGACGCCGGCAGAAAAGCTGTCCGGACCAGGCTGATCGCCACGATTGCTACAACCTATTACGGGCTGCTGGCCCTGGATGAACAGCTTGAGATTACCCGCGAAACGGTTAAAAACAGCATCGATCTGGTTGAAACGATGAAACTGCTCAAAGGCAGCGGACAAGTAACCGGCGCTGCTGTCGTTCAGAGTGAAGCCGTCAGATATGCCGCAGAGGTGACAATCCCCGATCTGGAACACAAAATCAGGGAAACAGAGAATAGTTTGAGCGTATTGCTGGGAAGAACACCGGGAGCCATCGAACGCGGAAACCTGGCAGCCCAGCAGTCTTCCGAACTGTTAATGATCGGTGTACCCGCGCAATTACTGGAAAACAGGCCGGATGTGATGCAGGCAGAATACGCGGTTATGAGCGCTTATGAAATGACCAATAATGCACGTGCATCGTTTTATCCGGCGCTCACCATCACGGCCCTGGCCGGCCTCGAGGCAACCGATCTCAGTGATTTGCTTGATGCCGACGCCTTTGTGGCCAATGTGATCGGAGGCCTGACCGCCCCGGTCTTTAACAAACGGGCTATCCGCACCCGTTATGAAGTTGCAAAGGCGCAACGTGAAGAAGCGCTGTTAACCTTCCGCAGCGTTTTGCTGAACGCCGGGCAGGAAGTTAACAATGCACTGGGACAGTTTGAAACGTCAGAGAGGAAGATCGCTTTACGTCAGCAGCAACTTGAAGCCCTTGAAAAATCAGTATCCTATACAAAGGAATTATTGAATTTCGGATCGGCAACCTATACAGAAGTACTGAATGCGCAACAAAGCCTGCTGTCGGCACAGCTCAGTAATGTGAATGATCACGTCCAAAAACTCACTGCTGTAGTTTCCCTGTACAGGGCACTAGGTGGCGGGTGGAAGTAAGGATCCGGTAAACAAAGAGGCCATAAAAAGCCTCTTTGTTTACCGGATATTTTTCCAGACACCCAAAAACAGGAGGATCCAGCCTCCAATAAAACAGAGTCCGCCCAGTGGCGTCAGAGCACCCAGCCATTTAAATCCCGTCAGAGCCATCACGTAAAGGCTACCTGAGAAAAAGATAAGGCCTGCTATCAGGCAAATTCCCGACCAGTTAATCAGTACTGAGGGAAATTGCAGGGATAAAATACCGATCAGCACCAAGCCCAGGGCATGATAAAAATGATACTCCACCCCGGTTTTGTAAACCTTCATCAGTTCTTCAGCCAGTTTTGCTTTCAGGGCATGTGCCCCGAAAGCACCAAAAACAACAGCTAAGACAAGGGAGGCCACGCCTGTCAACAATATGAATTTGCTCATCCGAATCATTTAAAAGTTGAAACAAACAACATCAACAATGCACAACGATTTTTGTTAAGCCGCATTCCGGCTACTTTTGTTTGAATGTTGCACCCGTATATACGCAAAAGTTATTTAAAAAAGCTATTTTCGTAAAATAATCTGAAGACAATCAGTGAAAAGAAACCTGGTCATAATCCCAACCTATAATGAGAAGGAGAACATCGAAAAAATGGTGCGCGAAGTCTTCTCATTACAAGTCCCTTTTGAATTATTAATAATCGACGACAATTCTCCCGACGGTACCGCCCGCATCGTAAAAAAACTTCAAAGTGAATTTCCCCGGCAACTGCATTTGCTGGAACGGGAGGGTAAACTCGGGTTGGGCACCGCTTATTTAACCGGCTTTAAATGGGCGTTGGAATATGGTGCTGACTTTATTTTTGAAATGGATTGTGATTTTTCACATAATCCGGCCGATCTGGAAAACTTGTATGCTGCCTGCGCAGGGGGCGAAGCGGATGTGGCTATTGGTTCACGATACATTAGAGGGATCAACGTGATCAATTGGCCGCTGGGCCGGGTGCTGATGTCCTATTTTGCCTCTGTTTACGTCAGGTTGATTACCCGCATGAAAGTCATGGATACCACGGCAGGCTTTAAATGCTATCGCCGCGAAGTCCTGGAAACCATCAACCTTGACGACATTCAACTCAAGGGCTATGGTTTCCAGATCGAGATGAAATTCACCGCCTGGAAACATGGTTTTAAGCTGGTTGAAGTACCGATTATCTTTACTGAACGACAGGAAGGTCATTCCAAAATGAGCGGAGGTATCTTTAATGAAGCGCTCTGGGGAATACTGGAAATGAAAATGAGAAGCTGGTTTAAAAACTATAAACCAAAAGCCGGCCATCTCGCGCATGACTGTAAAGAAGCATAACCGAAATTCCGGCGCCACCGCCGGATGCCTGGGATATTTTGAACCAGAATGAAGAAGGGCTGTTGATGTGATATTATAAACTAATCGAAACATGAAGACAATCATCCATCGGGCTACCATTATCAATGAAGGCAAAAAGTTCCTGGGTAGCGTTCTCATTGACGGGCAGTTTATAAAAAAAATCTATCACGGGGAGATTCCGGCCGCCGATCTGGAGCAGGCCATACTGATTGACGCATCAGGAAAGTACCTGATGCCGGGTGTGATCGACGATCAGGTTCACTTCAGAGAACCCGGCTTAACTCATAAGGGTGAAATAGCTACCGAATCGAAAGCTGCGCTGGCCGGAGGAATTACTTCCTACATGGAAATGCCAAACACAATTCCACAGGCAACCAGCCGCAAGGAACTGGAAAAAAAATATGAGCGTGCAGCGGAGGTGTCGGCGGTGAACTATTCCTTTTATATCGGCGCGACGAACGACAATCTGAATGAAGTAACTGAAATCGACACCTCACGTGTTTGCGGCATCAAGCTGTTTATGGGCTCATCGACCGGAAATATGCTTGTTGATAATGAGAACACGCTGGCGGAACTGTTTAAAAACGCCAATGCATTGATCGCGGCCCACTGCGAAGATGAAAATATAATAAAAAGAAATCTTGAGGTCTACCGCGAAAAATACGGCGAACTGATCCCTATTTCCCGCCATCCGCGAATTCGCAGTTCCGAAGCCTGTTTCAAATCGTCTTCAAAGGCTGTCAGACTTGCTGAACGGTACGGTGCACGGTTACATGTCCTGCACCTGTCAACTGCCGAGGAGATGCAGCTCTTTGAAACAGGGCCGGTGCGTAACAAGAAAATCACCGCCGAAGTTTGTGTACATCATCTGTGGTTTGACGAAAGGGACTACCTCGAATACGGCACGCGAATAAAGTGGAATCCCGCCGTGAAATCGCCACATGACCGTGAAGCACTTTGGAATGCCCTGTTGTCCGACAAAATTGACGTGATCGCCACCGATCATGCGCCGCACACACTCGATGAAAAAGCGCATCCCTATATGAAAGCACCCTCCGGCGGCCCGCTGGTGCAACATGCGCTCACAGCAATGCTCGAGTTTTCCAGACAGGGAAAAATTTCACTCGAAAAAATAGTAGAGAAGATGTGCCATGCGCCTGCCGATTTGTTCCGCATCGACAAGCGCGGTTACCTCCGTGTAGGGTATTATGCCGACCTTGTCCTGATAGATCCTGAAAAACACTGGACGGTCGTTCCCGAAAATATCTTGTACAAGTGCGGATGGTCACCTTTCGACGGAATGGAATTTTCACACCAGGTCGAAAAAACCTTTGTTAACGGAGATTTGGCCTATAATCAGGGGGCAATCAAACCCGATGTAAGAGGTATGCGGCTGCTTTTCAATCCGTCTTAAGCGGTTTCCGGATGGAGCATCATTCCTGCGGAAGCAAAAATCTTTCTCTGCTACCGGAGAAATTCGCTTTCACGAAACACCGGCTGCTCCTAATCGATTGCAATAATCAGGTATCTGGACGTTTTCCAGAATTCCTGCGGATTGTCAATCTCCAGACTTTCGATCTCCTTGCCGCCTGAAAAATGGTAGGACCCCGCCGGATGAGTTGTGATCAGCGTTGCTTTTTTTACATATAAGGGGAGACTTTTTAAATCGCGGATATCGACCTGGGTAAAGAAATCGCGGTTATAATCTTCTTTCATCCGGAGCGTACGCCCCATGCCCAGTACTCCTCCTTCCTTCTCAATGACATTATTACTGATAAGTTCTTTTGTCGTTCCAAAAGCGTACCAGGCTGTATTCATTTCGATCGTTTGCTGCTCAACCACCTGCTCCGTTTCGCGGATCACCTGTTCCTGGGTGATGCTTTTTTCTTCTGCTGTCTTCAACTGCATGTTCAACCCTTCCATACCGAGGTTCATTTTTTGCAGTTCTTCGCGCAAGGCTCCGATTTCAGCATTCTTCTCCTCTACCTGGCGGTTCAGATTAATGAGCGCCTTTTGCAGTTCAGCAATCTTCATACCCGACGAATTGGCCTGTCTTTGCAAACCTGTAATCAAATCCCGGTTCTTTTGAAGAAGATCATTGATTAACCGGATATCATTCACGATCCGGTCTTTATCGCCCTGCTGAAGTTCATCCCCGCTACCCTGCTGCACCTTGACAATCGACTGTATTTTTTTGATCGAATCCAGGTTCTCCTGAATTTCATTCATCGAGGCCACGAAATCAAGGATCGTTGAATCACGCTCGATAACAGCCCGGGTAATGCTGTCCTGCATTTCCTGCATCCGGTCTACCTTTCCCTGCCGGCAGGAACTAAAAAAAAGGGCCAGAAGAAACGTTGCAATAAGATACGGCTTCATAAGACAATACAGTTAATTGTTAAAACGCAGCTTAATTCCACTTTAGAAACTCCTGATCAGCAACCACACCTTATTCAGTCGTCCATAAGCAATAATCTGTTCCAAAGGTAAGCAGCTTTTGACAGATTGACAAGCTAATTAAAATCGCTTCATCAAACAAATTCTTATCTTTGCGTTTTAATTTTTAAGATTTGAAGTTGAGAGAATTTCGGCGGTTTTTTGAAAAAAACGCGACTATTCAGTCATTTTTAACGCATCCACACAAAGCCGGGGAAAAGTTTCACCTGCGCGGGCTGGTTGGCTCTTCCCGTACCATAATGGCTGCTTCATTATCAGAAAAAAGCTCATCACCAGTTGTTTACATTCTGGAAGACAAAGAAGCAGCAGCCTATTTTTATGACGATCTGATCAATTTGGAAACCCGGTCTTCGGTATGCTTTTTCCCAGGCTCCTGGAAACGGCCCGGACAATTCGATCAGCCTGAGCAGGAAAACATCATCCTCCGTACCGAGGTGTTAAATCAATTGCGTCAAAAGGATCCGGTGAGCATCGTCAGTTATCCCGAAGCCCTGTGTGAAAAGGTGATCACCGAAGAAGCCTTGAGTCTGAACAGCTTTCCGGTTAATAAAGGAGATCAACTTTCGATCGACTTCCTGAATGATGTGCTTTACGAATACGGGTTTGAACGGACTGGTTTTGTTACTGAACCGGGGCAATACAGTATCCGGGGGAGTATCGTCGACGTTTACTCCTTCTCCGGAGAAGATCCTTACCGTATTGATTTTTTTGGAGACAGGATTGACACGATTCGTACCTTCGATATTGCCGATCAGATTTCCAGGGATAAGCTGGAAAAGATTGTCATTATTCCGAATATCCAGAGCGGCCTGATTGATGAAAAAAGAATCAGCTTTCTGGACTTTCTGCCCGGCACAAGCCTCATAGTCATTCACGATATTAAACTGGTATCGGAACTGATCGATCGCACCAGCCACCAAACGGATTCCCCTGCAAACGCTGACGCTGCTCTCCGGCTGATGACCGGCAAAGAATTTTTATCGGGGCTTGAGCAGTTCTGCTGTGTGGAAACAGGTGCCTCGGCATTTTACGCCCCGACAGCCCGCTTTGATTTCAATACCGCTCCCCAGCCCGCCTTCAATAAAAATTTTGAATTGCTTGCCGCCAACCTGCGCGACAATGTGCAGAAGGGTTATCAAAACTTTATCGCCTCGTCGAACGAAAAACAAATTGAGCGTCTGAGCGCCATTTTTGAAAGTCTTGGTCCCGAGGTCAAATTTGCGGGGCTGGAACTCACCCTGCACGAAGGGTTTATTGACCACGACCTGAAAATATGCTGCTATACCGATCATCAGATCTTTGAACGGTACCATCGTTTTAAAATAAAGAGCCGCAGGGAACAGAAAGAAAGCATTACGCTGAAAGAACTAAACACCCTCCATCCAGGCGATTACGTTGTTCACATCGATCACGGTATCGGTAAATTCGCAGGTCTGGTCAAAACCGAGTTAAACGGAAAGCTTCAGGAAGCGGTCCGGCTGGTATACCGCGACAATGACGTACTGCTGGTAAGCATCCACTCGCTTCACCGGATCACCAAGTACAAAGGGAAGGAAGGCATTGAACCGAAAATAAACAAGCTTGGAAGCGGAGCCTGGCAGAAACTGAAGGAACGTACAAAGAGCAAGGTGAAGGACATCGCCCGCGAGCTTATTGCTTTATATGCCATGCGCCGGAAAGAGAAAGGCTATGCATTTTCACCCGATTCCTTCCTTCAAAAAGAACTGGAAGCTTCGTTTATTTTTGAAGATACCCCGGACCAGACCAAAGCAACACAGGCAGTAAAAGAAGATATGGAACGCGAAATCCCGATGGACCGCCTCATATGCGGCGATGTGGGTTTCGGAAAGACGGAGGTTGCCATTCGGGCGGCTTTTAAGGCCGTAGCCGATGGAAAGCAGGTGGCCGTCCTTGTTCCAACAACCATTCTGGCTCTGCAGCATTTTCGCACGTTTTCCGAGAGGCTTGCCGATTTCCCTGTAAGCATCAACTACATCAGCCGTCTGCGTCAGCCGGGCGAAATCAAAAGTATCCTCGCCCAGGTAAAGCAGGGGAAAGTCGATATCCTGATCGGAACCCACCGGTTGATTGGAAAAGACGTGAACTTCAAAGACCTGGGACTGCTGATTGTGGATGAAGAACAAAAATTCGGCGTTTCAGTGAAAGAAAAGCTGAAGCAACTAAAAGTGAATGTAGACACCCTGACACTTACAGCCACGCCCATCCCCAGAACACTGCAGTTTTCACTGATGGGAGCCCGTGACCTGTCGATTATCAATACACCTCCGCCGAACCGCTATCCGATTATCACTGAACTGCACGGGTTTCATGAAGAGATTATCCGTGAGGCAATTACTTATGAACTGGCCCGCAACGGACAGGTATTTTTCATTCACAACCGCGTACAGAATATCTACGCCGTAGAGGATACCATCAGGCGTATCGTGCCCCAGGCAAAGACCCTCGTGGCTCACGGACAAATGGAGGGAAAGAAACTCGAGAAAATCATGCTCGATTTCA
Organism: Prolixibacteraceae bacterium; assembly: GCA_038562555.1. Taxonomy (GTDB): domain Bacteria; phylum Bacteroidota; class Bacteroidia; order Bacteroidales; family Prolixibacteraceae; genus JBCFBK01. Next base: position 85,214 of record JBCFBK010000018.1, on the reverse strand, counting down.
TTAACGGCGAATATGATGTACTGATCGCGACAACGATCATTGAATCGGGGCTGGATATTCCCAATGCCAATACCATGATCATCAATCATGCTGAAAATTTCGGACTAAGCGATCTGCACCAGCTACGCGGCCGTGTGGGGCGGTCCAATAAAAAGGCATTGTGTTATCTTCTGGCTCCTCCGTTGTCGACCCTCAACACCGAAGCCAGAAGGCGGTTACAGGCCATAGAAGAATTTTCTGACCTGGGCAGCGGCTTTAACATCGCGATGCGCGATCTCGATATCCGGGGAGCCGGAAACCTGCTGGGAGCCGAACAAAGCGGCTTCATAGCCGATATTGGCTTCGAAACCTATCACCGGATACTGAACGAGGCCATCCAGGAACTCAAACAGGATGAATATCAGGAACTGTTTCAGGAAGAGAAGGAAGATGCCGGGAAAGCTTTCCTGCAACAAACGTTTATCCAGGACTGCCAGATCGAAACCGATATGGAATTGCTTTTCCCCGATCAGTATATTCAGAGTGTTTCAGAACGCATGCTGCTTTACAGGGAACTCGACAGCCTCTCGTCGGAAGAAAGCCTGCATCAGTTCGAACTCGGACTGAACGACCGCTTCGGACCACTGCCGGCAAGCAGCAGGGAACTGCTTGAAATCGTCCGACTCAGATGGATCGCCATAGCATTCGGAATAGAACGTATCATCCTGAAAAATAAAAAGATGATCTGTTACTTCATTCCCGATCAGAAGTCGCTGTTCTACCAGTCTCCGGCCTTTACAACAATTCTTTCCTATGTTCAGAAAAATGCAGGGAAATGCCGCATGAAAGAAAAAGAAGGTAAACTCAGCCTGCGTTTTGACCCGGTTGAAACCGTTGCCGGTGCAAAATCAATTCTGACAGAAATCAGCCAGCTGTCTTGATCCGGACCCACGCTGCAAACCCCTAACCAATAAGAAAAATGTCTTCCCCAAATTCTACTATGTTTATAAAAAATTTACTATAAATATAGTAGTTATTATTTTTTTTCTATATTTGTAGTAGAAAATAAATTTACTCAGTGATACTGTCATGAAGATCAAACAACTTACCAAAGCAGAAGAACAGGTGATGCAAATCTTGTGGAAACTCAGTGACGCAGCTGTAAAGGAAGTTGTCGAAAATTTCGGTAACCCAAAGCCTGCCTATACCACTGTGGCAACTGTGTTGAATGTATTGGAAAAGAAAGGTTTCGTCACCCGCCGGAAAACAGGGAACACAAATCTTTTCACGCCTGCGGTCAGTAAGGTGGATTACACCCGCTATCAGTTTTCCTCCCTGCTAAAGAATTACTTTAATGGTTCTTTCCCGAAAATGGCTACCTTCTTTGCAAGGGAAAACCAGTTGGATCTGGCCGGTCTGGAAGCCATTTTGAAGCTGGCAGAAAATGAACTAAATGATGATCATGCTAAAAAAGATTAATGATGGAAGCGCTGTTGATTTTTTTATATTCGGCATCGGTTTCAATGGCCTTGTTTTTTGTGTTGTACTGGGTGCTGCTCAGGAAGCTGACCGATTTTCATGTAAACCGTTTTTTCCTGCTTGCCTCGTTGCTCATTTCCGTACTGATCGCCGCATTTCCTGTTCGTTATGAAGCAGTCGCTCCACCGGCCGGTGCATTCACCTTAAAAGCACTGGTTGCCGGTCCGGAAGCAGGAATAAGCACATCCGGTATACCGGTTGCGGACCGTTTTTCTTCAACAGCTGTGTTCATCATGATCTACATGGCCGGGGCGACCATTTTCATGCTGCGGTTGATCATTCAGACATCAAAAATGCTTTTAATCATTTTCAGGACTGAAACTATGAAAACGGACAATTGCTACGTGCATGAAAACACCCGGTATATCCTGCCGTTTTCCTTTTTCAACCACGTTTTTATTAATCCTGAATTTCATAAAAAAGACGATCTGGACGATATTTTATCTCATGAGAAAGTGCACATCCGTGAGCGTCACTGGATCGACCTGCTCTTCATCGAACTGTTAACAGCGCTCTTCTGGTTCAACCCATTTATTTGGTTCTTTGAACATGCGATCAAACAAAACCATGAGTATCTGGCTGATGAAGGCGTACTGGCGCGGGGACGTTCAGTAGCCAGGTACCAGGCATTACTCGTTAATCAACTGATGGGAATGAAAGTTATTGGACTAACCAATCACCTGACATTTGCCCTCGGTCCAAATCGTTTAAACATGATGAACAAACAAAAGACACACCGAAAAAAACTCCTCAGGCTGGTCTGGATGGCACCTGTGATTGCCGGTCTGATGACCGCCTTTGCTGAACCGGAATATAACTCGGTTAATCAAAACAGCTATGAAGCAAATACCTCATTGAGGCCAAAAAGACAGAAAGAAGGCCACAAAACCATCTCAGGCACGGTTACAACCGAATCGGATAAACCCCTGCCCGGAACGTCAGTCGTGATCCGGGGAACAAGCACCGGAACACTTACGGATGAACAGGGCAATTTCTCGCTTGAGATCCCGGAAACAAACAGCGTAGAAATTGTCCTTTCCTACGTTGGCTATAAATCAATCGTAGCTGAAATAGCTCCCCGGAAAGACCAGCAATGGAATTTCAAAATGGAACGGGAAACAATTGGCATTGATACCAAAAGCATGTTCCTCGAGAAAGAGATGCCGGCACCGCCTCCGCCACCGGTGGCACGGCCACCCCTACCGGCCGGACAGTCCGGTTCTGATACCGGAAAAGAAATTTTCGTTATTGTGGAGGAAATGCCGGAATACCCTGGCGGGCACTATGCCCTGGGGCAGTACGTACGCAAGAAGCAACAGGAGTTAAAAATAAATTCTCCTGACTTGAAAGGTAAAGCAATGGTTAGTTTTACGATCGATGAAAAAGGCAAGGTAACCAACATACAAACTGTTGAGAAAACTGACGAACAGGCAGCAGAAGCCCTGAAAACGATCGTAGCAGGCATGGGCGACTGGTCGCCGGGGACACAGCGAGGAAAGGCCGTACCGGTCGACTTCGAAATACAGCTTGAATTTTAACCCGATGAAAACCGGTGTTATAAAAGGAAAGGCAGTCCTCTGACTGCCTTTTCCGTCCCGGTTTCCCGGAAAACTAACCTAAACCAACTAAACCTATTAAACCATGAGCTCGCCGGGATGATCCCGGTTCGCTGTCCGATTTAAAGTACCTGCACAGTAACAGAAGGTTACCGCCAGATACCTCGATTACGACAAAGATATCAAATTTTTCAAATCCAATATCATTTACTTCCTTCATTATTAAAGTAACTTTCACTTTTAATATCACGCCGAAAATCATTTCATTGGTTTGTCATTTTTTGGACGCCGCTTTACTCCTCAGACTTGCTAATCTCGCCGGATGCTGTTATTTTAGTTCTGGCAATTGGTAGCTGCATTAACAGATAAAAATCTGTAATATGTATGACAAATTTTTGTTGGTTACGTTTTAATACTTAATTTTGAAATTACCGGACACTTAAAAAGATGGAATGACCATGGACTTACCAAAAAAATTAACTTCAAAGAATCCGCTGTTTCGCCGGATGTCCTATCATAAACCTAAAAACCTCGCACACCAGGATGTTCTGACCAAATATGAAAAAATTCCCACCGACATCTATGAAGAATCGGAAGAAGCTTCAGCCCAGGCGGCCAGGGAAATCGCGATGGAAATAAAAGAGAAGCAGCGGCAGGGAAAATACTGCGTTATCGGGCTTCCGACGGGTTCGACTCCCAACGGGATTTACCAGGAACTTACCCGAATGCACAGGCAGGAAGGTTTAAGTTTTAAAAATGTGATCACTTTCAATGTTGACGAGTATTACCCCATGGAGTCAGACTCCATCTATTCGTATCACAGCTACATGCATAAACATTTTTTCAGTCATGTCGATATTTTGCCTGAACACATCTTTATTCCCCGGGGAGACCTGCCCATAAGCGAGGTTTACCAGTTTTGCCGGGAATACGATAAAAAAATTCAGGAGTTGGGCGGGATTGACATCCAGATCCTGGGCATTGGCCGTAACGGGGTAGTTGGCTTTAACGAACCCGGATCACAAATGAATTCAAAAACCCGCCTGGTCGTGCTTGACACGTCCACGAAGCAGGATGTAGCCAAAAAGTTCGGGGGCGTCATTAACGTGCCGGGAAGGGCGATCACCATGGGAATTGACAACATCATGAAAGCCCGGAAAGTGATTCTCCTTGGTTTTGGCGAAGCAAAGGCAGATATCCTGAAAAAGACCATCGAAGGTCCGGTAACTGAGCAGGTTCCGGCCAGTTATCTGCAATTGCACAACAACGCCATGATTTACCTTGATTTGGGCGCGGCCATGCAGCTTACCCGCGTTAAAACGCCATGGATGGTCGATTCGTGCGACTGGAATTCAGATAAGCTCGTGCTCAAGGCAGTCGTCTGGCTGTGTCAGCAAACAGGCAAATCGATCCTGAAACTGACCAACAATGATTACATTACAAATGGATTAAGTGAACTGATCTCCGAAAAAGGATCGGCTTACGGGATCAATATAAAAATATTCAATGACCTTCAGCACACGATTACGGGCTGGCCGGGAGGAAAACCGAATGCCGACGATACCTACCGCCCGGAACGGCAAACACCGGGGAAAAAACGGGTTATTATTTTCAGCCCCCATCCCGACGATGACGTAATTTCGATGGGTGGCACGCTCATCCGACTTGTAGAGCAGGGCCATGATGTTCATGTGGCCTATCAGGTATCGGGAAATATAGCCGTATCGGACGAATATGCCAGCCGGTTTATCTCCTTCCATAGTTCCTATACCAATTACTATGATCCGGAGAATGATAAACAAAGAATTCAATACGAAAAGACGACTTCTTTCCTGAACAATAAGACCGAAGGTGAAAAAGATATACCGGATGTCCTGAAAATAAAAAGCCTGATCAGGCGAATGGAGGCAAAGGCTGCGTGTCATTATGCCGGCGTCAAGCTGGAGAATACGCATTTCCTGGATCTTCCGTTTTATGAGACCGGTGACATTCAAAAAAAGCCGATAGGCCTTTCCGATATTGAGATCATTAAAAGCTTCCTTCGGGAGATCAGGCCGCACCAGATCTTTGCGGCCGGCGACCTGTCTGATCCGCACGGGACTCACCGGGTTTGCCTCGATGCCATTCTGTATGCCCTCGAAGACGTCAGGGACGATGACTGGATGAAAGACTGCTGGTTGTGGCTCTATCGCGGTGCATGGCACGAATGGGATATCGACGAGATTGAAATGGCTGTTCCGATCAGTCCCGAGGAACTTTATAAAAAGCGGGAAGCTATTTTCCGGCATCAGTCGCAAAAGGAAGGAGCCATGTTTATGGGCGATGATTCACGTGAATTCTGGCAGCGGGCCGAAGACCGGAACCATGCCACGGCTGCCCTTTATAATCAGTTGGGTATGGCGGAGTATGAAGCCATGGAAGCCTTTGTCCGTTACTACCCTTAAATTTGACAACACGCGCATGAACAGACAGGTGCAACGCATGGTGGCCCTTGATGTACTAAGAGGACTGACCATCGTACTGATGATCATTGTCAATAACCCGGGCAGTTGGAGCCATATTTATGCCCCGTTACGCCATGCAAGCTGGCATGGCTGCACACCAACGGACCTGGTCTTTCCGTTTTTCATGTTCATTGTGGGAACGGCCATGTGGTATTCGTTCAAGAAACAACCTCCCGGCACAGCAATGCCTGTGAGAGTCATCCGGAGGATGGTGTTGATTTTCGCCCTGGGACTCTTCCTGAATGCTTTCCCGTTCACCAATTTTCAGTTCAGCACACTGCGAATCATGGGTGTGTTACAACGCATTGCCCTTGGCTACGGACTGGCCTCATTCATAGTCCTATTCACGCGGATCAGGTGGAATTACGTCATAGCTGCGGCTTTACTGGCAGGTTATTGGGGAATCCTTTACCTGTTTGGCGGCGATCAGCCCCTTTCGCCCGAAGGCAATGCCGTGAGGTATTTTGATCTGCTTGTTTTAGGAGAAAACCACCTTTATCGAGGATTTGGAGTTCCCTTCGATCCGGAAGGTCTGTTAAGCACGCTGCCCGCCACCGTTAATATCCTGTTTGGGTTTTTTGCCGGGCGAATTGTCGACCGCAACCAGGACAAGCGGATGGCCGCAGGCAAGCTGGCAGGCTGGGGAGTGGCAGGCGTGGTCACAGGACTTTTGTGGAACCCCCTGTTCCCGATCAACAAACCCCTCTGGTCAAGTTCATATGTCCTTTATACCAGCGGTCTTGCCGCTATTCTGCTGTCCATACTCATCTGGATCATCGACATTAAAGGAAAACAAAAATGGGCGCATCCGTTACTGGTTTTCGGGATGAATCCGCTCTTTATTTTTATGCTCGCGGGGATTTGGGCCGACCTGCTCGGGCTGATCCGTGTGGGTGCATCCACTGGCGAACAAATCACATTGAAAACATTTATCTACCGCGAACTGCTGGTACCGTGGACGGGAAATCTGAACGGATCATTGCTTTTTGCCCTTCATTTCGCCCTTCTGTTCTGGATAGTTGGATTTATTTTGTACCGGAAAAAGATCTTTATTAAAATATAGTCATGTATCTGAAACATTCCCTTCTCCTTTCATTCATCCTGCTTGCCTTTGGTTCGCAGGCTATCCCGCCCAAATATGAATTCCGCGCAGCGTGGGTGGCTACTGTTAACAACATCGACTGGCCTTCGCGTCCGGGGCTGAGCGCCGACCAGCAAAAACAGGAGGCAGCCGGCATGCTCGACATGCTTCGGAAAAACGGGATCAATGCCGTTATCTTTCAGGGCCGGCCTGCCGGCGATGCCTTTTATCCGTCAAAGCTGGAACCCTGGTCCCGTTATCTGACCGGTACGCCGGGGAAAGATCCAGGCTATGACCCCCTGGCTTTCTGGATCGACGAATGTCATAAACGGAATATGGAGTTTCATCTCTGGTGTAACCCCTACCGCGTAGCCCAGCATACTACCGAACCTTTGGCCGCCGGACACATAGCCTTTCAGCATCCGGAATGGATTGTCAGCTATGGCGGGAAATTATATTTCAACCCAGGCCTTCCGGAAACGCGCGCGTTTATTGTTGAAGTCGTGAAAGACGTTGTCAGCCGTTACGATGTCGACGCCATTCATTTCGACGATTATTTCTATCCTTATCCCGTAGCAGGAGTCCCCTTCCCCGACCTGCTCACCTATTATCAGTATCCGGGCCCCTTCAGGCCTGACCAGATCAATGACTGGCGGCGAAACAATGTTGATGAAACGATCCGACTGCTCTCGGAGGCGATCAAAAACACCAAGCCCTGGGTGAAGTTTGGGATCAGCCCTTTTGGAGTATGGCGGAACCAGGCTGATGATGCCAGAGGTTCGCTCACCATGGCAGGAACGACCAACTATGACCATCTTTATGCCGATATCCTGAAATGGCAGCAAAGCGGTTGGATCGACTATGTTCTGCCACAGCTTTACTGGCAGATCGGCCATCCGTCGGTTAATTTTGAACTCCTTTGCCACTGGTGGAACGAGAACCGGTTCGACCGGGGCCTTTACATCGGGCAGGCGCTCTATAAATCAGAATACAATTCCACTGTTCCGGAATGGAGGCAGCCTGACCAACTCACCCGTCAAATCAGGTTAATGCGCAAAATTGACGGTATCGGGGGCGGTGCATTCTACAGTGCCAAACATCTTCAGCGCGATCTGATGGGATTCCAGGACAGTCTGCAGCGCGACCTGTATCATTATCCGGCCCTGGTTCCTCCGATGAAATGGATCGACGACCAACCTCCGGCCAGGCTGGACAAGCCGAAAAAACGGGGACAGGAAATACGATGGAAATCAAAAAAAGCAAAAACTGAGATGGATCGTCCGGTCCGTTACGTGATCTATAAGACCAAAAAAGGGGAAACCTTCAATCCGGACGATCCACGCTCTATCCTGCTGATTACCCAATCAACAAAGATCAAGCTTGAGGAGAGTGACGGGAAAAGAGAGGCATATGAATTCCGGGTATCGGCCCTCGACCGGCTCAATAATGAAAGCGAACTGTCAAGACCGGTAAAAATTAAATGGTAGAAGAAGCTTCCATCTGTTAGTTTTTAGTATTTAGTATTAGACTTTGAATCATGAAGATAGATTGTATTATCGCGTACAGCGGCGAGGAAGAAACCCGGCAAACGATCAAAAAAATGCGCCGGTCCGGGCTGACCGGCTCTGTATATGTGATCAGCCCGGTTAACGCCAGTTTTGAGCATGCCGAAACGCTGGTTAGCCTTCAACCCCTTTCAGTCGGAAATATCAGGCAGATTGCGCTGCATGTCAAGGCCGACTTTGCCCTGGTTGCCTTACAGGCCGGTACAGCAGAACCGGGACAATTTGCCCTGGAGCGTCTGGCCGGCGTGGCCTCGGATACCGGAGCCGGCATGGTATACAGCGATTATTATGAAATTAAAGAAGGGAAAACCCTGAATCATCCGGTGAATGACTATCAGCAGGGAAGCCTGCGGGATGAGTTTAACTTCGGACCGGCCCAGCTATTCCCGAAAGAAGTCCTTCAGGCTTACCCGGCAGAAGTAAACGAAACCTGGGAATATGCGGGCTATTACGCGCTTCGCCTGCTGGCCTCCCGTATGGGAGAGCTGGTTCGCATTCCGGAATACCTGTTTACGACGAAAGAGACCGACACCCGCCAGTCGGGCGAAAAAATGTTTGACTATGTGAGCGGCTCCGCCCGGGCCAGGCAAATCGAGATGGAAGCCGCCTGTACCACCCATCTGAAGAAGATTGGCGCATTTTTGAAGCCTGGTTTCCGGGAAGTACTTTTTTCCGGTAGTTTCCCTGTCGAGGCCACCGTCGTAATCCCCGTCCGTAATCGCGTAAGGACCATCGGCGATGCGGTTGATTCGGTTTTGAAACAAGAAACGACATTCCCTTTTAACCTGATTGTTGTCGATAACCATTCGACCGATGGGACCACAGAACTCCTCGCACAGTACAACGACCAGCGGCTGATCTGCCTTCAACCCGAACGTACCGATCTTGGCATTGGAGGCTGCTGGAACGAAGCCGTCTTTCATAACCAATGCGGGCGTTTTGCCGTGCAGCTCGACAGCGACGACCTTTACGCCGGCACAACAACACTCCAGCAGATTGTTGATAAATTTCACAAAGAAAAGTGCGCCATGGTGATCGGATCGTACCAGATGTGCGACTTTATGCTCAATCCGATACCTCCGGGAATCATTGACCATAAAGAGTGGAGCCCTGACAACGGCCCGAACAATGCGCTGCGAATAAACGGTCTGGGAGCTCCGCGTGCGTTTTACACGCCGGTTGTCAGAGAGATCCGTATTCCCAATACCAGTTACGGGGAAGATTACGCCATCGGACTGGCCATATCCCGAAAATGGAAGATCGGACGTATTTATGAACCTGTCTATCTTTGCCGCCGCTGGGAAGACAATTCGGACGCCTCACTCGATGTCGCGAAACTCAATGCACACGACGCGTATAAGGATAAGCTGAGGACGATCGAACTCAAGACAAGGATCAGGATGAATGAGCTGTCAGCTATTAGCCGTTAGCTTATGACAATTCCCTCCACATACAACCTATCGCTGTCAGAAAAGGTTAGTCTGCTCATTACTCAGCAAAAGAAAGATTGGCCCTTGTTCCGTGACAACCTGGCGGGTATGGACAAAATCGAATCCAGAAATTTCTCATTTGGGGAATTTCAGATCACAGCCCAATTCAACCCGGAGCGGATCCGTTCGTCGGCAGCAAAAACCGACGATGCGTCGATCCGGGAACGACCTTGCTTTTTATGCGAAAAAAACCGTCCGAAAGAGCAACAAGGAGTTGACTTTAAAGGCAGGTATACCATTTTAGTCAATCCCTTCCCCATCTTCCCTGAACATCTGACAATTCCGCTCAATGAGCATCTTCCCCAGTCGATTATGCCGTATTTTCCCGATATGCTTCAGTTAAGCCGGGAACTACCTGGATTCACACTCTTTTACAACGGACCGCAAAGCGGAGCTTCCGCCCCTGATCATTTCCATTTCCAGGCCGGGACAAAAATGCTGATGCCCGCCGAGCGGGAAATCGGGAAGATTACGGGGCTCTACGGCGGAACGTTGTACCAGGATGACCAGATCAAGATGCAATGGGCAGGAAAGGAGTATCTGCGAAAATTTATTTGCATGACTTCAGCATCAGCCCCCGCAGTCATCCGGCACTTTATGCTGGTTTTAACGGCCCTGGAGAAACGCGGCCAGAAAGACGAACCAATGATGAACATCCTTTCAGGTTTTGAAAACGGTAGCTGGAAGATTGTGATTTTTCCCCGCGACCGCCAACGTCCCCGTCAGTTTTTTGAGCAGGGGGAAAAACAGATCATGATGAGTCCGGCGTCGGTTGAATTCGGAGGCCTGGCCATCTTGCCCCGAAAGGAAGATTTCGATAAGCTGAGTCACGGCGATCTGGCTGACATTTATAGTCAGGTCACCATTAATGACACGGCTTTTAATGAGCTAATGCAAACAATAAGATCAAACCTATGAACCAGCAACCCACTATCCAGGTAGGCATCGTGGCCGCTCCTGAAATCAGTTTCGGACTTCATGGAGACTTCGGGTCGGGCGCAAACACTGATCGCCAATTCCGCGCCATCGTTTGCGATGGTGCAATCGTGCTCACCGGCGGAAACGGCGTCAACGAAACAGCCGGCGAATTTAAATTCAGCTCCGCCGCCCCAACCGATTCCTTTACGCTGAAAAATGTAACCATTGGGATCGGATTTCACTGGGAACAACAGGAAGAGCAGCGCTTTAGGGGTGATCTGAAGTTAATCGTGGAAGATGACAGGCTTCGAGCCATCAATATCATCCCGCTCGAAGATTACCTGTGTTCGGTGATCTCGTCCGAAATGAGCGCCACCAGTTCAGCAGAACTGTTAAAAGCGCATGCCGTCATTTCCAGGAGCTGGCTGCTGGCGCAAATTGAGCGAAGCAAGCGCCCTCAAATCCGGACTACCCCTGACAGCCCCGATGAGCAGATCCGCTGGTACGACCGGGAAGATCATACACATTTTGATGTATGCGCCGATGACCATTGCCAGCGTTACCAGGGGATCACAAAAATTATCAATACAAAGGTGAATGACGCTATCAATGCGACATTCGGCGAAGTGCTCTTTGGCGATGGCGAGATCTGTGATGCCCGGTTTTCAAAATGTTGCGGTGGCATCTCGGAAAACTTCGAATATATCTGGGAGCCACGGCCACATAGTTATCTGGTTCGTGTCAGGGACGACCAAAGGGAAGCAGATCTGCCTGATCTTCGGATTGAAACGGAAGCTGAAAAATGGATCCGGTCCAATCCGCCCGCCTTTTGCAATACCGGCGATAAAAAGATCCTGTCGCAGGTGCTGCCCGGCTTTGACCAGGCCACGTCCGACTTTTACCGCTGGCAGGTCACCTATACCCAAGAGGAACTTTCCACATTGCTGTTAAAGAAGACCGGGATCGACTTTGGAGAGGTCATCAGTCTGCAACCCATCGAGCGGGGCTATTCGGCCCGTCTGATTAAACTGAAGATTACCGGAACAAAAAAAATCCTGATTATCGGAAAGGAATTGGAAATCAGAAGGGCGCTCTCCAACTCGCACCTTTACAGCTCGGCCTTTGTAGTTGATCATCCGGAGGTGCAGAACGGAATCCCCAAAAAATTTGTGTTGACCGGAGCGGGATGGGGACACGGAGCGGGACTTTGCCAGATCGGCGCTGCGGTCATGGGCGAACGGGGTTACCCCTATGAAAAGATATTATTCCATTATTTCAAAGACACCATTCTAAAGAAAATTTATTCTGAACAAAAACCGTATTCAACCTAAACTTAATGAAGAAAATTACCACACGCAATGCATGGGCCTGGATCCCCTCGCTTTATTTTGCAGAAGGGCTTCCGTACGTGGTTGTCATGACCGTTTCGGTGATCATGTACAAACGCCTGGGCTTATCGAATACCGACATCGCCTTGTACACAAGCTGGTTATACCTGCCCTGGGTGATCAAGCCCTTTTGGAGCCCCCTGGTCGATAATCTGCGGACAAAACGCTTCTGGATCATCAGTATGCAGTTGCTGGTGGGGGCAGGTCTGGCCGGCGTTGCTTTCACCATACCTGCAGGCAACTTTGTACAATATAGTCTGGCCTTTCTCTGGCTGATGGCGTTCTCCTCGGCCACGCACGATATAGCTGCCGATGGCTTTTACATGCTGGGACTGTCGGAGCAGAAGCAGGCTTTTTTTGTCGGCATCAGAAATACCTTTTACCGTTTTGCGATGCTGGCCGGACAAGGACCGCTTGTCATTCTGGCCGGTTACCTTGAAAGCACGTCGAACGAGCTTTCAAGGGCATGGAGCCTGACATTTTTCATACTTGCCGGACTATTTGTTGCTTTTTTCCTTTGGCATATGCTGATACTCCCTTATCCGGTTTCGGACGAAAAAAGAGGAAATAAAAATATGACCGAAGTACTCCGGGATTTTGCGGAAACATTTATTTCCTTTTTCACAAAACCTGGTGTTGCCGTTGGTCTGATCTTTATTTTGGTCTATCGCCTCGGCGAAGCTCAACTGGTTAAACTAGCTTCTCCTTTCCTGTTGGATAATCCGTCCGAGGGCGGGCTGGGACTGACTACCGCCAATATTGGCTTTATTTATGGAACTGCGGGGGTTGTCGCGCTTACGCTGGGCGGGATTCTTGGCGGAATTGCCGTATCGCGCCATGGTATCGGGAGGTGGTTATGGCCGATGGTTGCGGCGATGAATGTACCAAACCTGGTCTATGTCTATATGGCTTTTGCTCAGCCTGACAGCCTGGCCGTCGTCACCTCCTGTGTGGTCATTGAGCAGTTTGGATATGGATTTGGCTTCACCGCTTATATGTTGTATATGATTTACCTGTCGCAGGGCAAATACCAGACCGCTCATTACGCTCTTTGCACTGGGTTTATGGCCCTGGGCATGATGTTACCGGGCATGGTAAGCGGAAAAATACAGGAGTTGATCGGCTATCAGCATTTTTTCATCTGGGTTCTGATTTGCACAGTCCCGGGTTTCATTGTTGCTGCATTTTTGAAGATCGATCCCTTGTTCGGCACCAAAAAAGCATAAAATGAATTGCCCCGGCATTAAAGAAGAACACGCCGGGGCAATCCGTATCTGTTTTATCGCGTTTTATTTGGCAAACTCGGCGTTATTCAGGTATTCAAAACTTTTCTGAACACTTACGATCGGTTCAAAATCGTAACGTTCAACCTCCACAACGTAGTGTTTCATACCCGCCTTTTCGGCCATATCGAAGGCTGTTTTGAAATCCATCGTTCCGCTGGCACCCAGTTCCTTTTCATCTTTCACGTGGTAAACCTCGAAACGCCCGGGATATTGGTTAAAGTAATCAACGGCATTTTTCCCGCCTTTCATAATCCAATAGAGATCGAGTTCAAACATAACCTTGGCAGGATCGGTATTCTCCAGCATATAATTATAAACGATCTGGCTGTCCAGCACCGTATCGAACTCATGTGCGTGATTGTGATAGCCAAAGCGGATACCGGCAGCATTACATTTTTCACCTATGGCATTGTAGTAGTCGCAATACATTTTTAAGGTGTCCAGACTGCGATAAGCTTCAGCTCCCATCGACGGCTTAACGATCCATTCCACTCCTGCTGCCTGATGGGCTGCAATACAGGCGTCCCACCACTGCATCGCCTGATCCCATTCACCTTCTTTCGGCAAATTCGGGCCGGTATGCGAACCTTTCAGCTTCATCCCGTTGCTTTCCAACAAAGCTTTAAACGCCGCAGGTTCCATCCCGTAAAACAAGCCCTCATTATACCCTGCGGCTTCTGCGTACGTATATCCAATTTCGCCCAGTCTGGCAATGGTCGAATCAGGACTGGCTTTCATATCATCCCGAACAGAATACAACTGAATCCCAATGTCCTTTTTGGGACCTTCTTCTGTCTTCTTCTGCGCGCTTCCACAAGAAATCACACTTACCGAAGAAACTGAAACAGCCATCAGTATGAAAGCTGCTTTAAACAAATCACTTACATTTTTCATCTTTTGATTACTTTTTATAGACTTAAGTTGATAAAAATTAGTTTGCAATAATATGATCAAAGATAGTTAAATTAAAAATTCCCGTAAAAGGACTTTCCGATAAATGCGTTAATTCACCCGTTCCCGGCACTTTTTATGAAAAAAACGGTGTTTACAATTATTAACAAGATTTCTCGATTCCCTTTTAAACCACCTGTTCTTTTCACTGTCTTAACATACAGAACAAAAAAACAAAGCATGCGGACATTATTTTTAGTACTATTTTTATTTGCAGGCATCGCTGCTGTTGCACAGCCTTCGGGTGCGGAAGCGGAAACACCGGAAGCGGCACCGGCCAGATTTCAGATAAAAGGGAAAGTGGTTGAACGGGAATCGAACACAGCGATGGAATATGCCAATATATCGGTCTTTAACAGCAGTGACTCCACGCTGGTAACAGGAGGAATCACTGACGCACAGGGCTTATTCCGGATCGGCAACCTCACTCCCGGTCGTTTCTATGTAGAAGCAAATTTCATCGGATTCAATAAAACACGCATTAACAACGTACAAATTACTCCTTCAGCCAGGCAAATCGACCTCGGGGTCATTAAACTTGAAGCGGTCACCGAGAATATAAACGAAGTGGAAGTGGTTGCGCAAAAACCCCGGGTAGAGTACAAAGTAGATAAGAAGGTGATCAATATCTCCCAGGATATCCATGCCATTGGAGGTACGGCGGTTGACGCCCTGGAGAATGCCCCTTCCGTACAGGTCGATATTGAAGGAAACGTATCGCTCCGGGGATCATCGAGCTTTACGGTTCTGATCGACGGTCGACCAAGCGTACTCACCGGCAGTGATGCTTTGCAGCAAATCCCTGCTTCGGCCATCGAAAATATTGAAATCATCACGAATCCGTCGGCCAGATATGATCCGGATGGTATGGCAGGAATCATCAATGTCGTGATGAAAAAGAATGCCCAAACCGGGATCAACGGGGTCATCAATGCCATGATCGGAACAAACGATAAACAGCAACTCGATATAACACTGAATAAGAAAACAGAAAAGGCAAGCTTTACCGTAGGGGCCGACTTCAGCGACCGCAACTTTACCGGGAAGAATTTTTCCAGCAGGGAAACCTATGGAGAGGACACCACCGAATACCTGATCAAAGATGGAGAGCGGGGATTCGCCCGCAGCGGTTACGAATTCAAGGCAGGAGCTGACCTCTTCCTGTCGGACAAAACGACGCTGGGGTTTATTGCGAATTACGGCTATTACAGTTTTGAAGGGGGGGGCCAGTCGAATATTCACCGGTACACCATTCCGGCTTCGGTCGACCGCTATTCGGTCGAGCGTGATCCGGGAAAGCGGGCCGGCGATTTCGTGAACGGAAGCATTAACCTGCAGCACATGTTTAACAAGGAAGGAACCCATAAACTGGAAGCACTTGCCTATTATTCCCACCGTAACGGCGACGATACCGACGAAGAAAACGAATACATGGCCGATTCCAATTACCAGCTCATTGAGGATGGCGACAACCTGCGCCTGCGCAGTACAGAAGATGAAGCGGACAACGAATACCGCCTCCAGGCCGATTATACACGCCCGCTGGGTACTGCAGGAAAGCTGGAAGCGGGCTTCCAAAGCCGACTTGACCGGTCGACCGAAGATTATCTGCTTGAACGGTATAACAACACCTCACAAACCTGGGAAAGAGATAATAACTTCAGTAATTATCAGGATTTTGAACGCGACATCCATTCGCTTTATGCCACCGTTTCGAGCAAAGTGGGACCGCTGCAGTATATGCTGGGAACCAGGGGCGAATATACCAAACGACAAACCTACCTGCCGCGTACCGATCAATCGTATAAGCTCGACCGGTTTGACTTTTTTCCGACAGCCCACCTGTCGCTTGACCTGCCCGGAAATTACCAGCTCATGACCAGCTACAGCCGCAGGATCAACCGGCCGCGAGGAAGAGACCTGGATCCTTTCCCTGAGTACCGTGACCAGTATTCCATTCGAACCGGAAATCCCGACCTTGAGCCGGAATATACCAACTCCTACGAGTTGGGCCTGCTCAAACGGCTAGGCGCTTCTTTTATTTCGCTGGAGGGTTTTTACAGGATCACAAACGGTTTGATCACCCATGTCGACGAACTGGGCGATGACGGTATCCTATATGAAACAACCGTTAACCTGAATCACGACTATTCACTTGGATCCGAATTAATGGCCGATATCAATCCCGCAAAATGGCTGCAGATTAACGGCAGTGTGTCGGTTTACAATTACCGGATCGAAGACCAGTCAGAAGGGGAATTGATTGAACGTGAAAGTACGAATATTGACGGAAGGCTCAGCACGATATTTAAGTTTTCGCCCGACAGCCGACTGCAGCTTATGGGTATGTACAGGGGGCCATCCATTTCGGTGCAGGGTGATCAGAAAGGCATGCTTTACACCAATGTTTCATACCGGCAAGACCTGATGAAAAAGAAACTCACGGCTACCGTAAGCCTTCAGGATATCCTGGGGACAGGCAAGTTCGAGGGTACAACCATGGGGCCGAATTTCAAATCGTACAATAAATTTGAACGGGAACCACGGATACTGACCCTGACTTTAAGCTACAAGATCAATAATTATAAAAATGACCGTGCTGAATCCGGAGGAGGTGCAAACGAAATGGATTTTGGCGGGAACGGAGACTTTTAAAAAAATAAAGGCTGTCTCGTTGAGGCAGCCTTTATTTTTAAATTATAATGTTGCCTCTCCCGGCACCCAATCACAGGGGGTCAATTCGCCTGTTTGCAACGCTTCCAGCACCCGAACCGCTTCCGGAACATTCCGCCCCACACCCAGGTCGTTTACATTTACCCAGCGAATAACACCTTCCGGATCAACAATAAAAGTCGCCCGGTAGGCAATCTTCTCTTCCTTCTCCAGAATACCTAACTCTTCCGCGAGCGATTTTGAAGTATCTGCCAGCATCGGGAATTTCAATCGTTTTAAACCCGGATGTGCATTACGCCATGCCAGGTGGACATATTCCGAATCGGTCGATGCACCCAGGAGCCGCGTATCCAGTCTCTCGAATTCTCCAAAATGATCGTTAAAACGGGTAATTTCCGTGGGGCACACGAACGTGAAATCTTTTGGCCACCAAAAAATCACACTCCACTTTCCTTTCAGGTTTTCGTTTGTCACGGTGTCAAACTCTTTTCCGGCTTCCAGCGAGACTACCGCTGTTTTTTTAAATTCCGGAAATTTATCTCCAATCGTCTTCATTTTTAAAATATTACTTTGGTGAAATTTAAAAGTCTTTATTTCGGTTGTTTTTTTTCAGCCGTAAAGATACGCAGGCTGTTTAGGCCTGTCAAATTGATTTTTTTTAAAGGGAATAGACAAAAACTATCTTTATGAACGTTTAAGAAGCTGTTATTCCCTTGTCTGTAAAAAACAAAATTTAAAAACAGGTGAAAACCGCTTTGCCAATAAGACGGATAGTTATATCTTTAACTGTTTTTCTGAAAAGATTTTGACATCGTGAAAAAATTGATCAGAGTAATACCTAAATCAAATTAAAATTATTTAAAAACTATGGAACAAATGTCGAATAAGACAAACAGTTTTTCCAGAAGGTCATTTCTGGGGACTACAGCAGCAGTAGCGGCGGGAATTACGGTTCTTCCAAGCAGTGTTATCGCCGGGCTGGGGCATAAAGCTCCGAGCGATAAGTTAAACATTGTAGGTGTTGGTATTGGGGGTATGGGTTTCGCTAACCTGAAGAACCTGCAATCAGAAAATATCGTTGGCCTTTGTGATGTGGACTGGAAATATGCGAATCGTACCTTTGAATTTTTCCCGAATGCAAAAAAATACAAGGATTGGCGTAAAATGTATGACGAAATGGCGAATCAGTTCGACGCCGTTGTCATCGCAACAGCCGACCATACCCATGCCCTTATAGCTGCTCACGCCATGGCGATGGGAAAACACGTCTATCTTCAAAAACCATTGACACATTCGGTCTATGAATCAAGGTTGCTGACCAAACTGGCCGACAAGCACAAAGTTGCCACACAAATGGGGAATCAGGGGTCATCGGGCGAAGGCGTTAATCAGGTTATTGAATGGATCGCGAACGGCGAGATCGGCGAAGTCACCAAAGTCGACTCGTTCACCGACCGCCCCATCTGGCCGCAGGGACTGAACACCCCGGAAAACGGGCAGTGGGTGCCTGAAACGCTTGACTGGGATTTATTTGTCGGACCGGCAAAGATGCGGCCTTACAATGAAATTTATCACCCATGGAACTGGCGCGGCTGGTGGGATTATGGTACAGGTGCACTTGGTGATATGGCCTGCCACATTCTGCATCCTGTTTTCACAGGACTTGAATTAGGTTATCCAACTAAGGTTCAGGGCAATTCTACGTTGTTACTCAATGACTGCGCTCCGACTGCACAGTCGGTCCGTTTAACTTTCCCGGAAAGAAAACCGCAGAAAAAGATGAAAGTTAAACTTCCTGAAGTTGAAGTGAACTGGTACGACGGCGGCATCAAACCGATGCTTCCAAAAGGCTGGCCGGCAGGGAAAGAACCGAACAATGCCGGTGGCTACGTGGCCTTCCACGGAACGAAAGACACGCTCATATGCGGTTGCTACGGAAGAGATCCCTGGTTGTTATCAGGTCGCGTTCCCAATGCACCGAAATTCCGCCGCAGGGTAGAAGCCAGCCATGAAATGGATTGGGTTCGTGCTTGTAAGGAAAGTCCGGAAAACCGTATCAAAACAGCATCTGATTTCAGTGAAGCCGGACCGTTCAATGAAATGGTTGTCATGGGTGTTCTGGCTGTCCGTTTACAGGGCCTGAATAAGGAACTGCAATGGGATGGTGTAAACATGCAGTTTACCAATCTTACCGATGACGAGACAGTTAAAACTGTTGTCCGTGACGGTTTCAAAATTCACGATGGTCACCCAACGTTCGACAAGACCTGGACAGACCCGATTCCCGCAAAACAATTTGCTGCAGAACTTATTAAGCACACTTACCGCGCTCCCTGGAGCTTGCCGGAAATGCCTGCTTAATCAGATATTTCTTTCAGAATAGCCGGACCACCAATCCGGCTATTTTTTTGCTGTGTCCTGTCCCAGCGCTTCCCTGATTTTCTGTTCCAGTTCTTCGGTCAGTTCCTTTGGATCACGACCGGCGGGATCAATAGGCTGGAGAACCGTGTAGGTGAGCCGTGTGCCAAACAGAAGCGGATAGTAGCCGTGCTTCATTAAGCGGCTGTTCCCGTCGATGACAAAAGGAACAATCCAGGCCGATGGAGCCGACCGCATAAGGGCAGCAATGCCAGGATATTGAAAATGCTTCACCTCGCCCGTTCTGCTGCGTGTTCCTTCCGGGAAAATACTGGCGCTGTAGTTCTCCTTTTCAATGTGTTTGCCCAGACGGGCAATTTCAAGTATTGACTGCCTCCCGTTTTCACGGTCAATCAGAACAGAACCGCCATGCCTTAAATTATAGGAGATACTGGGAATCCCCTTCCCTAATTCTTTCTTGGAGACAAATTTCGGGTGATGTTTCCTGAATCCCCAGACAATTGGCGGAATATCCAACAGACTTTGATGATTGGAAACGATAATTAACGGCCGTCCCTCCGGAAGAAGCCCAAACCCCCGAAACCTGATCCTGGCTCCCAGGATCAGCAGACTGTATATCAGGAAAAAATTTAAAACATCCACCGACTTTTTACGCAACTGATATCCCCCAATCCGTCGGCAGACCATCTGAACCGGATGGAACACAACAATCAGCAACAAAAAAGCCAACATATAAAATGGTGTCAGCAAATAACCAAGCAGCTTCTTCATCTCCTTTTTTATTTCTTATCGGTTATCAACCTTTTCCGGGTTCATGTCGTGGTGTTGCAGACGATACCAGGCCAATTCCTCGTATTTGGTGCCGGGCCTGCCGTAATTGGCATACGGATCTATGCTCAATCCGCCACGCGGAAGAAATTTACCCCAAACCTCGATGTATCTCGGGTCCATGAGCTTAATGAGGTCGTTCATGATGATATTGATGCAATCTTCATGAAAAGCGCCATGATTCCGGTAGCTGAACAGATACAGCTTCAGTGATTTGCTTTCAACCATCTTCCTGTCAGGCATATAACTGATGTAGATGGTCGCAAAATCCGGCTGACCCGTTATCGGACAAAGGCTTGTAAATTCCGGATTATTGAATTTCACCCAGTAATCCCTTTCCGGATGTTTATTTTCAAATGTTTCCAGCACTTCTGTCGTATAGGAAAACAAGTAATTGGTTTCGTTGCCTAAATGTTTTAATTCGTCCATAGTTTAAAAAATTCAAATTGTCAAATTGCACGGAGCGTGGGGCACAGCGGGGACAGAAACCTGTGTCTCAGTTCCGCCGGTCCCTGCGCTGCAGATACCTTTCCAGGCCAGTCTGCCGGAGCTTACAGGCAGGACAGTTCCCGCAGCCATCTCCGGCGAGCCCGTTATAACAGGTGAGTGTTTCATAACGAACCAGGTCAAAAATACCTAATTCGTCGGCCATCTGCCAGATCTCCTCCTTATTTTTCCACATCAGGGGCGTATGAATCTGATACGCATAATCCATAGACAGGTTCAGGGTCTGATTCAGTGAACGGATAAACTCATCCCGACAATCCGGATAGCCACTGTAATCAGCCTGCCCTACGCCGGTCACCAGCTGATGAATACCCTCCGATTTTGCCCATATCGCTGCATAAGTCAGGAAAAGCATATTACGCCCCTCAACCAGGGTATTGGGCGGTCGCCCGGCCGGCTTCTCCGTTTCAACGGCGATATCGGTACTGGTCAATGCATTGCTGGTAATCCTGCCTGGCAGGTCAAGCTTAAAAACACGCCAGGGTACCCCGGCTTTCCGTGCAATCGACTCTGCAAGCTGCAGTTCCAGCCGATGCCTTTGTCCATAATCAAACGAAACAGCTTCCACCGCGGCAAACCTTTCCTTTGTCCAAAACAAGCAGGTTGTCGAATCCTGTCCTCCTGAAAAAACAACCAAAGCTTTCTCCATCAGATCTGTTTTATTCGAAACGGATTATAGGAGACCCCACGGTCAAAAACATCTTCCCCTTCAAGCGACTTCACTTTATTTACCACAAGGACAGTTACAGGCAACACGACAATCTCATAAGCTATTTTCAGCAAGGCCTGCGAAACAATCATGGTCAGGATCATTTTTAGCGGAAAAATTCCGGCAAAGGCAATGGAGATAAAAATAACTGAATCAGCCCCTTCGCCGGCAACTGTCGAAACAATCGCTCTCAGGGAAAAATTCCTGCCGTTGGTCATCAGTTTAAACCGGCTCATCACAAAAGCATTCAGGAAGGACCCCGCCAGATAAGCAATCAGACTGGCAATCACAATGCGCACCGAACTCCCGAGAATCATCCGGAAAGCCTCCTGTCCTTCATAAAAGGGGGCTGACGGAAGCGCAATTCCGATCATATAAAAAAGCGCCGCCAGTATGTTGACCCCAAATCCGGCCCAAATGATCAGCCTCGCGCTGCCATATCCCCACACCTCCACAATAACATCATTAATGATGTAGGCCAGGGGGAAAACCACAACCCCCGCAGGAGCCGCCCAGGGACCGATCATAATAATTTTTGAAGCTAAGATATTTGCGATCAGCATACAAGCAGCAAAGAGGATCCCGGCTACCAAAAAAAGAACGGAAACTTTATTTTGCATGACTTCTTGTTTTTTACGTGGTTATCAAGAACACGTATTGATTTATGGGCGCAAAGATAAAAGAAATTTGGAAATGGAGACCGGAAACGGGAGACAGGAGACAGGAAGAGGGTAGCAGGGTAGCAGGGTTGTAAGGTGCTTTTCCTGCTAATAGCTACCAGCTAACGGCTAACAGCTTCCATTTAGCATCTTTAACAAATAAAAATAGTTATTCGTTCTGCTTTTTTTCTATTTTTGTTTCATCGTAATACTTTTTAATAAAAAGATGTTACGATCTTAATTATTTAAAAACCGGCAGTATGAATACGCTTAGCCCTCAGCTTCAGGATAAACTCCACCAGTTGGAACATTGGTTTAAAGAGCGGAAAGGCTCTATCGTTGCCTTTTCGGGAGGAATTGATTCGACCCTTGTTCTTTATCTTTCCCGCAGGTTCCAGGGTCGTGAGAACGCGATCGGTGTTATTTCGAATTCCGAAAGCCTGAAGAGTAAGGACTTTGAACTGGCAAAAAATTTCTGCAGCGCATTCGACGTTCAGCTTGAGGTCATTAAGACTGAAGAGTTGACCGATGAGCGATATAATCAGAATCCGGAAAACCGGTGCTATTTCTGCAAGGAACATCTGTTT
This sequence comes from Prolixibacteraceae bacterium, assembly GCA_038562555.1. Taxonomy (GTDB): domain Bacteria; phylum Bacteroidota; class Bacteroidia; order Bacteroidales; family Prolixibacteraceae; genus JBCFBK01. Next base: position 62,615 of record JBCFBK010000018.1, on the reverse strand, counting down.
CATGATTTACAGGCGATCAAGGAAAAATATGACGGATTTGATGTCTTGAGCGGGACTAACCAGGATGACCTGGGCGACTACCGTCCGGGTTTGCAGGCTGCAGCACAATACCGCATTCTCGCCCCGATGGCTGCCTGCAAAGTCAGTAAGGATGAAATCCGCCAAATGGCCAGATATTTCGGGCTCCCTAATTGGGATAAGCCTGCCAGTCCGTGTCTGAGTTCGCGGATACCTTATAATCACACCATCACACTCGAAAAGCTCCGCCAGGTGGAGGAAGCAGAAAACGTCCTCAACGAAATGGGATTCAGGGACGTTCGCGTGCGGCATTATGGAACATTCGGCCAGGTCGAAGTCCCGCAGGACGAATTATCAAAGCTGTTTCGGATGGCTGATGAGGTCATTGACCGGATCAAGGCTGCCGGATTCCGCGAAGTCAGAATCGACCGCGAAGGTCTTGTTTCCGGGAAACTGAACAGAGGACTGAAAACAGCAAAGAAGCATGGGGCATAGGGTTTGGCGGAAAACGGAGACCGGAGACCGGAAACGGGAAGAGGGTGACAGGGTTGCTAATAGCTTTTTATCTTGATACCAAAATTATGAAAATACTTTACTACGATTGTTTTGCCGGGATCAGCGGAGACATGAACCTGGGAGCGCTGATCGATCTGGGCGTGGATTCCGCTTTTCTGCAGACCGAAATGGCCCGGCTGAATATTCCCGGGTTTCATCTGGACATTCGGAAGGACCAGCGCCGGGGGATTTCGGGCACAAAAGCCGATGTGGTTATTGAAAACCAGGAAAATGAGAAACACCGTCATTTGAGACACATTGAAGAAATTATCCGGGCAAGCAGTCTTCCTGAAAAGGTAAAAGTGCTTTCATTGAAAATTTTCAACGAAGTGGCGGTGGCCGAAGGAAAGGTACATCAGGTACCGAAGGAACATGTTCATTTTCATGAGGTGGGAGCGCTCGACTCCATTGCCGACATTGTTGGAGCGGCCATTTGTCTGGACTATCTGAAGGTTGATAAAATTTATTCTTCACCGGTTCAGTTGGGAGGAGGCACCGTAAAATGCGCCCACGGCATTATGCCGGTCCCCGCGCCTGCGACAGCGGAGATCCTGAAAAACATACCGATTCGCAGCGGACTGGTAAATTATGAAGCCACCACACCGACAGGTGCGGCCATACTGGCGGCGACTGTTGATGAATTTACGGAAGTTAACAGCTTCAGGATTCTTAAAACAGGTTACGGAATAGGTACGCGCGACACCGAGGTTCCGAATGTGCTTCGGGTATTCCTGTGTGAAGAAGCCGGATCCGGGCACGCTGACCTGCAAACGGCAGAAGCGGTGGTGCTTGAATGCAACATCGACGACATGAATCCGGAGCATTACGATTTCATTCTGGATCAGCTTTTTCAGGCAGGCGCGAGCGATGCCTGGCTTACTCCGGTCATCATGAAGAAATCCAGGCCGGCAAACGTGCTTTCGGTCCTTTGTGCCGGGCACCTGACAAGCCAGATGAAAACCGTCATTTTCACCAACAGTACCTCAATTGGCATCCGGGAGTACCGGGTGAAAAAGAATATGCTCCGCCGCGAACTGGTGACCCTGAATACTTCCTTCGGACCGGTACAGGTTAAGCAAAGTTATTACAACGGGCGGCTGGTAACCTCCAAGCCCGAACTGGAAGATATCAGGAGACTTGCCCTGGCCAACGGGGTTAGTCTGCAGGAAATTGAAAAGGCTGTTTTTAAAACGATTAATCAACAGGTATGAGTCCAAAGGACATCCTTGAGAAATACAAGTCGGGCGAAATTGATCTGACCGAAGCGCTTAACCACTTTCCTGACCGGGGAATTGAAGAGATGGGATTTGCGACACTCGATACCGAACGTCAGTCCAGAACCGGCATTCCTGAGGTCATTTATGCTTCGGGGAAAACCACGGAACAGGTTTGCCTGATCGCCCGCCGGCTGTATGAAAAAGGGATAGACGTGCTGGCGACACGGGTGAGCCCTGAAACAGCAGAAGCTGTCCTGACCGTGATCCCTGGTGCCGGCTATCATCCGCTGGCACGCACGGTGACCTGGAAGAAAGAGACTCCCCCATCCTCCAAAGGGATAATCGCCATAGTTGCGGCAGGCACATCCGATCTGCCGGTGGCGGAAGAGGCGGCGGTTACCGCCCGTTTTCTCGGGAATACCGTTGAAACGGTTTATGATGTGGGCGTAGCTGGTATTCACAGGTTGTTCAACAAGCTTGACATCATCCGTCGGGCCAGAGTTATCATCGTGGTTGCCGGCATGGAAGGCGCACTGGCCAGTGTAGTCGGCGGTCTGGTCGACAAGCCGGTGATCGGGGTCCCGACCAGCATCGGTTACGGCGCCAACTTTCAGGGCCTGTCTGCCCTGCTGGCTATGCTAAACAGTTGTGCCAGCGGCATCAGCGTCGTTAATATTGACAATGGGTTCGGAGCTGCTTGTCAGGCTTCGCTAATTAATAATTTATAACGGAAGGGTATGAACGAACTGTATTTGTTATTGCTGTCGGCAGCGTCGCTCGGTTTCATTCACACGATTATGGGACCTGACCATTACCTGCCCTTCATCGTATTAAGCAAAGCCCGCCAATGGTCGACCGGCAAAACGATGTGGATCACCCTGCTGTCAGGGATCGGTCATGTGGGCAGTTCAATTCTCATCGGGACAATAGGCATTGCTCTCGGAATAAGCCTGAACAGGCTTGAATTTATCGAAGCATTCCGCGGAGAGATCGTCGCCTGGATGCTGTTCACTTTTGGCATTGCGTATACCTTGTATGGTATTTACAAATATTTTAAATCCTCACACCACGCCCATTTTCCCAGGTTCCTGATGCCAAAAAGAATCCGTGAAATTCATCACCTCCCGGTCGATGAAAAAAAGGAAGATGATGCCCGGCTGACTCCCTGGCTGCTTTTTTTGATCTTTGTATTCGGCCCCTGTGAAGTCCTTATTCCGCTGCTGCTTTTCCCGGCTTACGAACATCAGGTTGCCTCCATGTTTATGGTGTCGCTGATCTTTGGCCTTGTTACCATATCAACGATGATGATCCTGGTGTACCTGGGTAACAAAGGAGCGACATTTATCCGGTTTAAAAATCAGGAGCGTTATGTCCACCTTTTTGCAGGACTCGTTATTCTGATGAGCGGCACGGGCATGCTGTTCCTCGGCTGGTAGGCACCGGATAACGGAGACGGGAGACCGAAAACCGGAAGACAAAGAAACAGCGAAGCTGGTATGAAACCGGCCATCTGACAGCATTCAGACTATTAACGTGTAGCTGCTAAAAGCTAACAGCTAATGGCTAACAGCTAACGTCTATTTCTGCATGGCTTTGTCGAACGCGATATCCGAAGGCATAAAATCGGAATAGCGAACAAACTCACAGGCTTCGGCAGCACCGGCTTCCCGGTTCATCCCGCTGTCTTCCCATTCGACCGACAAGGGACCGGAATAACCAATATCGTTCAGGGCCCGGATAATGCTCTCGAAATCAATTTTTCCCCGTCCCAGGCTGCGAAAATTCCAGTACCGGCGGTTATCGCCAAATTCGGTATGCCCGCCGAAAACACCTATATCGCCGGGATGATCATTCCAGTATGCATCTTTCATATGCACATGAAAAATGCGGTCTGCAAATTCATAAATAAACTTCACATAGTCTACGCCCTGGTAGCCCAAATGACTTGGATCGTAGTTAAAGCCAAAGGCCGGGTGATTATTCAGGGCCTTCAGCGCACGCCGTGCTGTGGCGATATCGAAGGCTATTTCAGTAGGATGAACCTCGAGCGCAAAGCGCACACCCAGCTTCTGATACTCATCGAGAATCGGGATCCAACGCCTTGCAAATTCGTCATATCCCTGATCAATTTGCTTTTGCGAAACTGCAGGAAAGGAATATAACATATGCCAGATGGGGCTTCCGGTAAATCCAGCCACGGTTTTAACACCCAGACGGCCGGCAACCCGCCCGGTTTCGATCATCTCCTGCGCTGCGCGTTGCCTGACTCCCTCGGGATCGCCGTCACCCCAGATGTAAGCCGGCAGAATGCCCCGGTGGCGCTCATCGATCGGATCACAAACGCACTGTCCCACCAAATGGCTCGAGATGGTAAATAATTCAAGACCATTCTCCTTCAGTAGACCTTTTCTTTGGTCGCAGTAGGCCTGATCTGCCTTATCAACCTCCATATGATCGCCCCAACAGCAGAGCTCCAATCCGTCGTATCCGAACTCCTTTGCCTTTTTGCAAATTGTGTCAACAGGCAGGTCTGCCCACTGTCCCGTAAAAAGTGTCACTGGTCTGGTCATAAGGAAATGTATTAAGTTGTAAAAATGTCAAATTGCTATATTGTTTAAGCGGAAACCGGGGACCGGAAAATGGAAAAAATTTTTAATCCTGATCCTACTAAAAGCTAATAGCTAACAGCTAGAAAGGAATCCACTTAATGGAGTCGTCGAAGCCCGACTTTACGACTGCGTCGATAAATTTCATACCGCGTATCCCGTCTTCGATGCCCGGAAAATCCAGCATTTCGGCCGTGGGCTCTTCACCGTTCATGCGGGCACGAAGGGTAAGGGCGAAATTCCGGTAGATATTGGCAAAGGCTTCAAGATAACCCTCCGGATGTCCGCCGGGCGTGCGCATATTAAACCGGGCATGACTGCTCATTTGTCCGGTTCCTACCCGAACCACTTCGGTGGGCCGGTCTATCCATTTTAATAACAAGGTATTGGGTTCCTGCTGCTGCCATTCCAAACCTCCCTTCTCACCGTAAACCCGAATTTTGAGGGCATTTTCTTCGCCGGCGGCAATCTGGGAAGCCATCAGCACTCCTTGCGCACCATTTTCAAAACGTAAAAGTGCGGCTCCGTCGTCGTCGAGCAGGCGGCCCGGCACAAATATATTCAGATCGGCGCAGACTTCAGTCGTTTTCAGCCCAGTGACATACTCGGCCAGGTGGTGGGCGTGCGTTCCGATATCACCCATACAGCCCGCTTTACCCGACCGTTTCGGATCGGTTCGCCATTCGGCCTGTTTGTTATTGCCATCTTCCTCTTTTGCAGAAAGCCATCCCTGCGGGTATTCCACATAAATGCGGCGAATCTTACCAAGATCTCCGCGGGTAGCCCTTATCCGCGCTTCCTTAACAGCCGGATACCCCGCATAGGTATGGGTCAACGCTAAAGTAAGGCCTGTTTCTTCCACTTTCTTCCTGAGTTCAAGCGCTTCATCAAGGGAGTAAGTAACCGGCTTGTCGAGTACGACATGGAACCCATGGTCGAGCGCTTTCATCGCGGGATCAAAGTGAAGATGATTGGGAGTGACAATCACCACAAAATCCATCCTGACTCCTTCCGGCAGTCTGGCTTCAGCCTCGAACATTTCCTGATAGGTCCGGTAAACCCGCTCGTCGGGCAAAAAACATGCTTTTCCGGTGGCGGCCGAATTTTCAGGGTTGCTGCTAAAGCAGCCACAAACGAGTTCAATCTGGTTATCCATGAAAGCGGCAATCCGGTGAACGGCCCCGATAAAAGATCCTGCGCCTCCACCAACCATTCCCATTCGGAGTTTACGGTCCATAGTCAATTGGTTTAAAGTGTCCTTCAAATTTATAAAACTTCTTTTTAACTTACAAGGTTAAGAAATCGGACATCTGCGACAAGCACATTATCGTCCAACGTGCTGTATCTCAAAAAATTTATTATTTTTGTATCGTTAATCGTAATGGCATCTTTTGTGCAGACAGGCTTTTCCTTTTCCGGTAGTTAGATATACATTCCACTGATTTATATAAACGAGCCACGAGAGCCTTCCTCTCATACAGGTTGATGCCCGGAAACTTGCCTTTTGGCAATAAAAAACATTTAATAAGTACATGAAATTTAGTGAATTCGACTTACACGACGATATCCTGGATGCTCTTTATGATATGGCATTTGATGAGGCAACCGAGATCCAGCAGAAAACCATTCCCATTATTCTCGAGGGAAACGATCTGATCGCCTGCGCCCAGACAGGAACCGGGAAAACGGCTGCTTTCATGCTGCCGGTGATTGAGAAGATTTCGGCGCTCCCCTCGGGAACAACGCGGGCGCTGGTCATTGTTCCGACACGCGAACTGGCGATCCAGACGGACCAGCAAATCCAGGGATTTTCCTATTATGCCGGAACGACTTCCTGTTCGCTGTATGGGGGAGGCGACGGAAAAGAATGGGAGGCACAACGTAAAGCCATTGAAGGCGGTGTCGATATTATTGTCGCCACGCCCGGAAAGCTGATTTCCTTTATTGACAACGATATCGCCAAACTGGGTGAAGTTCAGCACGTGATCCTGGATGAAGCCGACCGGATGCTCGACATCGGGTTTTACGATGATATTATCCGCATTTTCAGCCATTTGCCGGCAAAAAGGCAAACCTTGATGTTCAGCGCTACCATGCCTCCGAAAATCCGGACACTGGCTACCAAGATCCTGACTAATCCCGTTGAGTTGAGCACGGCCATCAGCAAACCGGCCGAGGGAGTGCTGCAGGCTGCCTATGTCTGCTTCGAAGAGCAAAAGATCCCGCTCATCCAGAGTCTCATTGCAGGGAAGGATGAAGACTGCCAGAGTATCCTTGTCTTCTGTTCAACGAAAAAGAAAGTCACGCAGCTTGTGCATTCGCTCCAGCGTAAAAAAATCGATGCTGTGGCCATTTCGTCCGACCTCGAACAAAAGGAACGGGAATCGGTGCTAATGCGTTTCCGGGCACGCCAGATCCGGATTCTCGTGGCTACCGATGTATTGAGCCGGGGTATCGATGTGAAGGATATCAACCTGGTGATCAACTTTGACGTTCCCGGTGACGCTGAAGATTATGTGCACCGCGTAGGGCGTACTGCGCGGGCCAGCGCCACAGGCGTTGCCCTGACCCTGATCAATGCGGATGATATGTATAAATTTGAACAGATTGAAGCGCTGATCGAGCAGGAAGTCTACAAAATACCGATGCCCGCTGAACTGGGCCCGGGTCCGGAATGGAAAGTAAACGCCCGCAAAAAAGGAGGTCCCCGGAAGAAAAGCTTCACCGGCAAAAAATCAGGTACTCCAAAAGACAGAACAGGATATCACCGCGACAAGAAGCTGAGCTGAGGATAGAAAAGCAAGAGATCCCGTATTCTTTATAAGGAACAGATGGCTTGCCCCCGGACTAAAGCCATGTAATCCCAGGCCTATGTATGCTATATGGCCCTCGGATGTATGCTTTATGACAAACGAATGTATGCATGATCCCGGTTCTCATTTGACCTGATCGGGCGTGAATGGCGGGATTGACCGCTTTTGAAAAGGAAAGCATGACCTAAGGTAAGCTATTTTTAATAAAATATCGAATAGCGGGGCCCTGTCTTTTGCTGCCAAAAACGTCAAAAATGTTCATTTGCGACGATCTGAAAAATGCAAGTGGTTTCAAAACAGCAACAGCGTGTCAGCTGCTGTATCAAGCCGTTTTATCTTCTTTGGCAAACTGGTGCACCAGTTGGGCGTATTTCCCGCCATGCCGGATGAGTTCCTGATGGTTGCCGCGTTCAATAATCTCCCCTCCTTCCAAAACCAGGATCATATCGGAGTTTTTGATGGTACTGAGCCGATGCGCTACCGCAATCACCGTGCGGGTGGCAAAGATGTTTTCAATGGCCCGCTGAATGTATTGCTCGGTGAGCGAATCAACAGCACTGGTGGCCTCATCCAGAATGATCAGTTCACTGCCTCCGCATATGGCCCGGGCAAAAGAAATCAATTGCGCCTGTCCTTTGGAAAGATTCCCCGCGTCTCCCTGAATGATAAAATCGTAATTACCGGGAAGGTTGTGGATAAAATGACTGGCAAAAACAAAGGATGCAGCCTCGCGGACTTCTTCGCGGGTGATCCTTTTTCGGCCGAGTGAAATATTGAATTCAACCGTATCGTTGAACATGAAAATATCCTGCTGCATCACCGACACGCTTTCCCTGACCCTGGACAGCGGGATGTCGCGAAGCTCAACGCCATCAATCGTGATTGAACCCCGATAGCCGGTATAAGCTTTTGTCAGTAGACGGATAATGGTCGATTTTCCCGACCCGGTGGTTCCCACCAGGGCCAGACGATCCCCTTTTCGCAACTTGAACGACACATTTTTCAGCACATCCGGCGCGTCGGGCGTGTACCTGAACGATACATCTCTGAATTCGATCTCCTGCAGCGCCAGCGGTACCGGACTCTCCTTTTCTTCCGACATCTCCGGCTCCCCGGTCTCCTCCGTTCGCTGTTCAAAAAGATCGTCAATATGTTCCAGCGCCGACAGCGCCTGCTGGATGGTCGAAATTTGCTGGGCAAACTGCCGTACGGGAACAAAAAGCTGCCCGAGGGTGGTGACAAATACGATTAAGACACCCAGGGTAAATCCGAAATCCCAAATCTGAACCGCACCGTACCAAATTACAAGTGCAGTGGCCACTGATGTAATCCCTTCAACAATCGAGAACAACGACGAGTCATAAACATTTGAGCGATTCTGGGCGTCACAGTACTCTTTATTCAGGCGGTTGTATTTTTTATACGCCTCTTCTTCAGCGGCATAAAGCTGGATGGTTTTCATCCCGTTTAGTGATTCCTGCAGGTAGGCTGCCGATTTAGCCAGGCTGGTCCGGGAGTCAAAATAAGCTTTCCTGATCTTTTTCCGCAGGTATCTGACCGAAAGGATAATGAGCGGCACTACGATAAGTAAAACCAGCGTCAGCCGCCAGTTCAGAACAAAAAGGTAAGTGAGCAATGCCAGGGTTTTGATACTGTCGGCGAGCAGGCCAAGGATACCGGTCGAAATGGATTCCGCTATCGCTTCCATATCACTGGTGAGGCGTGACAGGGTGACTCCGATCGGCGTTTTATCAAAATAGGTCATCGGAAAGCGAAGAGACTTGCCAAACAACTCGCGGCGCATATCAACAATGGCCAGTCCGGCGGCTTTCGAAAAACTATAGCTGTAAATGCCGTCGAAAAGCAGGTTAATAACCAGCACGATCCCCAACAGGATGGTATAGGTTTTAAGCCCGGCTAAATCGCCGGGAATGATCTGGTCGTCGACCATATGTTCCACCAGCCACAGGAGCATGATACCAGCGGCAGTGGTAACGGGTATGGAAAACAAACTCAGATAAAGCCATTTTTTATGGGGAACAAAATACCGGCCGAACCTCCTGATCAGTTTCCAGTCCTTATTGCTTACTATTTTATTTTTTACTTCAGTCATGAATTGTGTTTTAGCCTGCTTGTTGCAGTGCCAGGGTTGCCTGATAAAAGTCTGACTGCGCCAGCAATTGTTCGTGTGTACCACCGGCCACGATTTTGCCGTTATCGAGGACCAGGGTATAATCGGTTTTCTCCAGAACGCTGATGCGATTGGAGATAACCAGCAGGCTTTTCGCCTGGTGCTTACTAAAAATCTGGCTGATCAGAAAACGTTCGGTATCCGTGTCAACAGCCGAAAAAACATCATCAAGAATTAGCAAATCGCAGGGGGTATAAAGAGCTCTTGCCAGACTGATGCGCTGTTTCTGCCCTCCCGAAAGCATAATGCCTTTCTCCCCGACCATGGTTTTCTCGTGTAAAGGGAACCGCTCCAGTTCATCAGCAAAAGCGCTTCTAAAAATCACCTCGTGCAGCGGATTCTTTTCCGGAGCACTGGCCGAACCAAAAGCAATATTGTTTTCGATGGTGTCCGAAAACAAAAAGACCTCCTGACTTACCGTCCTTACGACCAACCGGATATCTTCGCCCCTGAGCCCATCGGCATCTGTTCCGCTGAACAGGATCTGTCCGGGCCCGGGCCTCAAATAACCATTCAGACAATTGATCAGCGTCGTTTTTCCGGATCCGACTTTGCCGGTAATACCCACCACCTGTCCCGGCTTAATGGTAAACGAGATATTTTCAAGCGCCGGGCGGTCACCGTTGTGATAGGTATAGGACATGTTTTGCACCCGAACGCCTTGTCTGAAGAGTTGGTTTCTTTTTTCGGCGGGAAGCGGTTTCCTGTTATCATCAGCCCCTTTGCGGTCCATAATGGTCTGCAGACTGGCAATGCCCACAAAGCCCTGCTGAAAGATGGTCAACAGCCAGCCCAGTCCCATGATCGGCTGCGTTAACAGCACCGTGTACGCAATATAGCCGGTAAGTTCACCGATGGTGAACCTGTTCTGAATCACAAACAGTCCGCCGATAAACAGCACCACAATTTTCAGGATTTGTTCCAGGTTTGCCAGGAGGGGAATAATGAATGAACGGATCCAGGCGATCTTCAGCGTATACTTAAACAGAGACATGTTTTCCCGTTGAACCTGTTCTTCAGCCCAGCGGTGAATATTGTAACTCTTGATCACGCTGCTGCCCGAAAGAAAGGAAATCGTTTTGCCCGATAACTCCTGCAGGGTATCCATGCGGTGACGGGTATTCCTGACCATGACGGCCATTCCGATCCGCACGATGATGAAAACGATCACCATCGGAACAATACAGTAAAGGGTGAGTGCAGGCGAAAGTTTCCACATTTTATAGGGGGTAAGGGAAAGCGCAAAAATGATATTGCCGGCCTGCAGCATGCCAAAACCGGTGATCATCCGCACCCCGCTAATGTCATTATTAATCCGGGAAATGATATTCCCGGTGGCATTCTCGTCGTAATACTCCTTTCCAAACGAGCTCAGCTTTTTAAACATTTCCCCCTTCAGCCGTTTTTCAATGAGGCGTCCCGGAATAAAGATCAGCACCCGCGACAGTGTCCGGAAAAGGATCAGGACCAGCGAAAGGCCCAGGATCATCAGCACCATCTTTTGAAATTCACCTTCAACGCCGGCCGGTCCGCGACCAATCAGGTCAATGCTCCGCTGAATATATTCCGGAATTGTTACAGACACCCAGATGGTGAGCGCAAGAAAGATCGTTCCCCCGGTGTACCACCACCTGAACTGGTGCATATAGGTGAGCAAGAACTTAAATTTCGAAAGCATGGTCAACTGTTTTATTATTTTCGCTTCTGCCGGAATGTGCTTCTGCCCGGTTTACAGACACAAGCCGTCGCACTGCGGTTTCGGCCAGCTCTTTACCAGTTTGGTCACATCTTCGTTCCAGCGTTCGTAAAAATTCCGGAGCAGGTGTTCAGCCTGGGTGATACCGGATTCAGCAATTTCCCTGACGGGTTCCAGGTAACGGGCCTCGTCTTCAATACCGAGCATCTTTGCTCTCCGGGCCAGTCCGTCTGATGCAATACGAACAACTTCCCGGGCAACAGCTCCGGCCCGAATGTTACCGCCGGCGGCCCTTAATCCTTCCCTGGGTACGCGGGCACGAAGCTCCAGCATGGAAGCAATATCCCAGCCCCGAATCAGGTTGTAACTTTCATCAAGGCTGTCGCTGTCGTACAGCAATCCCACCCAAAGCGCGGCCAGCGATGCGATATGATGGATACAACTGCCGTCAGCACCACGCATTTCAAGAAACTGTTTCAGCCGCACGTCAGGGAAGACCGTGGAGACGTGTGTTTCCCAATCCTGCATCACCGGCCTTAATTCGTGCTTTCCCGCCACAAACTCCCGGAAGGTCATGTGCCCCGCCGGTAAATACTTCCCGTCGCGAATAATGAAATACATCGGGATATCAAGCAAGTAGTCGGTGTATCGCTCAAAACCAAAACCTTCGTCAAAAATAAACGGCAGGAAGCCGCAGCGACCGGCATCCGTATCATCCCAGATATGGGCGCGGTAACTTAAAAAACCGTTTGGCTTTCCTCCTGCAAACGGAGAATTGGCAAAAATTGCCGTCACCGTCGACTGCAACGCCTGCGCTACCCGCATTTTTTTCACCATATCGGCTTCGCTGCCATAATCCAGGTTTACCTGTATGGTAGCGGTACGGGTCATCATATCGAGTCCGAGACTACCCTTGAGGGGCATCAGTTCCCGCATCAGTGCATAGCGTGTTTTGGGCATCCAGGGCATCTGACCGAGTTCCCACAATGGATCCAACCCGATCGCCAAACTGAAAATTCCGAACTTCCGGCATATTTCCCTTAGCTCGTCAAAATGTATTTTGGTTTCCTCAAAGGTTTGGTGGACGGTTCTAAAGTTTCTGCCCGAAAGTTCAAACTGTCCGCCTGGTTCCAGTGAAACCGAGGCGCCGTCTTTGCGGACGCCGATGATGTTCCCGTTTTCTGTTACCGGCTGCCAACCCCCACCCCGCATGTGTTCCAGGATTGTGCGGATACCCGGCACCGAAAAGTAATCCAACCGTTTTAAGTCGGACGCCCGATACAAAAATTTCTCATGCTCCGTTCCAATGCCCCAAAGTGCGGCAGGCTTATTTCCTTTTTCGAAGTACTCGGCCAGCCTGAGCCGGGGATCTATTTCAGCTAGTTTTTCCGTTTCGGTCATCCTGTTTTATTTTGAATTCAGAATACTGTCGAGCACATAGCGTTCCACCTGCCTGTTCTTGCCGACATACGGAAAATCGTGCATCGAGAGCATGGCCGGAGCATTCAGTTCCACCACGATGTAAGTCTCCGGTCCGGGTATGGCCGCAGGGTCGCTGATCAGGATGTCGATGCCGGCAATCTTTAAGCCGGCAGCCCGGGCGGCCTTCACTGCTACTTCCTGGTAGAAGGCGGGCATTTCATCCGTCACGTCGATGCTGTCGCCCCCGGTACTCAGATTTGAATTCTGACGTAAAAAGACCTGTTCTCCGGCTAAGGGAACGGTATGGGGCGACATGGACAAGGCACCGAGATGCCGGATCACCTCCGCATCGATCGCTATTTTCAACAAGGGATGCCGGTAATCAGTTCCCCTTCCTTCATTTTTTTGATCGATAAGCTGGCTAATGGTATGCTTTCCGTCGCCGATGACATTTGCCGGCACCCGGTAAGCGATGGCCCTGACCTGAAAATCGATAACCAGAAACCGGTATTCACGTCCCGGAAAGTATTCCTCCACGATTACTTTTGGAGCATGATGAAAGGCAGCAGCGATAGCAGCAGCCAGGTCTTCGGGTGTTTGCAGGTTGGTACTGACGGCAATGCCATGATCGGTGGTAGCCGGTTTCACAACCATCGGGAAACGGACCGAACCGAGCATCTCCGGTGTATAATCTTCGCGAAGTAACAGCCCTTGTGCATAACTGAGTCCGGCCCTTTTGAGGAATTGTTTGGTCATCCATTTATCGTTCGATATCCAATAGGCGATCAGGCTGTTGGCATCGGAGATTGTCCCTTCGTGAATGATGTATTCCCGGTTGTTATACGTTACGGCGATGAGGTTATTATCCTCATCAATGATCTCAAAAGGAAGATCACGCCTCAGGATCTCAGCGATCATGATCTGCGTTGTTGCTTCGAAATGCTCATATCCTTCAAGAGGAACAAAATGATATGTCGTCTTTTCCATTTTTCTGATCCTTGTTTCCGGCATGTAATAAACAAAAAACAGAAGAAAAAGATTAACAGGCGCGACTTTTCTCCGACCCGATCCTACAACAAAATGCCTTGCTCTTTTAGACCACGTCAATTCCTCTTTCCTTCAGTAACTGAAGTCCGACATCCTTGAGTTTATATTTTTGGATTTTACCGCTGGCGGTCATCGGATAGGTTTCCACAAAGAAAATGTATTTCGGAATTTTGTAACGGGCAATCTTTCCGCGACAGAACTCGGTGACCTCTTCTTCGGTGAGCACCTGATTGCGTTTCACTTTTATAAACGCACCCACTTCTTCTCCGTATTTTTTACTGGGAATACCCGCCACTTCAATGGCCTCGATCTGTTCCATGGCAAAGAGAAAATTTTCGATCTCGCGGGGATAAATATTTTCGCCGCCGCGAATGATCATATCCTTGATCCGGCCGGTGATCTTATAAAATCCGTCTTCGGTGCGCAGGCCCAGATCGCCTGAATGAAGGAAGCCGTCCTTGTCGATGACCTGGCGGGTAGCTTCCTCATTTTTGTAATAGCCTTTCATCACGTTATAACCCCTGCAGCAAACTTCGCCCTGCACATTGTCGGGGCATTCCTCTCCGGTTTCGGGGTCGACGATCTTCACTTCCACGTTTGGCAGTTCAAAGCCCACGGTGGTAGCCTTCACCTCCGGCGAATTATGGGTGCGTGTGGCGGTCATACCCGGAGAGGTTTCGGTAAGTCCGTAAACGATGATAATGTCCCTGCAGTGCATTTTGGTCATGACTTTGTTCATCGTATCGATGGGACACAGCGAACCGGCCATGATGCCAGTGCGGAGACTGGTCAGATTGAACATATCGAACATGGGATGGTTCAGCTCGGCGATGAACATGGTTGGAACACCATAAACCGCCGTACACCTTTCCTTTTCAATTGATGCAAGAACGGCAAGAGGATCAAAATTTTCGACCACCACCATGGTTGCGCCATGCGTAATGACCGCACAAAGGGAAAGCACACATCCAAAGCAGTGAAAAAACGGAACCGGGGTCATCACCCGGTCGGCAGCCGTATACTTCATACACTCACCAACAGAAAAGCCGTTATTCAGAATATTATGATGGCTGAGCATGACTCCTTTAGGAAAACCGGTTGTCCCGGAGGTATACTGCATGTTAACAACGTCGTGGGTGTTGATCGACTTCCGGAGCTCGTCCAGTTCCAGATCGTCCAGATAAGAACCCATTAACAACAACTCCGCGGTATTATAAAATCCCCGGTGTTTCTCCTGCCCGATAAAAACCACGTTCCGCAGCTCGGGAAAACGTTCCGACTTCAGGTCGCCGCGCCGGCGGGTCTTCAGTTCGGGAACCAGTTCAAACAGCATATTTACATAATCACTATCGCGGTACTCACCGATCATGCACAAGGTATGGATGTCTGCATTTTTCAGCAGGTACTCCAATTCGGCAAGTTTATAATTGGTATTGACCGTGACCAGGATCGCGCCTATTTTCGACGCAGCAAACATGAATGTCATCCAGTCGGGAACATTGTTGGCCCAGACGCCAACCTTATCACCTTTCCCAACACCAATGTACATGAGTCCCTTAGCCAATTGATCAACCCGCTTGTTGAATTCGCCATACGAAAAACGCAGTCCGCGGTCAGGATAAACCAAAAAATCCTGGTCGGGCGTTTCAAAAGCCCATTTCTCCAGGATACCGCCCATAGTAAAGTCGATTAGCTGCATGTTGGTAGCATCAGTTAAATGGCGTATAAATGACGGCCAGTATCTTTGCCGGCTGGTCACCGGCAGCATGTACATTGTGCACAACAATCGAATCCATATAAATACTGTCGCCGGCATTCAGCAGGAAAACATCTTTCCCGTAATTAATTTCGATCCTGCCTTCCATCACATAGATAAATTCTTCGCCTTCATGTGATGATAGCATATAATCGGACGGTTCTGCCGGTTCGATATCGACAATGAATGGTTCCATGTTTCGCCCTGCCTTATTAAAAGCCAGGGAGTAAAAGTTTAGGTGTTCGCGGGTTAAACTCCCCTGAGAAGTAAAACGGACACCCTTCTCCTCGCCTCCGGCCCTGACAATGGCGGGACCAAGCCGGTCGCTGTCGTCAAGGAATGTTCCGAGCCTGACCCCCAGCGCCCTCGCTATTTTAATGAGCGGGGCCAGTGACGGGATAATCTTCTCTTCTTCAATTTTTTTTAACAGGCTGGCATCCAGGTTAGTTTGTGCAGCCAGGTCCTCAAGTTCGATTTGTCTTGAAGTTCTTAATTGTTTGATTCTTGATCCAGGGTTTTTTTCAACAGCCATGACGCGTTTCTTAAAAAAGTACCCACAAAATTAATGTTATTTTGAAAGGCAGCAAGTCGTCCCGGCAATTCCTGTTTTAAAACAAATCAGGCGGCCTGTTGAGAGCCGCCTGGAGGTATTGTCAGATCCATCGTACATTTTTAAAATCCTGCCTATGCGGAAGATCAGGATGTTTTGGGAACATCCTGATGCCATAGTTATAGGCTCCCGGATTCATCAGCCGCAGGTTCAGCAGGTACGTGCAAACGGTACCCTCCGTAGGCCCGTCCGAAAACTCAAAGCGGTCGATCAGTTTTTCCGAGTCGTTGGCTCCCTGTTCGGTCACAATAATTTCCAGTCCGATTTCCTGGGCCGAAAGCCCTTTCAGGTCGAGCACGACTTTTGCCGGGTATTCTTCACCGATCCGCAGCACATTGGTAATACCGTCGGCAAGCTGAATTTCCCTGACTTCGATTTGTTCCCAGACCGCCAGAATCTTGTCTTTCCAGCTGGTCAGCTCACGGGCAAGGCGGTAATCGTCGGCCAGTAAACGGGCACTATTCTGTGCCAGGGGGGTATAGTAGCGAACCTGATAGTCGCGGATCATCCGGGCAGTGGTAAAATGAGGAGCAACCTGAGCAATGGTATTCTTCACATAAGCCACCCACTTTTCCGATACATTCCGTTCGTTCCGCTCATAATAGGTTGGTATGATCTCGTCTTCAAAGATATTATAAATGGACTCCGCATCAAGTTCATCCTGAAAATCCTGCACTTCATACGACCGTTCCATGGGCAGCGCCCAGCCGGTCCCCTCCTTGTAACCTTCAACCCACCAGCCGTCGAGCACGGAAAAATGAATCGTTCCGTTCATGGCGCCTTTCTCGCCGCTTGTACCGGAAGCTTCCAGCGGCCGGGTCGGGGTATTCAGCCATACATCAACCCCCTGAAGCAGCATTTTGGCCAAATTGATATCATAATTCTGAACAAAAAGGATCTTGCCAATAAATTCAGGACGCTTCGATATTTCGACGATGTATTTGATCAGGTCCTGACCGGCTTTATCAGCAGGATGAGCCTTCCCTGCAAAGATGAACTGCACGGGGCGTTTCGGGTTATTGACGATTTTCGACAGCCGTTCGAGGTTGCGGAAAAGCAGGTGCGCCCGTTTATAGGTGGCAAAGCGCCGGGCGAATCCGATTGTCAGCGCATCGGGATCCAGTGCATTGAGCACCTCTGAGATCAGTTTTGGGTTTTCATGCCGCTGCACCCAGGTATCGGTAAAGCGTTGCTTGATATACTCAATCAGTTTAAGCTTCAGTTGTTTTTTCAGCTTCCAGATATCTTCGTCAGGGGCCCTGTAAATATCGTCCCACCGGTCAAAATCAAGTTGATTATCAAGAAATTCTTTCCCAAAGTACTTTAAATGCAGTTCTTTCCATTCCTTGGCGGCCCAACTCGAATAATGAACACCGTTGGTTACATAGCCGATCTCCAGTTCTTCAGGGAGGTATCCTTCGAAGAGGTTCTTGAGGATATCTTTCGACACTTCCCCGTGGAGCATACTTACACCGTTGATCCCCTGCGACAGGTTGGCTGCGAGGTAACTCATATTGAACCGGTCTTCGTTCTTATTGGTTTTACCAAGCATGAGAAATTCTTCCCACGAAATCTGAAAGCGGGAAGCAAACTTGTTCATATAGGAGTAAAACAGATCCTGGTGAAAGGAATCGTGGCCTGCCGGCACCGGCGTGTGGGTTGTAAAGAGGGTTGACGCACGTACTATTTCCTTTGCCTCGGCATAACTAAGACCTGAATCGCCCATATAATTGGTAATCCGTTCCAGTCCGATCATCGCGGCGTGGCCTTCATTGCAATGGTACACATCTGCATGGCGTCCCAATTTGCGCAACGCGCGTATTCCGCCCAGGCCAAGAAGCATTTCCTGCTTGAGGCGGTTTTCGTTATCGCCCCCATAGAGGTGGTGGGTAACAAAACGATCTTCATCGCGGTTTTCTTCAAAATCAGCATCGAGTAAATACAGGCTCACACTCCCGACCCTAGCTTCCCATACGCGGGCGCGAAGAATCCGCCCGGGATATTCCACCTCCACTTTTATCCAGTTACCCTGCTGGTCGAAGGCAGGCTGGACCGGTATTTTCGAGAATTCCTCTGCCTCGTAGTTAGCCATCTGGTCGCCCTGAATCGATATATTCTGTTTAAAATAACCGTACCGGTAGAGCAAACCCACTGCAACCAAATTAACCCGCGAATCACTGGCTTCTTTCAGATAATCTCCGGCAAGCATTCCAAGGCCTCCCGAAAAAATCTTCAGGCTGTCGTGGAGTCCGTATTCCATACTAAAATAAGCGATTCCCGGTCCTTTAGGAGCAGACCTGTCGTCCAGGTACCGGTGCAGATTGTCCGTGACGACATTCATGTTAGCCATGAACGTCTTGTCGTTTTCCAGTTCAAGATAACGCTGGTAACTCACATTTTCCAGAAGGACAACCGGATTATGGGCACTTTCTTCCCACACCTCTTCGTCTATTTTCCGAAATAAATCACGTGCTTCTGAATTCCATACCCACCACAGATTTTTACTTAGTTCTTTCAGCGGGGCCAATTTTTCAGGTATGCTTGACTCAACGAATAATTTTCTCCAATTTGGCATAAGCGTTTCAAAAAATTAAAATTAATTAAGGTCCTCCCTGCAAAACAGCCGGAGGAAAGCATTGTTTAACCCCGCCGTTCCTGCTTAAGGGCCTCAACCTTTCCCGGAAGGTGTATTTTTTTCTTCTTCCTCATCTGCAGGCTCTTGATCTCAATTGCGTATTTTTTCAGACGCTCGTCTTTTTCCTCCAGTAACCTGGTCAGTGCAGCTATTTCCTGGTCAACATGACTTTCTGGAGCCACACTGTTCAATCGGATTTTAAAATCGCTCAGCACATTCATATAGTTGATAAAAGCCTCATAGGGGCTTTCGTAAGGATTAAAATAGGTATGTACTTCTCCGTCCGAAAAAAACTTGGTGCACATATAATAAAAATGATCGCTCACCTGAAGGGCGTCCCAGTCTTTGATCAGGGCTTCGTCGTCAACCCTTTTCATACGATCGTGCATCTCATATAATTTATTAAAAGCCTCCTGCTGCATTTCATTTCCCAGCCAGGCTGTCAGATCGCGTTCCTCGTCGGCCCACGATGTGGCATTCGGAACGCTCACAGCCGCAATTGGCTGATACTCTTCTGCAATCTCGGAAGGAGTGGCAAATTTTAGTCCTTTGTCTCTTAAAATCTCCCCGGGTAGTTCCTCTATGAACCTGAAAATTCCGGTCGATTCCGGTTGAAGTTTACCCAAGGCTTCATAATTCATGAACAGGTTTATAATTTCATCATTCGGATTGGAATTGAGCCATTTGGTAAATTTCCGGGCAGTGAGCGGGTATTCGTTCCAGGACTGGTTTGAAAAGCGGAAGGCGATATCGTCGCTCAACCGGAAATTCCGCATCAACACTTTCAGCCTCGGGTTAATGGCATTGCAGTAAAGATAGTTGGGCGACTTCCAGCCCAGCACATGTTTCGCTCCTTCGGCAAGCATGGCTTTAAAACCCATCGAAGCAACCATGGCACCGATCTCATCAGAATAAATGAGCTCTGTGTTCGCAAAAACCTGTGGTTTTTGCCCAAACCAGTTCATGATCAGATCATCATGTTTCCGGACTTGTTGTGCAAACAGCTCCTTATTTTTGAGTGCCGCCATTGAGTGCGAGTAAGTTTCGGAAAGAAACTCGACCTGCCCTGTTCCCGCCAGTTCCTTAAATGATTCCAAAACTTCGGGAGCATACAGTCTGAATTGTTCCATCGCGATCCCGGAAATGGAAAAGCTGACTTTAAACCGATCCGGAAATTTTTTAATTAGTTTAAGCAACAGCGTATTGACGGGAAGGTAACTCTGATCGGCCGCTTTCCGCATAACTGTTTCGTTGGTGAAATCGTCGTAGTAATAATGATCGTTGCCAATATCAAAAAACCGGTACCTGCGGAACCGGAAAGGTTGATGCACCTGGAAATTAAAACAGACAGCTCTCATATCTGGAATTTTTTTGGAGTGTTTAGAAATTTTAAATAAATATCCCGTACGTTCCTGGCTGAATTCTTCCAACGAAGATTTTCAACTTCTTCCTTTCCATATTTCATGAACATATTCCATACGGCAGGGTAGTTTAACAGGCCGTAGATAGCATCTGCCATAGCATGAGTATCCCAATAGTCGACTTTAATGGCATATTTCAGGATTTCCGACACGCCCGACTGGTGGGAAATAATCACCGGCACATTGGATTGCATCGCTTCAAGTGGCACAATACCAAAAGGTTCAGAGACCGAAGGCATTACAAATACGTCGCTCATCCGGAACATATCAAAAACATCGTCGCCCTGCAAAAAGCCGGTAAAATGAAAGCGGTCCGATATTTTAAGAGCCGCGATGCGTTTAATCATGGCATTCATCATGTCGCCGCTGCCCGCCATAACAAAACGGACGTTACCCATTTTTTCAAGGACCAGGTGAGCGGCTTCAATAAAATATTCCGGACCCTTTTGCATGGTAATACGTCCAAGGAAGGTGACAATTTTTTCATCGACCCCTTTTTTCAGTCTCATCTTCTCTTCGGTGCTTGCAGGTTCTACAGCGTTATACACGGTGGTGACTTTTGCCGGGTCAATGCCATAGCGACCGATAACAATATTCCGGGTTAGATTACTGACCGCGATAATATGGTCGGCTGCATCCATACCCTCTTTTTCCATAGCGTATACCTGTGGATTGACGCTCCCGCCACTACGATCAAAATCAGTGGCATGCACGTGGATGATCAGTGGTTTTCCTGAAATTTTCTTGGCAGCGATCCCGGCCGGATAGGCCAACCAGTCGTGTGCATGGATCAGATCAAATTCCGTGTCGCGGGCAATCACTTCCGCGATCAGCGAATATTTATAAATCTCATCCATCAGGTTATGATCATAACGACCTGAAAATTCCAGTTTACCCTGGTCGTCGGTTTCAACAAACCGAAGGCTCTCCGAATATTCCTGACTGCTAAGTTTCCAGAATTCTTCCGGTCCAACATAAGGAACAAGTCCGGATTCCACTTCGTAATAATTTATTTTTTTCTGAAGATCTGTGAAGAAAACCTCCTTTCGGGAAACAGAAACGGTGTTTGCTCCAATCAACTGCATGTTTGATTGATCTTCATCGCCATACGCTTTCGGGACAACAAAAGTAACCTCCACATCATTGAACTCAGTAAGACCTTTTGTTAAACCGTAGCAAGCAGTACCCAGGCCCCCGGAAATATGTGGAGGAAATTCCCAACCAAACATTAATACTTTCATACGGTACTTTTTATTATTTCCTCGTTCCAATCCTCAAAACTATTAATCAGTTTATACGCCCTGATTAAGGCTGCATTGCTCCATGCCTGCGAAATGGCACCTTTTGCGTTATGCGGAGGATTACCGTTGTACATCTCTGCGATTGTCCCGATACAATGCTCAGACATGTCGTCTTCGAAACCTTCGATAATTTTTTTAACAAAAGGCATACCTCCGGTTTTATGAATTTTAAGATAACCCTCAACAAAAAACTGGATCAACCAGGGCCAGGCGGTTCCCTGGTACACAGCCTTTTCACGAGCCGAAACGCTTCCCTCGCATACTCCTTCATAAAAAGGGCTCTCAGGTGTCAGTGATCGCAATCCGCGCGGGGTAAGCAGTTGCTTTTTAACCACACTCAGAATTGATTTCTGCATTTCCCGGTCGAGCGGTGAGTATTTCAATGCTGCTGCAATGACCATATTGGGACGCACTGTAAAATCCTTTTTGCCGTAATGAACCCAATCGGCCAGATAGCCCCGCTCTTCGCTCCAAAACTCATTAATAAAAGATTGAGCTATTTTCTCCGGCCAATCCTTCCATTCGTTCACAAAATGTTCATCGCCGGAGGCATTGGCCAATTCCAGGGCGAAACAAACGGCATTAAACCAAAGCGCATTCACCTCCACAGGCATCCCTGTCCTGATAACAACAGGTTTTCCGTCGATATAGGCGTCCATCCAGGTAAGCGCCACGTGTTCCCCGCCTCCCGAGATCAACCCGTCGCCATTCATTTTAATCTGATAATGCGTTCCCGACCGGTAAGCATTCAGGATCTGTTTCATCTGGAAATGATACTTTTTCCAGATATATTCCTTGTTCTTTAATTCAACTGCAAATTGCTGCATCGCCCAGAAAAACCAAAGGGGTGCATCTATTGAGTCGTATCCGCTGCGCCCCCCTCCGATTATTTTAGGGAATAATCCGTCCTTCAGCCGGGTTAACTGTGTATCGATGACGTCCTGGAATGTATCCGGATCGTCGAGCGATAAGGTGAGTCCGGGCAACGCAATGAATGTTTGCCGGGTGATGCTGTTATACCAGGGATAACCGGCGATAATCTCGGTCTTGTTGCCCGTGCGCATAATAAATTGTCTGGACGAATTGGTCAGACTGTTAATAAATGAATCGCGCGGAATCCGGTTGTTATATTCTTTTGTAAATTTCGATTTTAATCCGGCCGGTTTGGCCCCCGCCGTCGATGCAGAAAAAATGATGCTTTCGTTTTTTTCAATAGGAACCTCAAAATATCCGGGAACAAAAAGATCTTCCATAAATTCATAGCCCCTTTCCCTTTCCTTGAGATATTCAATGTTATTAAACCAATGGGGAACCGGGATAAACTCGGCTTCTTTCGAAAACTGCATATGCAACTCCGGATAACCTTCATACAGTCTCATTTTTATACCGTTAACCGTCGGACTGAATTTGGTGTAGGCATACAGATTTGCCTTGCTTAGCCGGTGGACGCTCCTGAAGGCAAGGAATGGCCTGAAACGCAATATGGTGGGAGAATGCGCATCACGCAGGGTATACCGGATCAGGATCTGCTCGTCGTTCTCTACCAGCAGGTGTTCTTTGTCAAGGATCACCCCGCCAACCCGGAAAGTCGTTTTAGCCACCATCTCGGCATCAAAATCACGGATATACTTATGTCCTTTCGGTTCGTAGTGTTCTCCTTCAAATTTATGAATGCCCAGGTTAAACTCGGCATCATGCTGAATGATCGTCTCGTCGAGCGACGAAAGCAGTACATGCTTGTCCCCGTCAAGCTGGGGAACCGGACATACCAGTAAACCATGATATTTTCGGGTATTGCAACCGGAAATCGTGGTACAGATGTATGAGCCCGTTTTGTTAGCCCGAAGAAACTCACGGTTAAGTGAATACTCGAGGTTAACCAGGCTGCTTTTATCAAACTTTAGGTAACTCATAAATTCCAGACTTTAATGCCTCAAATTAGACTGACCGAACAGAAACAACCGAAGGATTCTGTCCGCAAAATAACGAAACAATTTACTACCACTTACTAACCATTACTGATATTCATGTAATTCCTGTTCAAAATAAAGTTTTTCCTGGTCTAAGTTAAGATAAGGAAAACTAATTGTTAGGTCAATAATTTCATTTAGGCTGTTCAACAGAAAAATCTTGTACGCGCCGGCATCGGGCCTGAACGGACGATGCATCCTCGCCTTTATAATCTTGTTAATACGCTTTGCCAGCTTCAGGCTCTCCCCGTCAATCATGGAACGGCTTATCCGGTCCCAGATATGATCAACAGCCACCGGGCTGAGATGGATCAGATCGGGCGCATAGAACCGGTAATCGCGCAGTTCATCCATCACAATTTCGTATGATGGGAAGTAGGCGCAGCGATCAGAGCCAAAACCCGTCACCAGACGGTCGGTTGCCAGCAGCAGGACCGATTTGCTGAGCTGGTTACCGTTTGCTCCTTCTTTCCAGTGCCTGATCGGACTCACCGTAAAAATTACCTTCAGCTTCGGATTAAAATTCCACAGCGAAGAAAGCAGGTCACGGTATACATCGACAATCTCACCGGGACTGAGCCGGAACCGCTTGAAAAGGGACTCCGGAAATTTGTGGCAGTTGGAAACAATCTCGCCTGTTTCCTTTAACTCGTATGCCCACGCGGTTCCAAACGAAATGAACAGGTATGCTGCATTTTTCAAGACGGTGAATGACCGATCCAACCGGCTGTTCATCGCCTCCAGTGCCTTTTCCGCACTGGTTGCGGAGAACCGGCTGTGATAGTCAAAGCTCCCCCAAATCCCCTGATTTTCAAAAAGGTCCTCCTCCTGATAGGGTTTGTTTGCCACCAGCCTGCGCAGGCTTTTAGCAACCGACACCGGGTTATAAATTACGCCAAAGGGATTGACGTCGGCCTGAAACTTCAGTTCCCGAAATTTTTCACCGATATTCTCGGAAAAACAGGAGCCCATCAACAACAGCTTGTCCTGATAACTGATGCGCCAGCCATTATCTTCGATGTTTACTTCGGTAAAATATTTATTCATCATCTCACCCGTTTAATTGGTTCCTGCTTCAAAACCATGCCCGTACGTGCCGGAAGGTACAGGTTTAAATAATGCTGACCTGACCGTCCCGCAGCAGGCTGGGTATAGTAAATCATTTTCCGGTCAATCCGGTCCTGCCCTCCGAACCGGCTTTCGTCGGTATCGAACAGGACCCGGTACTTGGAAGCTTCAAGCGGTATGCCATAGCCGGTAAAGGATTGCACCGGATTAAAGTTGAACACCAGCAGATAAGCCCCGCGCCGGAAAGCCATTATTTGATCCTGCTTGTTGTCAAAGCGCCGGTAAATGGCCGGAACATCGAGCAAATCCGTTTTCCGGATCCAGTCAATCATCACCTTGTCAAATTCAGACAGCCATTGATATTTGAGTTCAGGATTGTCGGCAAGGCTCCATAGCCGCCGGGCATGCTTAAACGACCAGTTATTGCCTGAACGCGGAAAATCGATCCATTCCGGATGCCCGAATTCATTTCCCATAAAATTCAGATAAGCGCCTCCCGCACAGCCGGCCGTGGCCAACCGGATCATCTTGTGCAGGGCAATACCGCGGTCAACGATCAGATTTGGCTGATCTTTCCGCATGCTGAAATACATTTCCTTATCGATGAGGCGGAAAACGATCGTCTTATCGCCAACCAGCGCCTGGTCGTGCGATTCTGCGTAGCTTACCACCTGTTCGTCGTGTCGTTTTGAAGTCAGTTCATAGAAGATCTGCCCGACATCCCAGTTTTCATCGGCTGTTTCCTTAATGATCTTAATCCAGAAATCGGGCACACCCATCGCCATACGGTAATTAAAACCTATACCGCCCAGTTCTGACGGGGTTGCCAGTCCGGGCATACCGCTGACTTCCTCCGCAATTGAAATTGCATTCGGATTAACAGCATGGATCAGCTTGTTGGCCAAAAATAAGTAGCACACTGCTTCCAGATCGGTGTTCTGACTGTAGTAATCGGCGTAGCTCGCAAACGTTTTCCCCAGTCCATGGTCGAAATACAGCATGCTTGTAATGCCGTCAAAGCGAAAACCATCGAACTTGTATTCCTCCATCCAGTACCGGATATTTGACAGCAGGAAGTGCAGAACTTCGTTCTTACTGTAGTTAAAGCAATAGGAATCCCACGCCGGGTGTTCGCCCCGCTGGTCACCATGAAAGAACTGGTATCTCGTGCCGTCGTATTTACCCAGGCCTTCGACTTCATTTTTCACCGCATGTGAATGCACCAGATCCATGATCACCGCTATTCCCATTCCGTGTGCGGTATCGATCAGCGTTTTCAGGTCGTCGGGTGTTCCAAAGCGCGATGATGCAGCGAAGAAGCTCGACACGTGATACCCGAAGCTCCCGTAATAAGGATGCTCCTGAACCGCCATAAGCTGAAGGGTGTTATACCCGGCCTGCTTAATACGCGGAAGCACCTGCTGCCGGAATTCCTCGTAGGTGTGCACCCGTTCTTCTTCTCCGGCCATACCGACATGCGATTCATAAATCAGGGGCGCCTGATTTCCCCGGTTAAACTCCGGATGCTCCCAGTGAAAGGGTTCTGCAGGCTGCCAGACCTGAGCGTTAAAGATGAGTGTCTTTTCATCCTGTACAACCCGGTTTGCCCAGGCCGGAATACGTTTTCCGCTTCCTCCCGGCCAATGCATGGAAAAGGCGTACAGGTCGCCATGTTTCAGTTGATCAGGAGTCAGGTTAAGTTCCCATTCCCCGTTGCCGATAGCACTGAAACGATAGGATTCTTTTTCCGACCATTTATTGAAGTCGCCCAGTAAAAAGATCGCGTCGGCATGAGGCGCCCAGTCACGGATCACCCAGCCATTTGAGGTACGGTGCAGTCCGAACCAGTGATGTCCTCCTGCAAAATCAACGAGACTTTTCCCTCCTGTCAGTTCTCTTTCCTTCCAGTCGGCGGCTTGCCGCCAGGAAGAAATAACCGGACCAAAAGGCTGAAGCCACAAATCATTTTTTACAAACTCAGGTAATTCCATTGCTTATATATTTCCGGTTTCTCAACACATCCAACATCTAAAAGGCCATACATAAGCTTTATGCTGATTCAGATCAGTCAAATCATGTATTTAAGCTTTCCCTAAAGATATGGAATTTTGAATGAATCTATGTAAAGATAAAATCATTTCTATGATAAGTTGAGGTACCCCGAGCAGGAACCGCTGTTTTACGAAGCAGGGTCAGCCTAAACGGGAAAAGGGCTTTGCCGGTGTTCCGACAAAGCCCTTTCGATGTACAAAACGTTAGGCTTATACCACTCCCTGAGCGATCATGGCATCGGCAACTTTGATAAAACCACCGATATTGGCGCCTTTCACGTAGTTGATATAACCGTCTTTCTCAGTCCCGTATTTCACGCAAGTTTCATGAATGTTAATCATGATCTGGTGCAACCGCGCATCGACCTCTTCACGGGTCCAGGGCAGGCGCATGGAATTCTGGGTCATTTCCAAACCTGATGTGGATACCCCGCCGGCATTGGCTGCCTTACCAGGTCCGTAGAGAATTTTTGCATTGATAAACACTTCGACGGCTTCGGGAGAAGAAGGCATATTGGCGCCTTCCGACACCACGATACAACCATTCCTGACCAGTTCACGGGCATCGTCTTCGTTAACCTCATTTTGCGTGGCGCATGGGAAAGCCAGGTCACACTTAATGCCCCACGGGGTTTTACCCTCGAAATACTGTGCTTTATATTTATCGGCGTATTCCTTAATACGGCCTCGCTTGATATTCTTCAGTTCCAGTACATACGCCAGCTTTTCTTCGTTAAAGCCTTCAGCATCATAAACGAAGCCCGATGAGTCGGACATGGTCACCACTTTAGCTCCCATGCTGAGCAATTTCTCAACTGCGTACTGGGCCACATTTCCGGAACCGGAAACAAGAGCGGTTTTGCCGGCGATATCCATATTCCGTGTTTTCAACATCTGGTCTGCAAAATAAACGGCCCCATAACCTGTTGCTTCGGGACGGATCAAACTGCCACCCCATTCCAGCGCCTTTCCGGTCAGAACGCCGGTAAATTCATTGCGGATACGTTTGTACTGCCCATACAAAAAGCCGATTTCACGGCCACCTACGCCGATGTCACCTGCGGGAACGTCGGTATCACTGCCGATGAAACGTTGCAGTTCGGTCATGAAACTCTGGCAAAAACGCATGACTTCATTGTCTGATTTTCCTTTCGGATCGAAATCGGAACCACCTTTACCACCTCCCATCGGAAGTGTGGTCAAACTGTTTTTGAATACCTGCTCAAAAGCAAGAAATTTCAGGATTCCAAGGTTTACCGTGGGGTGGAAACGCAGACCTCCTTTATACGGGCCAATAGCACTGTTCATTTGGATGCGGTAGCCGCGGTTAATCTGAATTTGACCATTGTCATCAACCCAGGGCACACGGAACATCATCACCCTTTCAGGTTCAACCATGCGGTCCAGCACCTTTGCGTACTGATATTTCGGGTTTTCTTCAATAAAGGGCATCAACGATTCCACAACTTCTTTCACTGCCTGGTGGAATTCAGCCTCTCCCGGGTTCCTGGCAATTACTTTTGCCATGAACTCGTTCACTTTTAAGTTTAAAATGTCAGCCATAAATGTTTTTTTTGTAGAAAAATCTATAAAATCTGGTGTATTAAGCTTCCGAAAAACTATTTCGGTTCAAAAATAATACACCTGTCTAAAGCGTGGGTTTATTGAAACGGATTTACGTGTTTCACGTAAGGAATGGCGAAGGGCATCTTGCAAATAAATGCCGGGATCAGATTTCGATGATGTTGTTTTTGATGGCAAACTTGATCATATCGACCGTACTTTTCAGGTTCAGTTTTTGCATAATGTGATTCTTGTGCGACTCAACCGTGCGCACGCTAATGAAGAGCCGTTCGGCGATTTCCTGATTCGTGTAGCTTTCGCCCCACATTTTTAAAATCTCAACCTGACGCAGACTCAGGCTTCCGATACCGGCGGGTTGATCTGACTCACCGGTTTGCATACCCGAGATATACCGGTTCAGCAGCAGGTGGGTGATCGACTTGCTGAGATAATCGTGTCCGCTGCGAAGGGTATAAATAGCCTCCAGTAAATCGTTCCTGTCCGAGTCGGCGCCCAGGTATCCTTTGGCCCCGGCTTTAATGGTCTTCAACACAGTTTCCTCGCTGTCGATCATTGACACGATCAGAATTTTCAGCTTCGGGCTGCTGATTGTTAACTGGATAATGAGATTGAGGTTACGCACAGAGATATCGCGGATGTTCATGATCAGCACGTGAACCTGCATGGCCTTCAGCTTTTGAACCAGCACACCACGGTCGTCGCAAATGAGCACCGTGCGCAGATCAGACACGCCTCCTAGAAGACTGACGAGCCCCTCGAGCATCAGCTTGTGTTCATCGAAAACAGCGATATCAATCATGTTTTACTTATAACTGTTCCATGTTTTCATCCGGTTCCACGTATTCACCGTTCAGGATTGCCGACGTTTTCAGCTTACCATCCATCAGAATTGACACTGCTTTTTTAAACCTGACATGTTTAAAAAAAGTGGTTTGATGGATCACTTTCTGTTTATTGAGCATTTCCCATGAGACAAAATCGGTAGGCGACGAATGCTTAACCGAAAAATAGCCAATATTCATTGACGTGACATTATGAAAAAAATGCGATCCCAGCGATGAATCGAGCGGGTAATTATCAAGGCTCACTTCCACGATGACCTTGGCGTTCGATATCTGTGACCAGTTTACCGGTATTCCTACGAAACGGTCGCGGCTTCCCCACCGGCCGGGTCCAATCAGGACGTACTGCCTGTTTTCCCTAACCATCAGGTTATTCAGGTATTCGATTTCGTCGGCCATCTGCTGCGTCTTCAGTTTACTGAATTTTTCATTTTCAATAAAAATGATGTCCGTAATATCGGTGATTCTGCCATTACCGACACTCGATTTAGTGAACAGGACCATCTGATCACGGTCAATTTTGTCGAATTTGATCTGGTCTCTGATCTGATCGCCAATGAGCGGTTTTATCTGAAGCAGATAGAAGGTCGGCAAGCCGTTTTTCGCGCGGTTCAGATCGACGGCATATTCTATTTCGACCGGCGAACCGAATGCCTCCTTGGTTGCATTCAGCAACACACTGATGGTCCTGGCAAGGGGGATGTATTCATACTGAAGAATATCGGCAAAATTCACCACGCGCGGGCCATAGCTGCTGAGCCCCGGATCAAGCCTGTCGTTATTGGCACTGTATACCGAAGCGCAATGGGTCAGGGTGCCATGTTTTTCAGCATCACCGATGTCGAGCAGGCTGAGTGCCGCCAGCTCTCCGTCTTTCAGAAAGTCGATTTCCCTTTCGCGACAGTCCAGCGCGTAAAACTGTACCTGTGAACTGGCCAGCAGGTCCTTCACGCTGTACATGGAGACCCGGGGATAACGGGGGGAAAAGCGGAACGATTTCCAGCCGTCGACCACATAGGTTCCCAAACCTACTGCGGCGACGGCAAATCCTTCGTCGGGCTTCATGTCGGCTACCGGATAATAATTATACGACTGGGCAATGCCGCTGATATGGGGATAGTAATAATCGCCGTACTGGTTACCTACCAGTTCCTGGAGAACCACCGCCATTCGTTCTTCCTCAATCTTATGACGCAGGACGGCAAAAAAGTTCCTGGCCTTGTCCGAGAAGGTGGAAGCAAATACCAGTTTAATGGCGATAGACACCCGGTCGAGTACCACCCGCTTGTTGGTTAAACTGTTTGGGATCAGATAAGTGTCAAAAACACCTGCAAAAGGCTGCGTAATCGAATCTTCCGATGAACTTGAAGAACGGACGGCAATTGGCTTGTCGATCTGGGACACGAAAACTTTCAGCTTTCGCATCAGCGAAGTTGACAAGTGGGCTTCGGCAAAATGATGCCGGAGTTCCGCGTACGAAATGTCCGGATCGATAATCTTTTCAAAGAGGTTGTTTTTCGTGATGAACCTTTGGAACTCATCGCTGCCGATCACCACCGTAATCGGGGTATAAATATTGATTCCCTTTACCAGTGAAGGAAAATCGAGGTTATAAATCAGGGTATCGATAAACGCCAGGCCCCGCCCTTTCCCGCCAAGCGAACCACCTGAAAACGAGACGATATTCTTTTCGTCGAGCGTGGAGGTTTCATCGAAGCTCAGGATCTTTCCTTTTTTCTTCTCCTCCCGATATTGTCTGAAGGTATCCAGAAAGAACCGGCGCGATTCGTCCATGTTTTTGAATGAGGACACCGGAACGGGGTTAAGGGTGCGGGCAAGCTGAATTTCTCCGCGTGCCATGAGCCACAGTGAAAACTGGTTTTCGGAGGCATGCAGGTACAATGATTCGTCGGGTACCTCCTTCAGCAGGGTTTCAAATTCACGAAGTGAACGGGCTTCTGCAATTTTATTGCCTTCGCGGTCCCTGAAAATAAAATTACCAAAACCCAGGTAGCTGCTCAGGTAGTGTTTCAGGTCGTTGAGCAGGGTTTCTGAATTTTTGTTGATAAAGGCCACTTCAAGATCAGCGGCCAGACGTTCGTTGCTGTTTTCAGACGACTGCAAAATAATCGGCAGATTTGACATATGCGACTTCACGTACCGGATAAACCGGACGCCTGCTTTTTTATCCATCTTTCCGGCCCGGTCAAATTCGACATCCGAGATCACGCAAAGCATGAAGTCCTTATATTTATTGAAAACGGCGATTGCTTCTTCATAATTCCGGGCCAGCAGGATCTTCGGCCGCGACCGCATTTTACAGATCTTGTCGAGTTCATTCTTTTCGACTTCGGGGAGCAACCGTTGCACCTGTCCGAAAACAATATCATACAGGAACTGGAGGTAACGCGAGTAATAGAGGGGCGAATCCTCGATAAGCAGGATGACGCGCACGAGCCCGATGCGGGTGTCGTTCTCCACGTTGATTTTATCTTCGGTCGACTTGACGATCGCAAAGAGGATCAGCGAGTCGCCGTTCCATACAAACAACTTATCGATTGAAGGAATGGTCGGCTCCAGCTCCTCAAAATACCTGATATCGCTTTTCTTGTTCAGTAGCAGGTAAATCGGAAGGGACTCCTTTTTCGCCCGGATCTGCTCACTAAGCTTCACCGTTGCTTCACGGTCCATGCCTGCCATGAGGATGACCAGGTCGAAGCGGGTGGTCTCCAGCAGGTCGAATGCCTCTTCGGAAGACGAAACACCTGTGATGCGGGGTACGGAAAAAAGGCCGTACTGATAAATTTCGCCCATGAATTTCTCAAAAAAGGAGTCTTCGCTTTCGAGGATAAACGCTTCATACAAGGTCGCTACAAACAGGATGTGTTTTACCTTGTACTTCATCATATCCAGATAAATATATTTATCGATGGCCTGCTGGTTGAAATACAACTGAAGCGGTTTATTCGTTTTGATGAGCGAATTCCTGAATTCGTCGGAGGGGTATATTTCCTGGGCAGGCACACCTTTCCGGTGAATGATTTCCCTTCCCTTGTAATTGTTCAGATAACCGCTGATAAGCCGGGCAATATTGACCAGCAAGTTCCTTTCTTCAAATAAAAACGGACCTTCATCCTCCTGCGGAAACTGCTTCAGGTAAAAGATATCGATGGTTCCCTTTTTACTGTCGATGGTAACAAAATTTTCGGTTTGCCCCCACGAAGTTTCTATAAAGCCATGACTGGTGTAAACCCTGCCTTCGAACCGGATGCGGGCAACGGTGTAGCGGGGATACTGCCATGATTTCGGCAGAATGGAACAAATTTCCATGAGCGTATCGTCGATGGCTTTACCTGCTTCGATGATTTTTGAGGTTTGATTGATGGCCTTCAGTTCCTTCAGGCGTTCGGTATTCTCG
The DNA here is from genome assembly GCA_038562555.1 of Prolixibacteraceae bacterium. Classification (GTDB taxonomy): domain Bacteria; phylum Bacteroidota; class Bacteroidia; order Bacteroidales; family Prolixibacteraceae; genus JBCFBK01. The sequence goes on along the minus strand of JBCFBK010000018.1, from coordinate 30,394 downwards.
TGGTTCAGCTTGTTAAAAACCTCGCGTGTGGCGGAACCGGCAATCAGACTGGCCAGGTTGACCAGCAGGTCGCGTTCCTCTTTCAGGAACGGCCCCTCATCGGCCGGCGGGAAAGGTCGCAGATAACCGATTTCAATGGTCCCTTTCTTCTTACCCGGTGCCTCAAATGACTGGCTCATAGTCCATGGCGTTTCTTCAAAACCGGGACTCTTAAATATTTTGCCGTTATAGCTGATCCGGGCCACGGTCGCCTCAGGATATTGCCAGGAGGCGGGCAGAATGGAACAAATCGACTGGAGCGATTCTTCCAGCGACTTGCTTTTTTTCAGGATTTCAGAGGTCTGGTTGATCCCTTTTAATTCCTTCAGCCGTTCATTATTTTGCACCAGCAGCTCCTGAAGCGCTTTTTTCGAGACCGTGCCCGCGATCAGTGACGCCAGATTGGCCACCAGGCTCCTCTCCTCCTTCAGGAAAGGGTCCGTGCCATCCGGAAAGCTTTTCAGGTAAAAGATCTCGATTGAACCTTTTATCCCGTCGGGCGTGTCAAACGCCTGAGCCAGCAGACAGGAGGTTTCCTTAAACATGGCGCTTTTGAAGCTTTTGGCACCATACTTAATGCGGGCCACCGCACGACGCGGAAACTGCATAGCCTCCGGAAGACTGGAACAAACCTCCTGCAGCAGTTCATCAACGGGCATACTCTTTTTAAGAACCTCGTTCGCCTGATTCAGGCTTTTGAGTTCCTTCTTACGCTCATTCATCTCAAAAGTCAGCTTTTCGAGCTGAAATCCGGAAATAAGCGCCTTAAGCAAAGGAACCGTCACATCGAGTACCTGTTCAGCTTCGCCGATTACCGTTTCGGCCCTACGGGCAATCAGCCCCTCCGACAGGTAAAGTTCAACAAACACCTGCTGACCGTCCGGGAGCAATAGCCGGCGTTTGACAACGACCTCCGTTTCGTCAAACCGCCTGCTCTGGAATAATTGGTCGTCGTACAGGAGCCGGGCAAAAGCGCTGCCGGACGGACGGAACACCTGAGCCAGGGCATCAGCAGCCTGTTGCAGCGCCTGCGCCGGGTTTTTGCCCTTATCAAGGATCCGGATCATCCGGTTGGTCAGGCTCGTCTGTTCAGGCGACACAGGTATTTTAACACAAGGCCCTGCTGTTCCTGAAGTTATTGGTGTTTTTCTCATTGTTGCCAATTTTTAAATCTGGTCAGCCGGTATCTTTCCATGTTTTCTGTAAGCCGGCGCAAAATGAGGCTGACAAGCCCCTCAAAAATAACGAATCTGAGGAAGGGAACCAATAAAAAAAACAGCCGGATGTGAGATCCGGCTGTTTTTTCAGAGCGAGAGACGGGATTCGAACCCGCGACCCCAACCTTGGCAAGGTTGTGCTCTACCAACTGAGCTACTCTCGCAATATGCTTAACGGGCGCAAATATAAAACTTTTTTCTTTTCGTTACTGACATCCATATATTTTTTCTGCCATTTCTCATTCGTGACAGATCTCCGCATCACTTGAATTCGCATAACTATCAGAGGATACTTCCGTAGATTAAGCCCGTAACGGTTGCCATCAGGACGACCAGTGTCACATAAACAACCGTTTTTTGTGTTCCCAGTACCCCCCGGATCACCAGCATATTGGGCAGGGAGAGTGACGGTCCGGCAAGCAATAAGGCCAGGGCGGGGCCTTTCCCCATACCTGATGCGATTAATCCCTGCAAAATGGGTACCTCGGTAAGGGTGGCAAAGTACATAAATGCACCGACAACGGACGCAAATAAGTTGGAGAAGACAGAATTTCCTCCCACCAGTGCTGCGATCCATTCATTGGGGATGATCCCGGCCATGCTTTTACCGTCATGGGTTGAACCGAGCAGAAATCCTGCCGTCACTACGCCCACCGCCAACAGCGGAAGGATTTGTTTGGCAAACTCCCAGGAAGAAAGTGTCCATTCCTTGTTATCGCTGTCACGCTTATCAAACAGCGTTATGATACTTAATGATCCAATTCCAACCAGCATTGGAATCAGCGGACTTAATTTTTGATTTTCTATTAAGGCTGTGGAGGCAAAAGCTGAAGCTGCCGTAACCGAAACGGCAGCCAAAACCCACTGCCATTTTATTCTGAGAATGAAGACCAGGGAATAAGCCAGGAAAAATCCGAAAAACCCGGTAATATACCACTTCCAGGCCCAAATATCATACCAGGCGCTTGAGGTATCACCGCCCGATGGGGCGCCCCAGTTGGCAAAAACCAGAATCAGGATCAGGGTGAAAAAGTGGAAGGAAGTTTGCCACATTGGCCGTTTTTCTTTCGGCAAGTTAATATTCATTTGCTGCTCCTTCTTCGCTTTTTCTTCCTTCCGGTAGATGATTGACATGGCTGAACCGATAATAATGCTAAAAATCACGGCACCAACCGTTCGCGCAACGCCCATTTCAAAACCAAGAATCCGTGCCGTTAAAATAATAGCCAGGATGTTAATTGCCGGTCCGGAGTAAAGAAAGGCGATAGCAGGCCCCAGTCCGGCACCACGCTTATGGATGCTCGAAAATAACGGGAGGATTGTACAGGAGCATACCGCCAGTACCGTTCCCGAAACCGAAGCGACCGTATAGGCCAGCCATTTTTTGGCATTGGCCCCAAAATATTTTAACACAGATCCCTGACTAACAAAGATCGAGATCACTCCCGCAATAAAAAAGGCAGGAAGCAGGCAGAGTACCACATGCTCACGGGCATACCATTTTACCAGGTCGAGCGTGGCGGCCAAAGCCGTATTAAAACGGGAACTTTCTATGGGCAGAAAGAACGCAAAAGCGAAAACAGCGAGCATCCAGCCAAGGACTTTAAGCTCTTTTTTTTGTTCCATTTTTATATTTTGAAGAGCGACTTTCTGTTCGTCATAAGACGAACAAATCGGCTAAATTTTTTTAAAACCACACGCGGACAACAGAATAGATGCCGACAAGGACAAACAATACCGCAATGATCCGCCGGAACCACAGTTCGAACGCCTTGATCTTGTTGTAAGCTGTTCCGATACCCGACACCATATAAGCCATAATCCAGGCAAAAACAATGACGGGGATTCCGGTGGCCAACGCAAAAACAAGGGGAAGGTAAAGCCCGGATGTACTGGCAACGGTCATCGGAACCAGCATGCCAAAGTACAACACCCCGCTGTAGGGACAAAATGCGAGTGCAAAGACAATTCCCAGAAGAACCGCGTCCAGATAGCGCCACTTTGTCTTATGCTGCATTTTAGTAGTAAGATTGTCCATCCCCGGAAACTTTATCCGGATAATATCGAGCATAAACAACCCGATGACAATGAGCAAGGGACCGAGGAATTTCTCCCCGTACCGCTGAAAAAAACCGGAGAATTTAAATTGGTCGGCTCCCAGGAAAATAATGAACGCGATACCTGTATAACTGACGGCTCTTCCCAAAGTATAAAACAGGCCATTAAGAAACACCCGGTGCCGGCTTTCAATATCTTTGCTGATGAAACCAACGGCGGTGATATTAGTAGCCAGCGGACAGGGGCTGATGGCGGTCATCAGTCCCAGCACCAATGCCGACAACCACGGCATAGTGCTGTTTTCCAACAGATTGTTCAGAATATCCATTGACTGCTACTTTATGAGACCGTCAATTTTTTCCTTAATAATCGACTTAAATTTTTCAGGGTTAGTGCGCGCGTACCTGAATCCCTCGTTTGTGATATTGACTTTGGTATCGCCTTTCACAAGAAGTAAGGTCTGTCCGGCAATTCCTAACTTCCCGGCAAGCGGCTTACTTGACTCATCATCCAGATTAACAGACCGGAAACTCACCTTTCCTCCGTAAAGACTTTCGATATCCGCTTTGGTTTCGGCTTCAATTGTTTTACAGGTCACACAACGGACATTGAAATGAAAATAATAAGCCTCCACTTTATCCGATGAAGCAGCTTTTGCTTCCTGCTTCATGGTCTGGGCGTTGCAGGCGATCACGGAAACAAACAGGAAAATCACAGTCATCAGGTTGATTGTTTTCATGGGGTCTTTATTGATTTTTGGTTAATATTTCTTTTATCTCGGCAACCGACGGCACGCGACCACTGATTGCAACTTTTTCATTAACCACCAGGGCGGGTGTATGCATGATACCGTAGCCCATGATATTGACAATGTCTTCGACCTTTTCAATATCGGCCGAAATACCCATTTCTGCCACTGCGCTGCGGGTAGACTGTTCAAGTGCCTTGCATTTGGGGCATCCTGTTCCTAAAACTTTAATGTTCATGCGGTGCGTCTTTAAAGGTTATTTTTTGCCGTAAAATTACTATTCGTCGTTCGTAAAACTACGAATAAATTTGTTAAATTTTTTAATCACTCAGAAATTTTTTAAACAAACGCTGAGCCTTCTTCCAATTTTCCTTATTTAAACAGTACTTGACCTTTGGCGCCTCAATCTCACCTTGTATCAGTCCCGCTTCCTTCAATTCCTTTAAGTGTTGCGATAAGGTAGATTTTGCGATGGGGAGAATATCGGACAGGTCGCCGCTGTAGCAGCATGCCTGCCTGCTCAGCAGTTCCAGCACATACATTCTGACCGGATGGCCCATCGCCTTGGCAAAGCGTGCCGCCTGGGTTTGCTCTTCAGTGAAAATACCTTGTGCTTTCATAATTATTCGTAAAAAACCGAACAAATTTAATCATTATATTCAAATAGAATCAAAATTCAATTTTCAAATCACAATCGGCCAGTTTTACAACATCCGGATAAAGTCTTAGTTCCTGAAGCTCTGCGATCAGTTGTTCCTGAAACTGCCTGATATATTCGCGGCCTAACTCGTTCTTCCCCTTTATATTCAATGAATCCTTAGGTGAACTGAACTTATACTCAACGAAATTGGTTAACGAATAGAGGGTGGTTGGAAAGTCAAAATACACGTGCCTTGAATCGGAGTTGGAAACTGTTAACACGTCGCGAAACCCTCTTCCCTCAGATAGTTTCACTTTCAATGTATTCGGTTTAAATCCTTTTTCAATCAACTGACTCTTCCAGCGATCGATACTCTTTGGAGTGAGTTCTGAGAGTATGCCTGGCACAAATATATAAAACTGGATCTTCTTCCCCGGATTATCTTTTTGAAGTTGAGTTATCACCGGCTCCACAAAGTTTTTCACGTATCCCTGGGCCAGCACATGAGCAACAGAATACTTTTCCTCGTCAATGACGTTTTCGTATTTCTTTGCAAGTGCGGTAACTGCGCCCACAGAAAAGCCGAGTAAGACCGTTATCGGCTCCGGCTCATAAGGAAAGTCGATTCCCAAAATCCAGATTACCGTAAAAGCTAATAACAAACTCCATAAAATCCACTTCACGACAATAGTCAGGGTCTTTACCTTCATGCGCATAGGTTTTCAGTTTAGTTTTGCAATTTGCACAGAGGCTTCAGTTTTCAGTTAAATTCTCAACGCATGGAAGGGCGCTTCAGTTCAGCCACAACCTAATATTTATCAGGTACGACGTAAAAGATAATGAAAATTGGTATTGTATTATCAAATTTTTCGCCCTTTGCCTTAGCCATCAACACAGGCAAAACGATCGAAGGATACAGCAGAGCCGATTTTTCAGGTAACCCTGTAACAGGGAAACCTGACCTTGGAGCTTTTGAATCGGGGGAAAGATGACACCTGATATGCCAAATCCGGTTAATAGTTGACATCCAGGCATTGATATCCTTTTTATCAAACAAAAATGAAAATTTTTGTACATTTGAATCAAATGATCTTTATATTTGTATCGATCAATTGCTCTTAACTATTATGCCGAGGCCAAAACGAATACGAAAAGTAAATAATCCACCTCATTTCAAAGGGTTTAGACCCATCGGGGTGGCCAGCGAAGGACTGCCTGTTGTTCTAAATTATGAAGAATATGAATCGATCCGCCTGAGTGATTTTGAGCTCCTGGGACAGGTTGAAGCTTCGAAAGCGATGGATATTTCACGCCCAACCTTCGCCCGTATCTATGAAAGTGCCCGCCGGAAGGTAGCACAGGCATTTGTTGATGGAAGCCCGATTGTCTTTGAAGGAGGTAAGGTATACTTTAACAGTGAATGGTACACCTGTAAGCGTTGCGGATGCTGGTTTAATCACCCTCAAAAAGACCAACAAGTAACCGGTTGTGCGCTCTGCGGTTCGCCTGATATAAGACAATATTATGAAAATGAAGATGATGTTGAAGGGAAAGACGTCTTTATATGTCAGCATTGCGGAAAGAAGCGAAACGATGCTACGACAAACTGTTCGAACGTAACATGTCCCGATTGCAACATGCCAATGACCCGTAAAGGAGTTCTAATATAAATTTTTGTGCTTGATACTTGATACTAAAATATATGAAAATAGCGATCACATCAACAGGAAATATGTTGACATCTCGAGTGGACAGCCGTTTTGGCCGCTGTTCTTATTTCGTCATTTATGATACAGAAACGCAATCGGTCGAATTTATTCCCAATCCGAATAAAGATCATATTGAAGGTGCTGGTCCGGCGTCAGTCCAGTTGGTTGCTTCAAAAGGCGCGACAAAGGTCGTTTCGGGGGAATTCGGAGCAAAGGTTAAGTCCGTGTTTGACCAGCTTCAGATCCAGTTAATCGTATTACCGGATCAAAGCCAAAGCATAAATGACATTATTGATTTACTTAATCGTAAAAATTGAAAGGAGTTCGTTATGCCAGGATTAAACAGCCGGGGCCCTGAAGGACAAGGCCCGATGACCGGAAGAAAAATGGGACGTTGCAACCCCGGAAACAGAGGAAAAGCAGTTCAGGAAAACCCACAAAACCAGATGCTTTTCTCTCAACCAGGCCAGGGGAGAGGCCTGGGTAAAGGACGGGGTTTAGGGAAAGGCTTCAGAACGGGAGGAGGTTTTCGCTCCGAAGGAAATCAGTAAGCCTTTTAACGGGCCGTACCGGATTAGCGGTACGGCCTTCGTCAATGAATTAACTTAATCTTGATACTTGATACTAAAACATATGAAACATTTAATTGCAATACCTTTGGAAAACGACCGGTTGTGCCAGCACTTCGGACACTGCCAACAGTTTGCTCTGCTTGAAACGGAAAATGGCGTTATTCTGGATGAAATACGGGTTACTCCGCCACCCCATGAACCCGGTTTACTTCCGGCGTGGCTGGCAGAAAAAGGGGTTACAGAAGTGATTGCAGGCGGCATGGGCCAACGGGCTGTTAATCTGTTCGCGGCACAAAATATTCAGGTTCACGTAGGTGTGCAGCCCAAAGACCCAAAAGAACTGGTGTCCGACTGGCTGCAGCAATCGCTGGTAACGGGCACGAATGCCTGTGATCATTGAATGAAAATCGCGATAGCAAGCGGGAAAGGAGGAACGGGAAAGACTTTCGTCGCAACCAACCTGTTTTGGGTAGCACAGCAATCAAACGAATCTGTGACATTGGTTGACTGTGACGCAGAAGAACCCAACGTGGCGGAGTTCCTTTCGGGGAGGGAATTATTTACCCGGGAGGTATTTCAGCAAGTTCCGGTCATTGATCCGGAGAAATGCACCTTTTGCGGAAAATGTTTCGAATATTGCAATTACAACGCGATCGTGTTTTTGCCGCAAAATGGCTTTATACAGGTTATCCCTGAATTATGCCACGACTGCGGCGCATGTGCCTATGCCTGTAAGGCAGGAGCCATTACGGAAGAACCGAAACTTACAGGAAAAGTTAAGGCCTTTTCCTGTAACGGAAATGCCCGGCTTATTGAAGGTCGCTCGGAGGTGGGCGTATATTCTCCGGTATCAGTCATAAAAAAAGCAATCAGAGAAGCGGACCCTCAAAACCTCACATTAATGGATTCACCTCCGGGAATATCCTGTCCTTTTATTGCAACAATCGACCAGGCCGATTTTGTGATTCTGGTCACCGAACCCACGCCTTTCGGGCTGCACGATCTTAAATTATCGGCTGAAACCGTACAAAAGCTTCGAAAGCCCTTTGGGGTAGTGATAAACAGGGCCGGCCTTGGAAATCATGAAATGTACCACTGGCTCGAAGAGACCAGAATTCCCCTGTTATTGGAAATCCCCTTTGACAAGGAGATTGCACGAATCTATTCCGAAGGAAAAATTCTGACAAAGGAGAATTCTGCCTATCAGGAAATATTTTCGAATCTGTTGAACCGAATAAAGCACTATCATTTATCATGGTCGAATTAGCAATTCTTAGCGGAAAGGGAGGAACAGGAAAGACCAGTATAAGCGCTGCGTTTGCAACACTTGGATCGGAGATGATTGTCGCTGACTGTGACGTGGATGCCGCCAATCTGCACCTGGTTCTGCAGCCCGATCAGGATTTTCAGGAACGTTTTGTCACAGGGGCAAAGGCCATTATTGAGCAGGATTTATGCACAAATTGCGGTGTATGTATTGACTATTGCCGGTTCGATGCCATTTCATATCACGCCGGTGAGGTCACAGTATCCGAGACCTCGTGCGATGGGTGCAGGCTCTGTTCCCGTGTATGTCCGTCCGGGGCAATCAGCATGGTGGAAAGCGACAAGAGTTTTTGGTACTCAGGAGCTTTCCGGAACGGGTTCATGGTGCACGCCCGACTGGCTCCGGGCGAAGAAAATTCCGGCAAACTGGTTAACGTAGTGCGCGAACAGGCACGGAAGATATCATCCATAACGGGTCTAAAAACAATAATTATCGATGGCCCTCCCGGAACCGGTTGCCCGGCAATTTCCTCACTGACGGGAACAAGTAAAGCGATCATTGTAACCGAACCAACCCGATCCGGTTTTCACGACCTGAAACGAATCGTGGAACTTACCTGCGGGTTTAAAATCCCCTCATCTGTAGTCGTTAACAAATATGACCTGAACAGGGATATAGCCAGCCAAATTGAGGACTGGTGTTTCCAGATGAACATACCCGTGATTGGAAAAATCCCCTTTGATGCCAAAGTTGTCGAGGCCATGCTTCACTGTAGAAGTATTGTCGAATGGGCCCCCGAATCGGCCGCGGCAAAGGAAATCCGATCCATTTACAGCCATATTTCCACGAATTGCGCCAACTAAAATTTAAGAACTGCACGATGATTGAGTACAACTACACCTTCCGGGTCATGTATCCGGATACCGACCAGATGGGAACCATGCACCATGCCAATTACGTGAAATACTATGAAGCGGCACGCTGGGAATTGTTCCGGAGCATCGGTATTTCTTATAAATCAGTTGAAGATGCCGGCTACATGCTTCCGGTGATCCGGATGAATTTCCGGTTCCTGAAGATCACTCACTACGATGCCTTATTGACAGCAAAAACAACACTGAAAGCCATGAAAGGCGCCAGGATCTGGTTTACCTACAAATTATATAATGAAAAGCAGGAACTGATCAATGAAGCAGAAACGGAACTGGCCTTTGTGAGAAAGGAGAATTGGAAGCCCTGCCAGGCTCCCGATATTGTACTAAAAGCGATTGAAGCAAACCTGAAAGCCTGAGCTTTTTACCTCTAAATTTATATCATGATGAGCACGAAAAAGATAATTGTAATCGGTGGTTCGGCAGCAGGGCCAAAGGCCGCATCCAAAGCCCGAAGAATGGATGAACATGCCGAAATCACGATTTACCAAAAAGCATCAGACCTCTCGATGGCTTCATGCGGATATCCCTACTACATCGGTGGTTTTTTTGACGACCGCGATCAGCTTTTGTGTTCTCCTGCCGGAGTGATCCGCGACTCCAGGTTCTTCTGGAATGCAAAAAAAATTCTGACAAAAGTAAATACAGAAGTAACGTCCATTGACAGACAAACCAGACAGATTCAATTTACCGACCTGACTACAGGAGAAAAAGGCAGCGCCGGGTATGACAAGCTGATCATTGCCACAGGCGCCACTCCCCGGAAGCCGCCGATCCCCGGCATCGACCTGGAAGGTGTTACGCCCCTCCAATCATTGCCGGACGCAGATTACCTGCGAAAAGTGCGGGATGAGGGAAAAATAAAAAAGGCAGTCGTGATCGGCGGCGGACTCATCGGCATCGAAACCTGCGAAGCGCTTCACCTGGCCGGCATTGAGATCACCATCATTGAACTGCTGCCCCAGTTGCTCACGTTTTTGGACAAGCAAATGGCCAGGCTGGTTGAAAAGTACGTTCAGAACAAAGCCAACGTCATCCTGGAGAATGGCGTAGCTGCCTTTTTGGGAGAAAGCGGCAAACTGACAGGCGTCAAGCTTCAAAACGGCACCGAAATCCCCTGTGATCTTGCTGTCATTGCCATTGGCGTAGTTCCCAATACCAGACTGGCAAAAGATGCATGCCTCGAAATTGGGCGAACGGGTGGAATTGTTGTGAATGAGTTTATGCAAACCAACGATCCGGATATCTATGCGGCAGGCGATTGCCTTGAAATTCCGAATCTGTTAACCGGAAATCCTGTTCATGCGCCCTACGGTGATTTGGCGAACCTGCAGGGACGCGTGGCCGGGGAAAACGTGATCTCCGGGAATGTGGCAAAGTTCCCCGGCACCATCCAAACCGGGATTTGCAAAGTGTTTGACTACGGTGTGGGAGCGACCGGATTATCCGAACAAAATGCGAAAAAAGCAGGACTTAAAAACGTTGAAACAGTCGTCAATGCCAGTCTCGATAAACCAGGTTTCATGCAGGGAAAACTACTGGTCACCAAACTGGTAGTAGACACACTGGACGGGATCATTCTGGGAGCACAGGTGATTGGTCCCGGAGATGTCAGCAAACAAATTGCCATTTGGGCCATGGCCATAAAAGGTGCGTTAACGGTGAACGATATGGCCAATGCCGATCTGCCCTACGCTCCCCCCTATTCCCTGGCCATCGATCACAGCATCACTACCGCTCATATCATGCAGAATAAGTTAAAGGGTATTTTTAAAGGGATATCGGCCGAACAGCTCAGGGAAAAGCACAAGAACAAAGAACCGCTTGTTTTGCTGGATGTCCGTAACCCCGACGAATATGAGCAAATGCGCCTGGGCATCGGAGAGAAACTGATCCCGCTGGGTCAGCTCCGCAGGCGCCTGAACGAAATGCCGGAAGATAAAAACGCGGAAATCATCACCTGGTGCAAGATCTCCCTGCGTGGTTATGAAGCCGCCCTTATCCTTGAGGCCAACGGCTATCAAAATGTAAAGGTGCTGGAAGGCGGCATTGCAGCCTGGCCCTACAAACGCGAGAAATAAAAAAATAAAATCAAAATGAAACAAAAGTGGTGCGATCCGTCCGGCTGCAGATAAACGGACGATTTATTAACCACAAGTACAAAAATCAATTAGTTTTTCTAAACAAAAAAATCAAACATCATGGAACAAACAGTCGAACAAAAAGCTTTTGCAATGCCTCGTATCGGCGAACCCGCTCCGGAGTTTAAAGCGATCACCACGCAGGGTGAGATCAATTTTCCAACAGACTACAAAGGGAGCTGGGTTATCCTGTTCAGTCACCCTGCCGATTTTACACCGGTTTGCACATCCGAATTTATGACTTTCGCAACTCTTGAAAGCAAATTCAACCAAGCTAACTGCAAACTTGTCGGACTCTCGGTCGACGGATTATACAGCCACATCGCATGGTTGCGTACCATCAAGGAAAAGATCGAATACAAGGGAATGAAAGATGTGGAGGTCAAATTCCCCCTAATCGAAGACATCACCATGGAGGTTGCCAAAAAATACGGAATGGTGATGCCCGGCGAAAGTAACACCAAAGCGGTTCGGGCCGTATTTGTGATCGACCCGAAGGGAATGGTCAGAACCATCCTCTATTATCCGCTTAGCCTTGGGCGTAATTTTGATGAGCTCTATCGAATTGTTGTTGCACTGCAAACGGCTGATGAATTCAACATTGCTACTCCCGCTGACTGGCGGCCGGGAGATGACGTGATTGTCCCCACGGCGGGGTCGTGTGGCACAGCTAAGGAAAGAATGGAGAGCAAAGATGAAATGCATTGCTACGATTGGTTCTTCTGCACCAAAAAACTGGATGAGAAAACCGTGATGGAAAAAATACTAAAAGGATAATTGCGTCGCCGGTTTGCAAAAACCGGATACCCGGCATCGTGACCGGCACCAATTAAGGAAAGGGAATCATTCGTGGTTCCCTTTTGCTTTGAGCACTCAGATGGTTGCCCGTGCTTCTTTCCAGCGATCAGAACATTGTGATGCTTTCATGCTCATTCAATGCATAAACCATAAATAGCCTACGATTCCCCCGCATATGCTTTTTTTAAAACTTCAAGATCAAGCTTTTTCATCGGCATAAATGCCTGGGTAATACGGCGAATCTGTTCGTCGGTACCGTTACTCATCATTTCATCCATAACGGCCGGACTAATCTGCCAGGAGAGCCCGTATTTATCCTTTAGCCAGCCGCATTGTTCCGCTTCCGGCACTGCAGAAAGTTTGTCCCAGTAGTTATCAATTTCTTCCTGGGTCTCACAGGCGACCAGAAAAGAAATGGCTTCATTGAAAGCAAATTGGTGTTCATGTGCACTGTCCATTGCCACGAACCACTGGTTTTCGATGGTGAAATCTGTAAACATGACTGTTCCTTCCTGATCCGGTTCCATTCCTTTGGGATAACGGTGAATGTTTCCCCGTTTTGAATTTTTGAATACGGAAATATAGAAGTCGCTTGCCTCTTCGGCTTTGCCGCATACATCGCCGACAAACAGCAACGACGGAATAATAAAGGGGCGTTCTTCTCCCTCGGGATTCGTCAGAATAAGCTGCCAGGAGAGCCCGTACCGGTCTTGTATCCATCCGTAACGTTTGCTGAAGGGATACTCATCGAGCGGCATAAGCGCCGTGCCACCCGCCGATAATTTCGTCCAGGCCGCATCCAGGTTTTCACGTGCATTTGCGTCTCTCGACGGATCAAAATTGACCATGAACGAAACAGACGGATTGAATTTAAACACCGGTCCCGCGCTGATCGCCATGAAACGCTGACCGGAAAGCCGGAACGAGACCACATCACAATCACCCCCCGGAGTATCCTGAAGTGTTGTGACATTTGTTATATCCGAATCCGGAAAGACCGAGCAGTAAAACGCCGCCGCTTCTTTCGCTTCCTTATCGTACCATAAATGTGGGATTACCTTTTGCATAGCTGTTTCTCCTTTTGTCATGTATATAAAAAACGAATCGCAATGATTACAAAGGTACTTCCGGCACACTGAAAACCGGAGGTGCGAATACGGCAAACTTAAGGGTGGATTGCGACTAATACTGACAAGCCGGGATGGCTAATCACGGGTCACACATTCGTATAATTTCCGGTAACCCCCGTCAGCACCCATGGCTGCCGATTGTTGATTGTGTTCATTTTTTCCGTGAAAGCACATACGTCCCGCCGGCCTCCGTTTCCCATTCATACAGCTCGCCTTCAGCTTCCTTAAGGTCGGGCAACGGCATTTTTGAATGATTACTAAAAGGTATGATCTGAGGTTCGCCTAATAAAGGATTGACAGACTCCCCGCCGGCTGCGACGGCATCAAAACCTTGTCCTGACAACTCTCCTTTCACTTTTATCCTGCATACGCCTCCCAGACGGGAATGGATCTTCACTTCGTTCACCTGTCCGTTCTTCCAGGCCAGGTCAAGCACAAAGCCTCCCCGGGCAACCAATCCCGATACTTTCCCGTCGGGCCACTCGTCGGGCAATGCTGGAAGCAGGTCGATGAACCCTTCGTGGCTCTGCATGAGCATTTCAATGATACCGGCTGCTCCGCCGAAATTCCCGTCGATTTGGAACGGCGGATGAGCATCGAACAGATTCGGGTAGGTACCTCCTCCTTTTTTCTTGTCCGGCCCGGTGTATGTGAGTCCGTCTTTGAGGATTTTCAGCGCATGATTCCCGTCTTTCAGCCGGGCCCAGCAGTTCACTTTCCAGGCCATCGACCATCCGGTGCTCACATCGCCCCGCTGGATCAGGCTTTGTTGGGCAGCCCGCGCCAGTGCAGGTGTATTTTCCGGTGTGATCTGTTCACCCGGATAAAGACTGAAAAGATGAGAAATATGGCGGTGCTTATCTTCCGGATTATCCCAGTCACGGAACCACTCCTGCAGTTGACCATACTGACCGATATGGAACGGATACAAGTTGGGAAACACCTGAGCAAGCCGGCCGGTAAACGCGTCGTTAATTCCCAGTAATTTTGCTGCATTCATGCAGTCGGCGAACAACTCTCTGATCAATGACATGTCCATCGTCGATCCTTTCGCTATTTCCAGGGTTTTACCATTCAGCATGAATGTATTTTCCGGCGACGACGAAGGATTCGTGAGCCAGTATCCGTTTTCGTCCTGAACCAGCCAGGCCAGCATGAACGCTGCAGCTCCTTTCATCAGTGGCCAGGCCTGCTTCTCCAGAAAAACCTTATCGCCCGTATAGCGGTAATGCTCCCACAGGTGCCGGCACAGCCACGCTCCGCCCATGGGCCAGCACGACCATCGGGGCATCCCGCCCGCATCCCACTTTTCGCCTCCGGTGGGCGAGGTTTTTGCCCAGACATCCGAGTTATGGTGCGCCACCCATCCGTTTTTGATGCCGTAGTTTACCTCTGCAGTTCTTGCTCCGTTAACCGACAGGCCGTTAATAAAATTCAGCAAAGGCAGATGGCATTCCGGAAGATTGGCCGCCTCGGCCGGCCAGTAATTCATCTGGGTGTTGATATTCATGGTATAATTGCTGCCCCAGGGAGGCTGGACATGCGGGTTCCAGATGCCCTGCAGGTTGATAGGGATCGATCCGTCACGCGATGAAGCCAGCAACAGGTAACGCCCGAACTGGAAATACAGGGAGACAAACCCATTGTCGGGATTTCCGTCATTGAATTGTTGCATCCGCCGGTCCGTTGGCAGTCCGGTTTGCTGCGGGCCGAGATCCAGGTCGACCCGTTCAAACAGGGGACAATAGTCACCCAGATGGGTTTTCAGTAACTTTCCGTAACTTCTTGCTGATGCCCGATTCAGATTTTTCATGGCAGCCACCGACGGATCTTTGCCTTCGCGGGTCGGCGACTTGTCAAAACCGTTGAAACTGGTAGCCTCCGAAAGCAGCAAAACCACCTCATCAGCCTGTTCGACTCCGATACCGCCGGTTCGCGTATTCAGCCTGCCCCCTTTGACAATCAGCTTCAGATCGATCTCAAAGGTCATTCCGCGGCCGTTTTCTTCATACACCACCGGTTCCGGCTCGTAACTCCGGTGAGCCACGTGCCGGGGAGCCTTTCCTGTCAGACGCAGGTGATCGGGCGACAGCACCTGTACCTGATAACGCAGTTTGGACGAAAGAAACGCGTCAAAAGTAATCTTCTTTTTTTCAGAAGCAGTCAGGCGGATAACCATCACCTGGTCCGGATAGCTGATAAAGCTTTCACGCATGTAGTCAATATTGTCTTTCCGGAAGCTGACCGCAGTGAGTGCGCGGCGGAGGTCCAGTTCACGCCGGTAACCGGTAACGGCCGAATCGGCAAAGCCAAACTTCAGCACCAAATCGCCCAACGGCAAATAGCGGGCGGAATACGGCCCGTGCAGGCCTTTCCACAATAAGCCTCCTTTCTCATAATCGGCCTCATCGATAGCGGCCCTGACTTTCTTAAGCACTTCCTGACCATCCTCCACATTGCCCGGTTCGGGTTCTCCCGACCACAGGGTATGATCGTTCAAAGAATAATGCTCGCTTGCCACTCCGCCCCAGACCATTGCTCCGGTTGTTCCGTTCCCCAGGGGAAGGGCTTCCTCCCAGAAATCGGCAGGTTTATTATACCATAATTTAAGCGGTTGTTTTTGCTTTTCCCGGGCGAAGGAAAGCATCGGGAGAATCAGAAAAAATAAGGTGAATTTTCGAATCATATTCAGATTTTAATTGGTCGTTAGGCTTAATGTCAGGCAAATTTATTCATTCAACTTATATTCGCTGTCGTACAGATATTTCCTGCCACCGACCGTCCTGGTTTGATTATAGAAATCTGAAACAGATTTCCGCGACCGGTTGTCGGAGAAAATTTTCAGGTCCTTTATTGTTTGCTTATCCAGATCAAATTCGATCATTTGCCGTTCCTGGTTTATATTGGTCCAGGCCCATCCACGATCAATGTTTTGAATTTTTTCCTCTTAAATATCTTTCCACCCTTTCTTCGAGGGGATCTCCCATGCTCAGAATGAAAACAGTCGTCCATAAGCGGTCCTTAAAAAGACTAAAGTTCAGCTTTTTGTGATCTTCGAAAAATGAGGCATAGACAGAGGGAGGAATATCTCCGGCAACTTCAATAGCGTCATTCAAAACAGCATGCAGGCTGTCAGTCTTCCCGACCTCCTTCATATAGCTTCGGTATTTGCCCCGATAATTCAAACCAAGCGTTTTAAAGCCATGCAAATCGACTAACGTCGTGCCCTTATAATGAACTAATTTCGCGGAGTCGCTCATTGTCCATATGGCATCAAACGCTTCTTTACCGACCGTCTCCAGAAATTTAAACTTTACAGAGTCCTTTACAAGCCCTGGATAGAATTCATCAATACTAAAGTACGCATGATAAGCCTCGTTTATATCTTCCAACTTCGTTTGGTCGACGATCAGGCTGTCAACGAAGCTAATCATTTTCCCAATGCCGTTCAATTCTTCCGGACTAAAGATTTTCCTTGCCGTTTCGTCAGCTATGAGTTTAGTTCCGGCCGGAGCGTAGTTTTGAAAGACCGTCAAAACTGCAAAAATCATCAAAGTTTGGGAAAGTGTTGCGTTCATCTTATCAGGCTATTAGTTGATTATAGTTGCAATTATGCAGAAGACCTTTAAATTAAATATCTGATTCCGAATATAAGGCCCTGGAAGATTGTGACCGGGATAAATATCGTCAGAATAGCATACCCATAGGAATACTTGTTAAAATGGGCCAGTCCAATGATGATAATCCTCAGTGTAAAAATCCAGAGGACAAATAGGGTGACCGGGTGCTGATAGCCTATCAATTCCAACTTATCCAGCAAAATTGCGGGAATAATTAATATCAGGCCGATAACTAAGTAGACCAGGTTTGGAATAAGACCATAAGCCAGAACCAATTGCATTTCCTTTTTTGTCGCTTTTCCCTGAAAAAGTTTACTGCACGCCCACAAAGAAAGCGACAGGATGTATTTGCCAAAACAAAACCCCATTATTCCAAGCAGAATCATGGAGACGAAGAGTCCGGCAAAATAATTCCCTTCGAATAATCCTTTTATTTCCCGTCCGCCCGAAAATGCCGCCGACATCGGAATAACGAAAAATAGCCAGTTAATCATCCTGTTGGTTTTCTTCTGGTCCTGAGTTGCCAGAGATGCGAACGTCTTTGCCGGGTTTAGCCAGATCGAGAATAGTGGGTTCATCTGTTTAAGGTTTTATGCGATGATTAGTACAAACGCAAATTACGATAAACAGATGAATTTTGTTAATAACGCGGATGAAAAATATTCTAAATTTTAGATCGGGGGCAATAGCGCCTTGCTTCGCTTTCCGTTTTGCCTCGCAGCTCATCGAAGAACTCCTGGCGCCCCACCCATAAATTTCACTCAGACATAAACCGGCTTATCAGGTCCAGTACTTCATCAAAATTTGTTTCCAGCGCCCAGTGCCCGCCGTCCAGGATATGGGTCTGCACCTGCGGCAGGTCACGCTTGTAACAAGACGCTTCGTCCACATCAAAAAATACGTCGTACTTTCCCCATATCACGATGGCCCGCGGTTGGTGTGCACGAAAATACTCCTGAAAAACAGGGAACATGTCCAAATTGCTTTTGTACGTGCAGTTTAAGACAAACTGCATATCAAGATTGCCTGGCCTTTTCATCCGATCCCAGTCGAGTATCCAGTTTTCAGGACTCATGCGGTCAAGAAGTTCCTCCGGCAGTCCGGCGGTGTACTGCGTCCTTACGCCCTCTTCACTCAGGAATGCTGCAACCTTCTGCTTCTTCTCTTCGGTAGGATGCTCCCAGTAATCCCGCGTTTCGTCCCATTGCGGCCCGATGCCTTCCATATAGGCATTGCCGTTCTGAACAATCAACCTTTCAATCTTTTCCGGATTGTTTACGCAGATGCGAAGACCGATCGGACAACCATAATCATGGAGATAAACCGTGAACGACTTCAACTGAATAGTTTCAGTGAATCTGGCGATGCAGGCTGCCATATTTTCAAAAGAATACTCGAAATCATTCCTGTCGGGAAAAGCGCTGAAACCAAAACCGGGATAGTCGGGCGCGACGAGATGAAACCTGTCGGAAAGCGCAATCATTAAGTTTTTAAACATGATCGAAGAGGTGGGGAATCCGTGCAGGAGCAGCAGCGAGGGGTTCTTCCTCTCCCCCGCTTCCCGGTAAAAGACAGCTACCCCGTCAACCGTAACCATTTTATTATAGATCTGTCTGGTCATTGTTTCACCGTTATTACCTGTCCCTCTTTAATAATAACCATCACGAAACGCCAAGGTTCAGTTGTTTCCAGGCGTCGCGGAAACAAAACGACTAAAAATTTGCTGATGCCACATTTCGCTCACGACTCCTTTGGGTGTGGCGATAATTTTTAGTAAGTTGGCATCGGTACAACTTAAAACAAATCCTGACGTATGAAGAAGATCATTTTCGGACTGCTGTCCGTTTTATTAACAGTTACCGGTTACGCACAGTCGGACGTACCCGGCGTCATTCCCAAGCCCAATAGTATGCAGTTTCTTTCGGGAAGTTTCAGACTGACTCCCGGTACGGCAATTTACGTAAACTCCAACGAAGCACGCCCTGTTGCAGATCTGCTGAAAGAAAGGATGGAAGCCATGTTCAACGTCAATTCTGAGATAAACGACTCAAAACGTGAAAAACAGGGGATCAATATCATTTATGACGATCAGTTTGAAAACGAAGCTTATCAATTGACCGTGGAAGGCAATTCCGTGAGCATCAGGGGAAGCCAATCGGGAATTTTCTACGGACTCCAGACATTCCTTCAGCTTATGCCGGCTGAGGTCGGAACGGAAATCCTCATCCCAAATGTAAAGATAGACGACAAGCCCCGATTTGCTTACCGGGGAGCCATGCTCGATGTAGGCCGGTATTTTTTCCCTACCCGTTATATCAAACGCTTTATCGATCTGATGGCCTTTTATAAGCTAAATACCTTGCATTTCCACCTTACTGAAGATGCAGGCTGGCGCATTGAAATCAAAAAATATCCCAAACTCACTGAAATCGGCGCCTGGAGGCAGGGAACGCAACGCGGGAAACCGGCTGCAGAAACCTACGACCGTCTCCCCCACGGTGGCTATTACACCCAGGAAGAAATCCGCGAGCTGGTTGCCTATGCACGCGAGAAACAGGTTACGATTGTTCCCGAAATCGATCTGCCGGGCCATACGCTGGCGATGCTGGCCGCCTACCCTGAACTTTCGTGCACCGGTGGGCCTTTTAGGGTGCTGGAGCACTGGGGGATCCAGGAAGACGTTTTATGTCTGGGCAATGAAGACACGTACAGGGTGGTAGAAGATATCCTGGAAGAAGTGATCGGTTTATTCCCTTCTCCAATCATCCATATCGGCGGTGATGAAGCCCCGAAGGAACGCTGGAGCCATTGTCAGAAGTGCCAGGCGCTGTTAACACGGGAGAATATGAAAGATGAGCGGGAACTGCAGAGTTATTTCACCAAACGAATGGCATCGTACCTCGAAAGCAAAGGACGAAGGTTGATCGGCTGGGATGAAATCCTGGAGGGTGGAATTGCGGCCAATGCCATGGTCATGAGCTGGCGGGGTGAAAAAGGCGGCATCGCTGCGGCGCAGCAAAAGCATGAGGTCGTGATGAGCCCGTCTTCCTTTCTGTACCTCGATTATTATCAGGGAAATCCCGAAAATGAACCGTTCAATATCGGAGGTGATCTGCCCCTTGAAAAAGTATATGGCTATGAGCCTTATTCCGACCAGCTCAAAAAAGAAGAGCAAAAATACATTGTCGGCGTCCAGGGAAATCTGTGGATGGAGTTTATCCACGGCGAAGATAAACTGGAGTACATGGGCTTTCCGCGACTGATCGCGCTGGCCGAAATCGGGTGGAGCGCACCTGGGAAAGATTACGCCGGCTTTACTAAACGGCTTAAGCAGAACCTGCCCTGGCTGGACAGGCAACAGGTAAACTACCGGATTCCCGAACCCTACGGACTGAAAGATACGAAAACCACAGATCCGGTGGTTCGTGTGACACTGGAGGCTCCGGTGCAGGGCGCCACGATCTTGTATACCCTGAACGGTGACGATCCGCTGCTGAAGGGGATCAGTTACAGCAAGCCGATCGAACTCCGGCTCAATGCGGAGCCTGTAGAAATAAAATGTGTCGTCAGGACATGGCAAGGCCGGGTAAGCGGAACCTATACGGCCACTTATA
Organism: Prolixibacteraceae bacterium; assembly: GCA_038562555.1. Classification (GTDB taxonomy): domain Bacteria; phylum Bacteroidota; class Bacteroidia; order Bacteroidales; family Prolixibacteraceae; genus JBCFBK01. Next base: position 9,909 of record JBCFBK010000018.1, on the reverse strand, counting down.
CCCGGGTGAATGCAGAATGAGAATTTGCACCGAAAGCAAATGCAACCGTAGCTGAACTATCATTTTTCTATATCTTTGAAGCCCTGGCAGACAAAACCCGCCGGGGCTTATTTTTAAACTAATCTAAACAACATTATGAAGAAGCAAGTGTGTTTTAACAGGTCTTTTTTTACACGGATACTTGTCCTGATGTCCCTGACATTTTTCAGCGTGCAGGTTCCCGCCGCCGGGAAGCCGAAACAAAGTTCCCGTTTTGAAGGCGTCCAGATCGGCGCAATCACTTACAGTTACCGCAGCATGCCCGATCAGTCGCTGGCAGCGATTCTGGACTATGTGGTTCAGTCAGGCCTGAGTTCCGTGGAATTAATGGGTGGCCCGGTCGAAGTCTATGCCGGCGCTCCGCAAGGCAAGGATGCCGCGAAGCTTGCTGAGTGGCGGACTTCCGTTTCCATGGACAAATTCAGGGAAGTGAAGAAGATGTTCGGGAACAAAGGCGTTACCATCGACATTCTGAAACTGGGCGATCCGAAATGGTCGGATGCCGAGATTGACTATGCCTTTAATGTCTGTAAAACGCTTGGTGCACGTGGCATTACGATGGAAATATCGGAGGAAGCTGCAAAACGGATGGCACCTTTTGCCGAAAAACACAAGCTGTATGTCATCTTCCACAACCACGCGCAGCCCGGCAATCCTGATTTCAGTTTTGATAAAGTCCTGGCACACGGGCCGATGCTGATGCTGAACCTCGATGCAGGTCACTATTTCGGGGCAACAGGTAATGATCCCTGCCAACTGATCGAACGCCTCCACGACCGCATTGCGAGTATCCACATCAAAGACAAAACCGGACCAAAAGCAACCGAGCCAAACAAGAATCAGCCGTTTGGCCTGGGAGAAACGCCCGTGAAAGAAATCCTCCGCCTGATACAGGAAAACAAATGGCCCATTACCTGCGACATTGAGCTGGAATACACCATCCCTCAGGGTTCAGATGCCGTGAAGGAGGTAACCCGCTGTGTGGAATACTGCCGCGCCGCGCTGATCAACAAATAAAACAGTCTTTTGCCTGGGTTGGCTCTGTGATAAGCGCCACCCGGTCCTTTTTTAAAACCGCACCCATGGCAAAAAATCCTCTCAAATCAATGAATTTGAGGGGATTTTTCTGTATCCTGAACCTTATTCTTCCTCAGCCGGTTTGTATTGAAAAAATTCTTCGGTCCACCCAACGCTCACCTGCCCATCGTACCCGCTGTTTGCCAATCCGATTGCCGACGGTCCTGATTGTCCGTTGCGTCCGTCAGAGCCCGCCGGGTTACCGGCCCCGCCCTGGCCACCCGATCCGCCTGACCCGCCCGACCCGTGCATCCCGCCTGATCCGCCTGTACTGGTCGCCTGAATGACATTCCGAAAGCGTTTTGCATCGTCGGTAAGATATAAATTAATCGTTCCGCCATAGCCACCTTCTCCTCCCACGCCTCCGGGTCCACCCCAGCCTCCGTCGCCGCCATCCTCACCAGGACCCTGTTTCGTGACCGTAACCTCCACCTCAATTTGCTCATCGACATATACGGTCTCGGTATATGCCACATCGACCTCCACTTCATACTCCTTCCCCTCGGCATCGGTCCTTTTCTGCTTTTCCTTACGGATACTTTTCTTTTTCACCGGCTTTTTCACCATTCTTTTTTCCAGGTGAGTCTCGGTCCATCTTTTGCCGTCATGGCCATCACCTCCATCTCCGCCCCGGCCTCCCCGGCCGCCGTGTCCTCCCGAACCGCCAACGGAATTCACCAGTAATTTGCCGCCGTCGGGGTTGATCAGATAGCGATACTCGTCGCCGGTCCACTTATTTTCGGCATAAACATAAAGCAAATCGCAATGCAGCAGTGAATCATAATACAGGTCGGCAAAAACATCAATATCCGGCCCGTCCTCGCCGATGCCCCCGTTTTGTCCCGGTCCCCCGTCATATCCGTGATCACCTGCCGAACCATCGCTTCCGTCACTTCCCGAAAAACCCGAAAGTCCGCCTGAACCATAAAGCGCCAGCCTGTAAGTATGGCGATAATCCAGCAAAACATGAAATGTATCGGCAAGTTCAGGATTCCGGAGCGACCGGATCGTCAGTGAAGGCTGGTGATTCTCAATGTCGGCAAAATCAGGATCGATCAGGAACTTTCCTTTGTCCCAGGTCCCGCCATTGGCGAAAAAATAAAACCGTTTCGATTCATCACTGTTCCTCAGATTCGTACAGATCCGATGCAAGCCGTTGTCAAATTCCGTCAATAACTCACCCCTGACCTGACTGCCCGGAGCTTTGTCAAAATCGTCAGTAACCCGGAACTTAATGTTCGTTTCATAATTAAGCGGCAGTAAAAATTGCTTTGCCAGTTCCGGTTGTTTCCGCGGATATACCTTTAACTCAACATATTTTCCTTTGGATGGGATCAGCCCGTCGCTTACCAACACTTTACCACCCGAGAAAGAACCGCCCGTTACCTCAACATTGTAACGCATCCACCAGACGTGGCCACCGGCCAAACCTGTGGTCTTCTTAATCTTGCCGTTCCGGGAATAGGAAACAACACCGATCGGGAACGACTCGCCGGGAAGAACAAGGCCGGCTGGGTCAAGGACAACCTGGATCGAATCGGTCTTTGGAGGCAAGGCAAAACCTGCCGATGACTGAAGGACAAGAACTGACAGGACAATCAACCGACACCCCAACTTGATTAACCGGCTTAACATGGCAGTGGAATTAGTTTTCTCTGTCTGACAAATATAGTTCCAGAGAGGTAAGCAAGTTCTATTTTCTTAAACAGTTTTTCGAAAATTTATTTGCTGATATTTATTCATTTTTAGGGAGAACGCTTCCTATACTCAAGGTATACTCTTCCTATACTCAAGGTATACTCATGTTTTTTTGAATAAATATTCAAAATTAAAAAAGCGACCTTCAGTTACATCTTTGCCCTTTTTGCCTTACTTTTATTCGTGTAAATTTTAAGGATTACACGATGTTGAAATTTTGCTTTCTAGCGATGTTGATAGGCTCGAGTTCGCTGCTCCCGGCCCGGGAGAAAAGGATGATCGTGATTATGGCTCATCCCGATGACTGCGAACTTACCACCGGAGGAACCGCTATCCTCCTATCGGCTATGGGATACGAGGTGAAATTTGTTTCGTTAACAAATGGCAATGCCGGACACCACAAGAATACGAAAAGTGAGATCGCCAAACGAAGGCAGCTTGAAGTCCAGGAAGTAAAAAAACGCCTGGGATGTGCCTATGAAATCATCAACAATAACGATGGCGAACTGACCGCTTCTTTGGAAAACCGACTCGAAGTAATCCGCCTCATCCGGGAATGGAATGCCGATATTGTCATTACGCATCCGCCGTACGACTATCATCCGGACCACCGGAACGCCTCCATGCTTGTTCAGGATGCCGCTTTTCTGGTAAATGTTCCTCTTATCTTGCCCGAGGTCGGCGCGTTGAAACAAAGCCCGCTTTTCCTGTATGCAAAGGGTCGTTATACGAACCCCCTGAAGCCACAACCCGACATCGTCGTCGACATCAGCACGGTCGTGAGAGAAAAAGCCAATATACTGGATGCGCACGAGTCACAATTCTATGAATGGTTACCCTGGATTAATCGCAGTACTGCCCCGATTCCGGAAAGCCGGGAAGAGCGGCTTCAATATCTGGAAGACCTGTACGTCCGCAAACGCGGCGTTGTACAGGAGGTCGATAAAGAAGCGCTCAATAAATGGTACGGCGGTTTACATGCCGAAAAAGTGACCACCCTTGAGACCTTTGAGGTTTGTGCATTCGGCCGTTCAGTTGCCGATCAGGATATCCGCGATTTATTCCCGATGTTCAACCGGGAAAAATAGAAAAGCCGAAGATTATAAAAATCGGCCGACCAGCTGCCGTTCTTTCACCGGATTTATGTTATTAGGATAAATATTCGTTCCTATTGTCAACGATTTAAAGCCTTTATTTCTTTAGCTTCAGATAAGCCATGATCGCATCGTTTCCCGTCAGGGCATCCTTCGGCATCGGATTGTCTGCGGTATATACCCTCAACTCATCGGGAGGCAAAATGGTTACAAAATCTTCCATTACCGCAGGTGACCATTTTACTGCACCGGAGTTCAGTTTCAGATGGTATGCAAAGAAGTTATACATGGCTGCACGCTTGGAATAGCCATAATCATGCTTTTCCGCCTGCAGGTGGACATTCTCAACTTTGTGTTCAGCGTCATACAACGCATACACCCGCTGTATGTAGGGATACTCTACCCGGGGCGTATTTCTGGTCCAGTCGTTCCCGTCAGAGATCATCAGCATCGGACGGGGAGCACACAAGGCCGCAACCTCAACATTGTTCGTTTGAAAGGATTTACTTTTATGAATGGGCATTCCGCTTTCGCACACACAACCGCCAAAAAAATGAGCGGAAACCTGGACACAGGGAACCGATGCCGTAATGCGCTTATCGATGGCGGTTAGCAGAAATGTCTGTGTACCACCGCCAGAACCTCCGGTAATTCCGATCCGCTCCGGATCAACATCAGGGCGCGACAGCAAATACTCCAGCACGCGCTTGCTGTTCCAGGTCTGGAGCAGCATGGCGATGGGCATGGTGTGCGAATCGACCTGGTGCGAATCGCCATGTCCAACCATATCGTAGGCAAAAACCACCGCTCCCATACGGGCGAGTACGGCACTGCGGTATTGCACATCTTCCTTCAGCCGTTTGTCCTGAAGATGGCCATGCGGACAAAGCACTGCTGCATTTTTGCCTTTTGAGTCTGCAGGACGATACAGATTCCCGGTAATATAAAAACCGGGAAAGCTTTCAATCCGGATGTTTTCGACGATATAGCCGTCAAGCTTCCGGGATCTGGTAATCTGGGGATTGAAATTCCCCGCGATATGGGGCATCCGGTCCAGTTTCATTCCTTTTATGATGCCGTCACGGATCCGGTCTGCCCGTTTCTCCCACGAAGCCCGGTCGTTCCAGGTGGCGGCAAATTCTTTCAATTTCAGATTGGCGTCGTCTTCGGTCCAGTATGCGCCCACACATAACTGATCTTCCTGTCCGTAGCCGGAAAAACAGGCTAAACAAAGGAAAATAAAAACACAAATTCCAAATTTTCTCATTTTCAGATAATGTTTAAATAAAAGTCCAATACCTCGCTGTTCGTACCGCCATACACAGCCATTGTCAGCCACCAACTCATGAACAGGTGTAAAAATACATTAATATTCAAGAATATTCACAAACAAAATGACATCGCTGCTGCACAAAATGGCATCCGGGGCCGGGATAAAAGGTTACGCAAACGCGTATGATTTTATCTGGCTAATCCTGCAACTATTTTTCCTCTTCTTCCGGTTTAAGGACATCTTTCGGAAGTACGCCGAATTGCTTTTTAAAACACTTTGAGAAATAAGATGGGGTATTAAATCCAGCTTCTTAATGGAGAAGTCAATATCCGAAAGGTTCATTTTTAATCTGAAAGAAAGGCTTTTCGGCTTGATTGATTTCCCATTTCAGTCCAAAAAATGGTCTTACGAAACCAATTCGTCTGATGATAAATTCATAAATAATATAGCAAAGGCCAAAAGTGAATGTTGTAAGAAGTACGAATTTCATGACAGGCGGCATATCCAGGGGCAGAATGATCAAAGCCCCGGCATACAAGACGAACATATGAATGATATAAACGGGATAAGCAGCCTGACTTAAATAGCTTAATGCAGCGCCAGGCTTGTTAAGGTATTTATATCCGAGGCCAAAAAGACCAAATATCCAGCAATTTGATTCGATAGCCATCAGATAGGCCGGCGAATTTGTTTCGAATATCAACAATCTAATGGCAAATAAAACAGCAGCTAAGCCAAGGTACAGCCATCTCCATTTTGAAACCGTTTGCCAAAACACTTTTCCGCTATATACCAGTAAAAAGCCAAAAAAGAAGGCCAGCAAGCCTTGAAAAAAGCCATGCCATGTTTGTGCATATAACGAAAATAGCTGTGGTTTGACAATTATGACTTCCAGAACAAAAAAGAACGATAGTGTCAAGGGGCCAAACGGGTTATTCATAATGGAGGATAGTTTGCTCCTGAGTTTCCCTGCTTCGCTTTTCGCCAGATAAAGGAAAAGTGGCGAAAGAAGGAGCACATAGATAAAAATGTTTCCCAGGAACCACAAATGACCGGCATGGGCGTAATAACTTAAGGGCAGGTTATAGTACTCCTGAAACAGAAACATGTGAAGCGGCGCGATAGCCACAATCCCGAAGATCAGGGGCAACAGAATTCGCTTTGAACGTTCAGCAAGCAACTGCCGGAAGTTTCGTTTTCTCATTGCAAAGTACAAACCCATGCCCGATACGTAAAATAAGAGTGGAATCCGCCATACGTTTAGCATGGTCATAGGCTTCCATAAAGGTTCTATGGGTTCGTCGCTTCTGATGAAACCAACGAACATGGCCCAGGGTTGAAAAATGATCGCTATGTGATAGATTAACAGCAAACCAATAGCAACTACCCGCAACCAATCGATATCGTGTCGTCTTTCTGCTGTCATGATACTATTTGTTATAAATGGGTTTATTGCAACATCATAGCTACCACGGGGCGTGTTTTTTCAAGTTCCTTTAAATCAAGCTTTAACCCAAAGGGCTCTAATTGCAGCAAGAGCATTTCATAAATTGGCTTCGTTTCGGCAAAAGACCCTGCAACCGTTTCCCGGGGCGTTGCTCCAAAGTTATTTTTTATGGTTTTGTCAGCCCTGGCGTCAATCAGCATCTGGACGATTTCAACACGGCAAAAGAATGCGGCAGCATGCAATGCGGTCGATCCTTCGTTGTTTTTAAGGTTTAGGTTTGCACCCGCCTCAATTAACGCTTTAGCAATAGCTGCTTTGCCAAAGGTCGCCGCCAGTATTAATGGGGTGGCGCTGCTCATTTGATCTTTCATATTGATATCGGTACCTGCTTCGACGTGCTTTTTAACAACTTCGAGGTTGCCGGATATGATTGCCGTCTGCAGATCAATTTTTGGGGTTTCTGCTTTTGACTTTGCTTCAACATTATTTTCCGCCCGGGTGTTATTATTGTTCCCCGATTGCGTGCACGCATTGAATAATAAAAGGACAACAAACGAAAAACTGACGATCAGTTTAAAAGAAATAATTTTTAGTGTCTTCATGAGGTTAAATTTTATTTTTCGACTTTGGAATAATTGTTTTACAAAGGTGGGGTGTTCGGGCAGGCAAGGCTTAATAGCGATGCAGCCAAATGTGTCAAGTTTTGCATAAGCCATAAAAATTATGGCGCACAAATAACAGATATGCGGCAAACGGCTGATTCTGAAAGACGCTTTTATAGGCATTTGCATAAATTTTCCTATTTTGGTTTTTAATAAGAAAAGCATGTCAGATACATCAGTTACCAGATCAGATTTTATTGACAAGGCAGAAGTGGTTATCCTGGAAAACATCGCAAATGAGCAATTTGGAGTTTCCGAATTGGCAGATGCTATGAATATGAGCCGTTCCAGTTTACTCCGAAAAATAAAAATGCTTACGCAGCTTTCTGCGAGTCAGTTTATTCGGCAGGTCCGCCTCGTAAAAGGTATGGAAATGCTTGAGCGAACCAATTTGACAGTTGCTGAGATTTCATACCAGGTGGGCTTTGGCAACACTTCCTATTTTATAAAATGCTTTCGCGAAGTCTATGGATATTCACCCGGTGAGGTAAGAAAGGGAACCCTACCAGGTGAAGATGTGAAGACCCAGGTGCGGTTTTTAAAAAAGCATAAATGGCAGCTTGCATTAGCAGTATCTTTGCCGGTAATCATTCTTTCGCTTATTCTTTTCAGTAAAATGAATTCAGGTCCTGCCGGCGCCGGCATTGAGAAATCGATAGCGGTGTTGCCTTTCAAAAATGAAAGCAGCGATTCGTTGAACCTGTATTTCGTTAACGGGCTCATGGAGTCTACTTTAAACAAACTGCAGAAGATTGGAGACTTGCGTGTCGTCAGCAGGACTTCGGTAGCAAAGTATCGGAATACGGCGAAAGGCATTCCGGAAATAGCAGAAGAACTTCATGTGAATTACCTGGTAGAAGGCAGCGGACAGCGCGTGGGAAACCAGGTCTTGCTCAATGTTAAGCTGATTGAGGCTTCAAGCGACAGGCCAATTTGGAGCGAGCAGTATAATCGTGAAGTGGGAGATGTTTTTGCGCTTCAGAATGAAGTGGCAAAGAAAATAGCTGATGCGATTGAGGCTATTATAACACCTTCTGAGCTAAAGCAAATTGAGAAGATACCTACCGAAAATTTACTGGCCTACGACTATTACCTTCAGGCACTTGAACCCTTTCACCGCAGAACGAAAGAAAGTTTGGAAAAGGCGGTTTCTTTGTTTGAGAAGGCGATAGAAAACGATGGACAGTTTGCACTGGCCCATGCCAATATTGCCATGTCATATTTCTTTCTGGATGTGTACCAGAAACAAAAACTTTATACGGAGCGCATCAACAACTTTGCCGACAAGGCCCTGCTTTACGATCCGAAATCCGCCGAAAGCCTCATTGCCAAGGCACTTTACTACGTGCAGATCGAAGAGTATCGGTTAGCCTTGCCTCATCTTGAAAAGGCGCTTGAATACAACCCCAACTCATCTGCGGTGGTCCAGATGCTTGCCGATATATATGCCCGTGTGATTCCCAATACCGGCAAATACCTGGAGTATGCATTAAAAGGTATCCAACTCGATGTGGCGGCCGATGATTCGGTCACCCAAAGCTATAATTATTTGCATCTGAGTAACGCACTGGTCCAAAATGGTTTTGTAAACGAGGCGGTTACTTATATCAACAAGTCGCTGGATTACGATCCTGAGAATTATTATTCACCATTGCTGAAAGCATTCATCCTGTATGCCAAAGACGGCGATATACCGGAGATGAAAAAACGGCTGTTTCATGAATGGAACAAGGATACTACCCGGTTGGACGTCTTGCAGGAAATAGCGAAATTCTATTATTACCAGGAAGAGTACGACAGTGCCTTTTACTATTATGAGAAGTTTGTGAACGGCCGCGAACGATACGGGCTTGATATTTATTCACATGAAGACGTGAAGATTGCCTGGTTGTACCAAAAGAAGGCAATGCATGCACAAGCCGCCGGGTTTTTCAAGACATATACCCAATATTGCGAAAAGGACCAATCCATCTACAAGAGTGCCAGTATGGCGGCAAAGTACGCGTATGAAGGTAAAAACGACAAGGCCATTGAACAACTGCAAGTGTTTGCCACACAAGATAATTACCAGTACTGGATCCTGCTGTTCATGGAAAAAGATCCCATTTTAAAGCCGCTGAAAAGCCATCCGGAATTTGATGGGATCATCCGGAAGATTGAAGACCGCTTTTGGGAAAAACAAAATCAATTGAAAAAGCTATTACAGAGTAAGGGACTGATATAGGTTGAGCTTTCGTCTGCCAACTGGTGTATAAGGTGTCTCTAATTTCATACTCGCCCGTCGCAACCGCTTAATTTACACGTGATTTTGATTACGCCAACGAAAAATCTCCCCAATTGTTGATTTGAGGAGATTTTAATTGCTTACGGCTATCAGAAAACCCAATTTCCATTATCCAATGACCAATGTTTCTGGGATCCAATAGCGTGCCTGGCTCCAAACAACTGATTGTTCATCCGTCAGAACTACCTTGTATAAGTACATTGAGATTGAAGTCTATACCAGAAGCTTCATCCCGAAACCAGGCGCGTTCGAGACCCGGAGCATGCCATTTACAATGGGGTAATCACCGTAGTCGATCTCATCCGACAAACAGGTAACACCTTCAATGGTCGTTA
>JBCFBK010000096.1:0-7071 GCA_038562555.1 Prolixibacteraceae bacterium | reverse complement strand
AATGGACGCTATTTAACGGCAACCATTCCTGCAAAATTGTACCATTTGAAAAAAGTTTCGATCGTCTGAAATCCGGCATCCGACAGCATCTGGATATCTTCGCTTAGTTTATAAGGAATGAGCACGTTTTCGAGCGCCTCGCGCTTTTGTACAATTTCCGTTTCATCATAGTTGTTCCGACGTTTCATGTCGTAATAATACTTGATGAACTGCCTGTTGAATTCGGTCGTTTCGCCCAGGATCTTTTCAATCAGGAGCAGGCATCCCCCCGGATTTAGCTGTTGGTAAACAGAATTGATGATCCGCTGACGGTTGATGGGACGGACAAACTGGAGCGTCAGGCACAAAACGACAACAGAAGCATTTTCGATGGCTATGTGTTTATTCAGATCAGCCACTTCGAGCTGAAGCGGGCGGGTGATGTTGTTCGACTCCAGGTTCACCCGGCATTTGTCGAGCATCTCGTTCGAATTGTCGATACCGACAAATTTAACGCTGTTGTGAACGGTCGGATCAAGCGCACGGAAAGTCGTTCCGGTCGAGCAGCCCAGATCGTAAAGACAGGTGTCGGGTTTCGCGTAATCGCGCGCCAATTCCGACATCATCCGCTGCATTTCCAGATAAAACGGTACGGAACGCACCACCATATCGTCGAACACATCGGCAACCGCCTTATCAAATTTAAAATCGGTGGATTTCTCAAAGACTACTTTGAAGATTTTGTCAGCTCCCATATACATTGATTTAGAAGACCTCCTGTTTACAAAAATTCAGCCAGCAAAAATAATATTTAAAAGATATGATCACTCATTTTTTTTGTATAATTTCCCATACCGGCTAATCCTCTCCGGGAAAAACCCGTTTCAGGAATTCCGTTCACGCCAATTTATTTTCATCGTACTTAGACCTGACAGGTCTTTTTCTCTAACGATAGTCGATTGATAAATATTTTCTACGGATTTTTCTGTTGCAACGGCTAAACAATCGCCTGCAAACCCTTCTTTCAGGTAATTGACTTCGATGGACGCCGGCTCGTACTGATTGAGAAATTCAACCCCGAAATGGTCGAGCACCCGTTCCAGCGACTTCACGCTGTTGAAGTGCCTGTTAATATCCAGATCGCTGAAAAGAACGGGCAAAAAAACTTTCGGAGGCGTCGTCTTTCGCGGACGGATACGTTCCGGTTCGCGGCAGGCGCGGATACCTTCCCGACGCGGAAAGGTGCCGACGTAATCGCGTAGCAAGATGACCTTTTTTGTTTCATGATCCAGTATCAGCCAGGCTGTGTTGGCGCGAAGAAGGACCTTGCCCGCTGCGTTTTCGATGATGAACTCTCTGTAGGCGAACATGCCGTCGGTTCCGGCCGACCACGTATTGAGGATTATTTCGTCCTGCCAGGAGGGGTAGCTCTCGATTATAACATACATCCTCGAAAGCACCCAAAACATATTATTGCTTTGCAGGCGGTCATAACCCCAATCCATTACCCGGGCATGCGCCCACGCTGCCTCAAGCATAAGTTGGAATAATGAACAAATGGATGCTTTACCGTATTGATCGGTATGATAGGACTGAATGTTAATTTTCTGAACGAATTTTTCCATCCCGGTTAATATTTATCGTAAACCTTTCGACAAAAGTATTGTTCAGCTTTGATAATAAAGAAGCTTTCACGATTTTTGCGAAAATTTTTCTCAATGACCAGGATACTTATTAAAACGGATGTGCAAATTGAAGGAATCCGAAAAAGCAGCCGGCTTGCAGGCAGCGCTCTTTTAATGATTGCCGATTACATCAGGCCGGGAGTTACCACCGAATACCTGGATAAGGTTATCCATGAATACATACTTGATCATGGAGCTGTGTCTGCAACCCTGGGATACAATGGTTATCCAAAGACTTCGTGCATCTCATTAAATGATGTTGTGTGTCACGGGATTCCCGGTCCCGATACTATTTTGAAAGAAGGCGATATTCTGAACATCGACATTACAACGATTTTAAACGGATACTACGGCGATACCAGCAAGATGTACCAGGTAGGAACCATATCACCTGTTGCGGAGCGGCTGATAAGTGTGGCGAAGCATTGCCTGGACCTGGGTATCGGGCAGGTGAAGCCCGGGAATTACTTTGGAAATATCGGTTTCGTGATCGGGCGTTATGCCAGGTCGCAGCAATTCAGCGTTGTTTACGAATTTTGCGGACATGGTGTTGGTGTCAATTTTCATGAGGAACCACAGGTTGATCACATCGCCAGACGAAATTCCGGTGCCGTCATGCTGCCGGGAATGACCTTTACGATCGAACCCATGATTAATGAGGGAAAACCTACGACACGGGTTGACAAAGCCGACGGATGGACGGCACGAACCAGTGACGGCAAGCTTTCAGCTCAGTTTGAACATACAATACTTGTTACAGACGACGGATATGAGGTGCTTTCTGACGTCAGCGGCGAGTATCTCTGATCTTTTCTCCCCCTTCCTTCATTCTGTTCAGTCAAAATGGTTTATCTTAGTAAATCATTAGCCGTTCGTGAATGAAAATGAAGGAATTTATCAGACAGTTAATCTTAAACATCGACCACAATTCATACCAGGGAATTGAAGAAAAGAAAAAGAGCATTTTGCTGAACCTGTTCTTTTATTTTTATTTTCTCGTTGTTTCCGGTTTTCTGATTTTTAACCTCCTTACTCATAACCTGTTTTTCCTGGTCGTGAATCTGGCCGGGGTGCTGGCAGGTTTGTTCCTGTTTTATCTGTTCCGGGTAAAAGGAATGCAGCGTCCTGTGGCCGGAATTTTCGTGACGACAATCATTGCGCTGATTGTTGTTTTGGTACTGAGCGGAGGTATTAATCATACGGCGCTTGTTTTTTCGCTGTTAATCCCGGTGCCGACGATTTTACTTCTCGGAAGAAAACGGGGAGTCGCTGTGCTGACAGTTTTTTTATTTTTGAACGCAGCCGGTTTTGTTTTGCTTAAAAATGCTACGTGGTTTCCACATTATGATCTGGCGATGGTTACGCGTATTACAATTGTTTTTGTCCTGATCTCTTTTACCGCATATGCCAATGAATATGTTTTCGAAGTTCTCTACCGCGGTCTGGAGCGGCTTTCAGATTCATTGAAGATTAGCCAGCAACGGTACAAAAACCTTGCTGTGAATAAAGAGAAATTTGTTTCACTCGTATCACACAGTCTGGGGGATCATATTGGCAAATTGGCCACCATAGCGGGTTTGTTGCGCGATGAATACGAAGAACTGAGCGAACAAAGGAGAATGGAACTGATCAAAAACCTGGCAAGAATCTCACGGCAGAATCACAAACTCCTGTCGGACTTGCAGAAATGGGCTACCGTGCAGAGCGACACCATTCCTTTTTCGCCAAAACCCGTTAAACTGGAAAAGATATACCGTGAGGTGATGGAGCTTTTCAACCCGCTGATTGAGGAAAAGAAATTGTCGTTCTTTTTAAAGATGAAAAGCAACTCAGAGATCTTTGCCGATGAACACATGGTTGGCGCCATCTTACGCGGACTGGTTTCAAATGCCATCAAGTTTTCTTTTACAGGCGGGGAGGTGAAAATATCGGCCCGCGAAGATCATGACAGAATGGTGATTACAGTCTTCGATACCGGTACAGGTATGTCGGAAGAGGACCTGATGCGCGTTAACGCATCGTTTTCGTTTTCGACTGAAGGGACATGGATGGAAACCGGAACCGGGATAGGTTTAATCCTGGTTAGGGAGTTTTTGCAAAAACAGGGGGGTGATTTTCATGTGGAAAGCCGGAAAGATAAAGGTACAGAGGTGACATTTACACTTCCCCTGGCGGAATGAAGTCAGTCAGGAAGTTTTTAGCTGTTAGCTGTTAATTTTGCCGGTTCATAATTACGGATTGAAACTTAAAGACATCAATTTTAGGTGAAAATTTACAGTTTGTGAAATTTTTGTATATTCTGCTTTCAATTTATAATAGAATTGGACGGACAATTATTTTTTTTAATAACTTGGAGCCGGTTAGCACAGAGAAATGGGTAAACGCTACAAACAAAAAGATTTAACAGATGAATCCACAAGCTGAAGAATTAAACAAAGTTATTCGGGAGAAGAATCCGGTCGTTTATGAATTACTTTCGGAAAGGGGAAAAAACATTTTCTTTCCCAAAAAGGGTATTCTTGGTCAGACTGCCGACGCCAGGGGCACTAAAATAAACGCAACGATCGGTGCGGCCATTGAAGATAACGGTTCTCCCATGAGGCTCGAAAGCATAGCCTCCAACGTTAAGCTTGATCCTTCGCTGGTATTTCCCTACGCTCCCAGCTTTGGGCGTCCGGATATCCGGGCACGCTGGAAGAATATGATCTATCAGAAGAATCCCGGGTTGGGTGACAAAGTGATTAGCCTGCCGGTGGTGACCAATGCGCTGACCCATGGCGTCAGTATGGCTGGTTATCTGTTTGCCGATCCGAACGACAAGGTGATCGTTTCTGACTTGTTCTGGGGAAATTACAATTTGATACTGACGCATGCCTATGGGGCTGAACTCAAAAAATACAACTGTTTCAAAGATAGCCAATTGGATCTGGGTGCATTAAAGGACAGCCTGGAAGAAGGCGGAACCGGAAAGAAGATCCTGATCCTCAATTTTCCGAATAATCCCGCCGGTTATTCGCCCACCGTGGAGGAAGCAAAGGGAATTGCCGCTATCCTTAAGGAGTCAGCGGACAAGGGAAGTAAAATTGTGGTTTTTGCCGACGATGCATACTTCGGCCTGGTTTATGAAGAGGGGATTGAAAGGGAAAGCCTTTTTACCTATTTGTCGGACTTACATGAAAATGTTCTGGTGGTGAAGATTGACGGCCCTACCAAGGAGGATTATGTTTGGGGATTCCGTGTAGGCTTTATTACGTATGGGATTAAAGGCGGTGACTCGGAATTGTATACGGCGCTTGAGGCGAAAACAGCCGGGGCGGTGCGGGGAAATATCTCCAATGCGGCCAATATTTCACAGTCGCTGCTGCTTAAGGCGTTTGAAGATCCTGCTTACCAGTCACAGAAGGAAGCTAAGTTTGTCATCATGAAAGAGCGTTACGAGGCTGTGAAGGAAGCGTTAAGGAACGAAAAATATAAAGAGGTGTTTGCCGCATTGCCCTTTAACTCAGGTTATTTTATGTGTGTGAAGCTTGTTGCCGGACTGGACGGAGAAGAGCTTCGCAGACTTCTGATTGAAAAATACAGTATCGGCATTATTAATCTTAACAATATTATCCGGATTGCTTTTGCCGCGGTGGGAGCTAAAGATGTTCCCGAGCTTTTCGAAGGGTTATACAAGGCCTGTAAAGATTTGCAGAAATAACGGCAGCTCACTATTCATTCCTGCGAGGGCATCGATTTCCTAAGATTTCCGCTTTCGCAGGAATGATCACTGCGGTAATTGCTGCAAGTTATAGACCATGAAGAATAGCATCAAGGCGGCAACGATTAAGACAATATCGGCAAATTTTTCCCACCGGGGCTTTGTTAGTCCCAGCAGAAATCCGCCCAGTCCGGTAACTCCGGTAATCACCAGCCCGCGAAAATAAGTCAATGCCTTCGCTTCGGGAAGAGGCAGGCCCGACTGAACTTCTGGAACAACAATTTGTTTGCTTAACAGGATCCAAAGCGAAAAAATACCAAGCAGGAAAAACAGGATTTGCCCGGCTTGTCTGACTTTTTTCTTCCGGTCAACCCACGAAATGATGATCATGACCATGGCAAAAAAAAGAGTCCATTGTGTACTGGTCGTCCATGCGAGAAACAGATGTCGGTCCATGTATTTTGTTTTTGGCAAATGTGTTAATTTTTTGATAAAGTAAAAAATACGTTTTGTGGGATGATTTTGATTATTTTTGAAGCTTCTTTAATTTGAGTTATGATACTAGATATTAATCCGAAGGCGAAAGGTTTGATTTTTGACTTAGACGGAACCATTGCAGATACCATGCCCATTCATTATATCGCGTGGAAAAACGCGGCCGTCCGGTACGGGATCGATCTGTCGGTCGACCTCTTTATTCAGCTCGCGGGAATTCCGCTGTACCCCACTGTGGAACGGCTGAATAAACTGTTTGGCAAGGAGATCGATCCGAAAGAAATGGGGGATGCCAAGGAAGAGGAGTTTGAGCGGAATATGGGAAGTACGCGGCCGATCGAACCGGTGACTGACCTGATAAAAAAATACTACGGCAAGTTGCCGATGTCGGTGGGGACGGGCGGTCTGACCCGGATTGCATGGAAAACCATGGATATCGTCGCGATGGATCGGTATATCAGGATCCTTGTGTCTTCGGAGGATGTAAAACACTATAAGCCACATCCTGAAACCTTCCTGCGCTGTGCCGAACTCATGGGTGTAGCTCCAAACGAATGTCAGGTATTTGAAGACGGAATGCTGGGCATCCAGGCCGCCAAAGAAGCCGGGATGATGGTTACTGATGTCACCGAATACTACCAGGTGACTATTGGAAAAGGAATCGGAGAAGGTTGAACGGAGACCGACTGAATCGTAATAGCTAATGGCTAAGAGCTTATATCGTGTCTAATATGGAATTTAAAGTTGTTGCACCCTATACACCTATGGGCGACCAGCCGGAAGCGATCAGGCAACTGGCAGAAGGAATTGAACAGGGAGTCCGGTTTCAGACGTTGCTCGGCGTGACAGGCTCCGGAAAAACCTTCACGATGGCAAAAGTGATTGAGCAGGTGCAGCGTCCTACCCTGATCCTAAGCCACAACAAAACACTGGCAGCCCAGTTGTACGGAGAAATGAAACAGTTTTTCCCGGAGAATGCCGTTGAATATTTTGTATCCTACTACGATTATTACCAGCCCGAAGCCTATATTCCTACAACGGATACCTACATTGAAAAGGATCTTTCCATTAATCAGGACATCGAGAAAATGCGTTTGAGTACGACTTCGTCGCTTTTATCGGGCAGAAGGGACGTAATTGTGGTTTCTTCGGTTTCCTGCCTGTATGGCATCGGGAATCCGGAAGACTTTCATGCCAATGTTACAGAGGTAA
>JBCFBK010000017.1:32906-99040 GCA_038562555.1 Prolixibacteraceae bacterium | reverse complement strand
TTGCATCCGGCCGATCAGCCTTATTACATGTTTGGAAATCACGACTTTGCTACCTATTCGTATCCGCGCATAACAGGTATGACCGGCGGCCAGCCAAGTGAAACCGGTTACCACATTATTAAGGTTTATGAAAATGTGGCATCTTATGCTACCTATAATACGTCTTCCACCCCGGCTATTGTTCTCAGGCTGGGCGAAGCCTTGCTCAATTATGCCGAAGCGATGGCGGAACTGGGAACAATCACCCAGGCCGATCTGGATATGAGCATCAATTTACTGCGCGACCGGGTTGCGATGCCTCATCTGGTCCTGGGAAATATCCCTGTCGATCCCAGATACAGCGGCGACGGTGTTTCCCCGCTGATCGTGGAGATCAGACGTGAACGGCGGGTTGAATTATTCATGGAAGGTTTCCGCTACGATGACCTGAGGCGCTGGAAGCAAGGGAAAAAGCTCGAAACCCCCGATTACGGCATACGCTGGGATGCTGCCAATAAAGCACGGATCGACCCCGCAGGCAAGGTAACCGTGAAATCATCGGTCGATCCCGAGTCAGGTGTTGAATACCTCGATATCTATAAAGGGACTGATTTTGCTGCTCCGGTATTCGACGAGAATAAACATTATTTGTGGCCCATCCCGCTGAGCGCTATCTCGCAAAACCCAAATCTGGAACAAAGTCCGGGTTGGCAATAACGGATGATGGATATCTTCAAAAATTTTTGTTTATTTGTTCAAGTGAAGCCGCAGTTTGACATGAATTGCGGCTTCACTTAAAAATTAATCTAATCTAAACACGTAACAATGCAAAGCAAAGTGAAATTTTTTATATTGTTCCTGTTTCTTTCATGCTTCGTGCCATCGATTGCACGAACCGGAAAGGTCGAGTTCACGGAAGCGGAAAAGAAGATCCCCAAACTTCAGAACCCTGTTTCAGTTTCCTGGCTGAAAGAAAACCTGCACAAATCATTGCCGCGCCTGGTTTTAAATCCTGCCATTGAGAAAGAGCTGCAGAAAAAAGTAAAAACAGATCCGGTCGTTCGGAATATATACCGGGCTATCTGGCTAAATGCCGATCTCATCATGGAAAGACCCCTGCTTGAGCGTATCGTTACCGGCCGGCGCCTGTTGTCGGTATCGCGTGAAATGCTTTACCGGATAAACATGCTCGGCATGGTTTACCGGCTTGATAAAGATCCGGAAATCCTGGACCGGATTAACCGGGAAGTGGTAGCGGTTAGTAATTTCTCGGACTGGAATCCTTCGCATTACCTGGATGTTGCCGAAATGGCGATGGCTGTGGCTATCGCGCTTGACTGGACTGCCGGGGACCTGCCCAAAGAGACCATCAGTCTG
Organism: Prolixibacteraceae bacterium; assembly: GCA_038562555.1. Taxonomy (GTDB): domain Bacteria; phylum Bacteroidota; class Bacteroidia; order Bacteroidales; family Prolixibacteraceae; genus JBCFBK01. Next base: position 97,684 of record JBCFBK010000017.1, on the reverse strand, counting down.
GCTCAGCGGGCTTTAATTGAAAAAGGCTTAAAGCCAAGCTTCAATAAAGCGGGTAATACCGGCTGGGTGAAGGGAAATAATAACTGGAACCAGGTTTGCCATGGCGGGATGATCGCCGCCGCAATTGCGATTGCCGAAACTGATCCTGAACTTGCCGCAACTACCATCAGCCGCGCTTTGGAAGGAATGCCCTATGCTCTTGCCGAGTATGCCCCCGATGGGGTTTATCCGGAAGGCTCCACCTACTGGGACTATGGGACAAGCTTTTCGGTGGTGACCATCGCGATGCTTGAAAGCGCCTTTGGAACTGATTTCGGAATGGGCGATTATGAGCCGTTCCTGAAAAGCGCCACCTTCCGGGTTCTGGCCAATGCGCCGACCGGCTGGTATTATAATTACGCAGACTGCGGAGACCGGCGGAGCGTGAACGGCGACCTGGTACTTGCCTGGTTTGCCAAAAAAACAGGAAATAAGGCGTATTTTGAAAAGGAACGTTTTTTGTATCCGGCCGCGCAAATGGCGAAACTCGACCGGCTGGCCGGGGCAGCCCTGGTCTGGCTGGCCCAATACCGGGAAAAACCAGGCGATGAAATGCCTTCAGCCTGGAAAGGTGAAGGCGCCAATCCGATTGTCATTTTCACAGGGGGAGAGCATGATCCTCATCAGTATTATTTTGGGGGAAAAGGCGGAAGAGGCACCGTAAATCACGGTAACATGGACGGAGGATCGTTCGTTTTTGAGCTTGATGGCGTCCGCTGGTCGATTGACCCCGGAAACCAATCTTATCATGAGCTCGAGAAAACAGGATTCGACCTGTGGCGGAGTTGCCAGGATTGCCAGCGTTGGACGCTACTCACCAAAAATAACTTTGGACACAGCACCCTGTCGGTGAATGATCAGTTGCATGTTGTTAACGGGATGGCGACACTAACCCTGTTCAACGGTGGAGAACATCCCCAGGCTGCTTTTGACCTGAGCCCTGCCTTTGGTGAAAACCTGAAAAATGCAATACGAACGTTCACGAAAGATAGTCCTGTCTCGTTGGTGATCGAAGATGATCTTGAACTTAACGACAGCACCAAACTGATCACCTGGCAGATGATGACAACTGCCGATGTTGAAATCGTCGCGGGTGGAGCCATTTTAAGGCAGGAAGGAAAAGAACTTAAACTGGAGAATCTTTCACACCCCCAACTCACCCTTTCGGTAATATCCCTGTACCCGGCTCCCCTGGAACTCGACCGTCAGATGGAGGGTTTAAAGCGGCTGGAAATCCGTATTCCGGCCTGGATCTGTAAAGACGGTAAAGCGCAAATAAAGGTAAAACTTTCAGGAGATTCAAATCAATAATCTTTAATAAACCAATTCATGAAGAAATCAGTTATTCTTATTTACGTTTTAGCAATCGCGCTGGTTTCCTGTCAGCCGAAGCAGGAGCCGATGGGGCAGCTTATCGACCGAAGCCTTGAAACCGCTGTCGTACATGCAAAAGCCATGGCCGTGGCACTCAGTGAAAAAGAGGGCCGGTTACCCAGAAGTATTAACCCGGAAACAGGAGAACTGATCACCTCCGGCTCAGAGTGGTGGTGCAGCGGATTTTTCCCGGGCACCCTGTGGTATTTGTATGAACACACCGGTGATGAAGAAATGAAAGATATGGCCGCTTTATACACGGCAAGAATTGAAAAGGAAAAATTCAATACCGGCACCCACGATCTCGGATTCATGCTGTATTGCAGCTTCGGTAACGGACTTCGGTTAACCGGAAATGATTCTTATCCGGAGGTGCTTGAAACAGGAAGCCGGTCGCTGGTCACCCGGTATGATTCGGTCGTCGGACTGATCCGCTCCTGGGATTCGAATAAAGATAAATGGCAATACCCGGTCATTATCGATAATATGATGAACTTGGAGATGCTGATGTGGGCGTTTAAACATACAGGCGACTCGGTTTTCTACCGGATCGCTGTTTCCCACGCGGACAAAACAATCGCCAATCATTTCCGGGAGGATAACAGTTCGTATCATGTTGTTTCGTACGATACGCTGACCGGAACGCCTCAAATGAAGCAAACGCATCAGGGAGCATCCGATTCTTCGGTCTGGTCGCGCGGACAGGCCTGGGGTCTTTATGGCTATTCCATGATGTACCGGGAAACCGGCAAAAAGGAATATCTCGACCAGGCAAAAAAGATTGCCGGGCTGATGATTGATCATCCTAACTTTCCTGCCGATGGTATCCCGTATTGGGATTACCTGGCGCCGCAGATCCCCGACGAGCCCCGCGATGCCTCCGCAGCAGCAGTCATGGCGTCGGCCCTGATCGAGCTGAGTGCCTGCGTGGGTGATGAGCTTAAAAATAAGTACCTGCAGGTTGCTGAGACGCAGCTCAGAACGATGGCGTCGCCCGCGTACCTGGCCGAACCGGGAACCAACGGCAATTTTGTTCTGATGCACAGTGTCGGATCCAAACCACACAATTCGGAGGTAGATGTTCCGCTGAGCTACGCCGATTATTATTTTATTGAGGCCTTGCTTCGTTACAAAGAGCTTCGTTAGTATTTAAAACACGGGATGGTGAACCGGGACAGATTGGAATTGTCCAATCTGTCCCGGTTTTTTATACGCATAAGACCTGCCGGCAAAAAAGATTAGTTTAGTTTCAAATTTAGTTTCTAAATTTTTGTTTTTATTCTTTTAATAGTTTTATTTTGCAATAAAAAGAAACGAAATAAAGAAAAAAGAAACAAGACGGAGCGATTATGGATAGGAACAAGGAACTAAACGAAATTAGACGGCCGGGAAGGCTTTGGGATATCGTGATTATTGGCGGCGGAGCGTCGGGCCTGGGAGCCGCGATCGATTCGGTTACCCGAGGCTTTAAAACCCTGCTGGTAGAGCAGGCCGATTTCACCAAAGGAACATCCAGCAGAAGTACGAAGCTGGTTCACGGAGGGGTGAGGTATCTGGCGCAGGGAAATATTGCCCTCGTTTTAGAAGCCCTGAGGGAACGTGGATTAATGCGGAAGAATGCTCCTCATCTTGTCCGGGATCAGCGGTTTATTATTCCGGCTTACCTGTGGTGGGAAAAGCCTTTTTACACGATCGGACTTACCTTATACGATATATTGGCCGGGAGGCTGGGGCTGGGCAGGTCATTTCCCTACCGGAAGAAGAAAACACTGGAGAAAATCCCCACGTTGATCCATAAAAACCTGCGGGGGGGAATTGTCTACCACGACGGACAGTTTGACGATTCCAGGCTGGCTGTGAATATGGTCCAGACCGTCAAAGACCATGGCGGTACAGTTATTAATTACATGAAAGTAACACGGCTGCTGAAAAGAAACGGCAAAATATCGGGCGTTGTCACGGTTGATCAGGAAACCGGAGAAGAATACGCCGTTGAAGCCAAATCGGTATTAAATGCGACCGGTGTTTTTGTTGATGATATTTTGCGGATGGACGATCCAAAAGCGTCGGATATCGTTCGTCCAAGTCAGGGAGTTCATCTGGTGCTCGATAAGGAATTCCTCCCCGGCGACCATGCCATCATGATACCCAAAACAAGTGATGGCCGGGTTTTATTTGCCATTCCCTGGCATGATAAGGTTGTTGTAGGTACCACGGATATTCAGAAGGAAAAGCCGGAACTGGAGCCAAGGGCCCTCGACGAAGAGGTAGATTTTATTTTGGAGACCGTAGGACGGTTTTTGAAGAAAGCTCCGACGAGAGCTGACGTAAAAAGTGTTTTCGCCGGTTTAAGGCCGCTGGCAGCGCCAACCGAGGGTAACAAGAAAACAAAAGAAATATCGCGGGGACACCGGGTAGTCGTTTCCGGATCGAATCTGGTCACTATTATTGGCGGAAAATGGACAACTTACAGGCAGATGGCTGAGGACTCGGTCGACAAGCTGATCGAAGTGGGGGGCCTGCCGGTAAAAGCATCGGTCACCCGCTCTCTTCCTATCCATGGCTCCCGTGAAATCAATGGGTTTCACAGTTCGCTGGCGATTTACGGAACCGATGAAGATGCTGTGCTGAAGCTGGTCAGGGAGAATCCGGAACTCGCAGAGAGTCTGAGCGCGAGTCTGAAGATCATTAAAGCTCAGGTGGTTTGGGCGGTCAGGGAAGAAATGGCGCGGACGGTTGAAGATTTTCTGGCCAGAAGATGCAGGGCCCTTTTCCTGGATGCACGCGAGAGCGTAGCCATGGCGGCAGCTGTTGCCCGTATTATGGCCCGTGAACTTGGAAAAGACCGGCTTTGGGAGGAAGAACAGGTTGCCCGTTATTCGAATATGGCAAAAAATTACATACTGAACTAAAAGTTAGCCACGGAAAATTTTATTTCTGGAATACATCCAGTAAATTCGACGGTGGATAAAATTTAAACCCTGATTAAACCAAAGGCAGATGGAAAAAAAGTATGTTTTGTCGCTCGACCAGGGAACAACCAGTTCGCGTGCGATCATTTTTACCCGGGACGGGAATATACAGGGAGTGGCCCAAAAAGAGTTCCGTCAGTATTACCCTAACCCGGGCTGGGTGGAGCACGACGCCGAAGAAATATGGGCATCACAGACTGAGGTGGCTTCAGCGGTTTTGCGCGACGTCGGGATTCGTGCAGCGGAGGTGGCGTGCATGGGGATTACCAATCAACGTGAAACAACCGTTATCTGGGACCGCCAAACCGGTAAGCCGGTCTGTCATGCCATTGTCTGGCAGGATCGGCGGACCTCGGGATTTTGTGATGAACTCAACCGACAGGGATATGGTGAAAAGATCTATAGCAAGACCGGGCTGATTATTGATTCCTATTTTTCAGGCACAAAAATAAAATGGATTCTCGACCAGGTCCCGGGGGCCCGGCAAAGGGCGGAGGCCGGGGAACTGGCCTTTGGCACGATCGATAGCTGGCTGCTTTGGAATTTTACAAAGGGTGCCGTGCATGTAACCGACGTTACCAATGCCAGCCGAACCATGCTTTATAATATCCATACCATGCAATGGGATCAGGAACTGCTGAAGCTGTTGGGTATTCCGGCTTCCATCCTGCCCGAAGTAAGGTCTTCGTCCGAAATATACGGCAGCACACGGCAGTTTGGCGATGAAATTCCGGTTTCCGGAATCGCCGGAGACCAGCAGGCCGCTACCTTCGGACAATGTTGCCTGCAGCCGGGAATGGTCAAAAATACCTACGGCACAGGCTGCTTTATTCTTGCCAATACCGGCAGCAAAGCGGTCAGGTCGGGCAATAAGTTACTTTCGACAGTAGCCTGGCAGGTTAATGGCGAGACCACCTATGCGCTTGAGGGAAGTATTTTCGTCGCCGGCGCTATTGTCCAGTGGTTGCGCGATGGCCTGGGTATTATCAAATCATCAGCCGAGACAGAAGGGCTTGCCCGTTCTGTTCCCGATAACGGAGGTGTTTATCTGGTACCTGCGCTTACCGGTTTGGGTACGCCGCATTGGGATCCCCATGCCCGAGGAATGATGATCGGGCTGACGAGAGGAACTACAGCGGCGCATATTTGCCGGGCTGCCCTGGAAGCGATTGCTTTTCAGACATACGATGTGTTGAAAGCCATGGAAGAAGATGCCGGTATCCGGGTCAGTGAACTTCGTGTTGACGGTGGCGCGGCAGCGAACGATTTTCTAATGCAGTTTCAATCCGACATTCTCCAGCGGCCGGTCGTTCGCCCCAAAGTGCTGGAAACTACCGCTATGGGAGCTGCATATCTGGCAGGTCTGGCTGTGGGATTCTGGAAGAACCTCGACGAAATCTGCCGGCGGCAGGAGAGTGATCAACGGTTTGTTCCGCAATTGTCCGCCGCCGGGGCCGAACGGCTCATTGGCAGGTGGCACGAAGCGCTGAAGCGCTCCATGAAATGGGATCTGGATAACTAACTAAAACCGCAAAACAGTATGATCAATTTCTGGTATGAATTTATAGGCACCATGCTGCTGATCCTGCTCGGAAACGGGGTAGTGGCCAATATGGTTCTGGCAAAAACAAAATCGTCGGGCGATACCGGATCCTGGATCGTGATCACCATCGCCTGGGGACTCGGTGTGTTTGTCGGCGTCATTGTTGCCGGACCGGTATCGGGTGCTCATCTGAATCCGGCGGTCTCGGTGGGTCTGGCAATGATTGGTAAATTTCCCTGGGCCGAGGTGCCGCTTTATGTCGTGGCGCAGGTCTGCGGAGCTGCCACAGGGGCTTCGCTGGTGTGGCTTTTCTTTCGCAACCATTTCAACGAAACACCCGACCATGCAGCGAAACTGGCCTGTTTTTCAACGAGTCCGGCCATACGAAGCTACAAGGATAATTTTATCGCGGAGGTGATCGGAACTTTTGTGCTGATCTTTGCTATTTACTTCATTGCCTCTCCCTCCATTGAAGGAGAAGGCTTCGAACAGGTAGCCTTTAAGCTGGGAACCCTCGATGCACTTCCGGTTTCACTGGTGGTGATGGGCATCGGTATGTCGCTGGGAGGCGCAACCGGTTACGCCATTAATCCGGCCCGCGACCTGGGCCCGCGGATTATGCATACCCTTCTTCCCATGAAAAATAAGGGGACCAGCGACTGGTACTATGCCTGGATCCCGGTTGCCGCACCAATTGTTGGCGCATGCCTTGCGGCGGGAGTATATCTGGCACTTAAAAGTTAAAACAGAAAGAAAGATGGTTAGAAAGCTATTCATTACAGGCACATTGGCAGTCCTTTTCCTGATGCAGGGTCTGCAGGCACAAACATACCGGCCGATCAAAGACTGGTCGGACGAAGTTAATGGCAAACTCGAGAGCTTTTTAAACGGCACGATCCCGATGAAAGAGCGGAAAGTTGCCGTCTTTGACTGTGACGGTACGGTATTTGGTCAGACCCCCTATTACCTGGCCGATGAGGCGCTATACCAGTATGCGGATGAAGTGCTTAAAAAGCGGAATGATAAGGAGGCAAAGGAAAAGCTGGCGATACTGGACAAGATGGTTAAAAATGGCGATAATGTCGGTAAGATTTATGTGGAGGACCGGGTTCACTTTCTGGCAGGACTTTCGCCTGAAGAAATCGAAACGATTGGCTATGACTGTTATCGCAAGGCTTATCAGAGAAAGTTTTATCCCGAGATGAAAGAACTGATTGCCAACCTGAAAGAATATGATTTTGAAGTCTGGATACTGACTGCTTCGCCTGAGTTGCTGTACCAGAAATTTGTAGCCCTGGAGCTGGGCCTTTCCAATATTAATATTATTGGCGCGAAATGCGTGATTGCGGCAGGGAAAACGACCGGAGAGATTATTCCCCCCATTCCGCAGGACGACGGAAAAGCATCGGCAATTGAAACATTTATCAAAGTAAAGCCGCTTATCGTTGGCGGAAACAGCCGTGGTGACATGGATATGCTGAACGAGTCGGCCGGACTAAAAATCGTTGTGAATCCTGACGATGAGTCGGTCAGAGGCGCCGAAGACGGACCGATGAACGGGCATACCGTAAAATCATACTGGGAAAAGGAAGGAGCCCTGATTGTAAAATGCGACGATGTGGCCGATCCAAAAGTCATATTCCATACGGAATCCTGGAAGATCCGGAAAAACAAATCCAACCCGAAGTAAAATCAGTTTGCCCTTCGGGATTCTTTATTGGTCCCGGAGGGTTTACTGTCAGACAATCATCAACTGAATCCCGAGTTCTTCGATTTTGCTGGCAAAGTGATCCGGAATCCGCTTGTCGGTAATAATGATATCGACTTTATCCAGGTCGCAGATTTTTCCAAACCCCTTTTTCCCGAATTTGGTCGCGTCGGCAATCACCACGATCTTTTGGGCTATTTTCATCATTTGCTGATTGAGTTGGGCTTCCATCAGGTTGGTGGTGGTGAGTCCGAAATCCAGATCAATACCGTCGACGCCAAGAAAAAGCTTACTGCAGGCAAAATTCTGCAACATGTTTTCTGCATAATGCCCGACAACCGACGAAGAGGTTCTTCTCACACTGCCTCCGAGCTGAACCACTTCGATGTTCTGATGCTGCAGGAGCGCCAGGCTGACATTCATAGCGCTTGTCAGCACGGTCAGGTTTCTGTCTGTGTTCAGAGCCTTGGCCAGCGCGAGAACTGTAGTTCCCGAGGCGATAATGATTGAATCGTTTGGAATAACCAGTTCCGCGGCTTTTTTGGCGATCAGTTCCTTTTGTTCAACTTCAATATTTTCCTTCATGTCGACCGGCCGGTCGTTTATGTAGGGGTCGGTGACGCTGGCGCCGCCATGAGTCTTATATAACAACTTGCGTTCTTCGAGGACTTTCAGGTCCTTTCGGATTGTTACTGTGGAAACATTGAGTTCGTCGCTCAGTTCAGATACGGTTACGAATCCTTTTTTGGCAACCTTTTCAAGAATGTACTTGTGACGCTGTGAGGTAATCATGATGGGTGATTGAATTTTCTTTCAAAAATAGATATTTCTTTTTATTTGACCATCTCCTTTTTTAGGTCGCAAACTCTCGAACATAGATATTTCTTTTCAACATTTCTTCCTTTTTTTGAAATTAAAGCTTTAATTCGTTTGCTTCTTCTTTAAAGTATTACTATTTTCACAAATGAAATCAATAGATAAAAATTAGTAATAAATCGAAATAATAGGAAATATTACAGGAAAACCAGATCCTTGTTTATATTTGATTGTATTACTCAACTAAACAAAACATATGATTAAATTTTTACGTCCTGCGGCTTTTAAGGAACCGGTGTCTGAGTCCCAGGTTGACAGGGATTACAAGCGGCTAAGGTTTCAGGTGTTCATGGGTATTTTTATTGGCTATGCAGGTTACTACCTGGTCCGCAAAAATTTTTCGCTGGCCATGCCCGATCTGGTGCAGGAAGGGTTTTCAAAAGCCGAGCTGGGATTTGCCCTGTCGGGCGTTTCGATTGCCTACGGGCTGAGTAAATTCTTGATGGGTAATGTGTCGGACCGAAGCAATGCCCGGATATTTTTGCCGCTGGGCCTTTTATTGTCGGCACTGACAATGGTTGTGATGGGTGTTTTCCCGTTCGCCACGTCTTCGATTGCCATCATGTTCCTGATGCTGCTGATCAATGGCTGGTTCCAGGGGATGGGTTGGCCTCCCTGTGGTCGTGTGATGGTACACTGGTTCTCCCTGAAGGAGCGCGGAACAAAGATGTCGATCTGGAATGTGGCGCATAATGTGGGCGGCGGACTGATTGGACCGCTTGCAATCGCCGGTATCTTTTTGTTTTCAGACTGGCATAGTAAATTTTATTTTCCCGGCATGATCGCTGTGGGGATTGCTTTCCTGGCTTATTTTTTAATTCGCGACACACCGCAATCGTGCGGACTGCCCCGTATTGAGGAGTACAAAAATGACTATCCGGTGGTCTATTCGGATCAGAAAGAGGTTGAACTCTCAGCGAAAGAAATTTTCACTAAATATGTTTTCCCAAACAAGATGCTGTGGGCGATTGCCTTGGCCAACGTTTTCGTTTACCTGGTACGCTACGGCGTGCTCGACTGGGCCCCGACGTACCTTGAAGAGGCAAAACACTTCTCCATCAACGAAACAGGAGCGGCCTATTTTGCCTACGAATATGCCGGTATCCCGGGCACCTTGCTGTGCGGGTATCTGAGCGACCGCTTGTTTAAGGGCAGGAGAGGACCGGTGATCATTATTTACATGATCGCTGTATTGCTGGCGATCCTGTTATACTGGACAAGTGTTTCACTTGTCGCCAATACGATTGCGCTGATCCTGATTGGATTTTTGATTTACGGGCCGGTTATGCTTATCGGTGTTCATGCGCTGGATCTAGTTCCCAAAAAGGCAGCCGGAACGGCAGCCGGTTTTACCGGTTTGTTTGGTTATGCCGGCGGAGCGCTTTTTGCCAACATCGCCATGGGATTTGTGGTTGATCATTTCGGCTGGGGGGGCGGGTTCGCGGTGCTGATTATTTCGTGTGTGTTGGCCATCCTGTGTATGGCTTATGCCTGGATCGAGGAGAACAAGATCCTCCGCGAAGCAAAATACTAAGCAGTTACAGGTTACAGGGTGAAAGGCACAGAGCACGGCGCATGACGAAGAGCGGAAGAGGGTTGCAAGGTGACAGGATACAGGGTGTTTTTACTGCGAATAGCCAAAAGCGTTGTTTTGCCTCTTGATTCCTTGTTCCTGGTTCTTGATACTTGTGTTTTGTATCCTGAGTCGGATATCATTATCTTTCCGAAAAAAAATGGACGGGAAAAAAAGAGCGAATATCCAAATCGGAAGTCATGTGGAGATCGTGCAGAAAATGGATCAGCGGACAGGTGAACTGACCGAAGGTTATGTGGCCCGGATTCTCACCAAATCGCCCATGCATCCGCATGGGATCAAGGTCCGCCTTGAAACCGGCGAAGTGGGACGGGTGCAGCATATACTGGAAGAAGAATAAGACAGACGCAAGACACAAGATGTGAGACCCAGGATCCAGGACAAAAGACATTGGCAACTGGTGGCCAGTTACTTGTTATGCTTCGTAAAACTGCTCAAGTGTCAACTTGCAAAACTATTTTTCTATTAATAGCTAAAAACTAATAGCTAACAACTTCATTGCCTCGTCCGGCGTGCTGACCGGCAGCAGGCAGGTGTTGTCGCGGCAAACATAGATCCGGGTTTCGCCGGTTTTGATCCTATCTTTCAACAGGGGAAGGGAATCGTCATCTCCAAAACAAAAAATGCAGTTTGGCAGGTAGTTCTTTTGCATGATGGCTGCAGCCTGCTGCGCCCCGGGACCTGTCAGGACCACCTCAAACTGCTCATCCCATAAGTCCAACGCCACCTCAAGCCAGTTGGAATGGCCCGAAGGGTACTCCAGCGCGTTATCACCCGTTTTCCCCAGCATCTTAGCAGCCATCGTTAAATACTCCCGCTCGTCAAGCAAATGTCCCAGCCTGACCAGATTCCCGGCCATGACCGAGTTGGACGAGGGGATTACGTTATCATAAACTTCCATACTCCTGCTGATCAGGTTTCCCTGTCCCGCCGGACTATACCAGAAGAATCCCGCGTCTGTATCATAAAAAAGGCTGACCGTAGTTTTTGTTAGCTCTCCTGCCTGGCGAAGGTAATTTTCCATGCCGGTGACCTCAAAGAGGGCAATCAGCGCCCGGATAAACAAGGCCGCATCTTCGAGGAAACCTTCCGGTTTACAGACACCGTCTTTCCAGGAATGACGGAGCAATCCTTTTTCTCCCAACAGATTTTCGCTGATGAAACCGGCATTTTGTATGGCCAGACTGAGGTATTCCGGTTCCCCGAAAGCCCGGTAGGCATCGGTAAGTCCGGTTATCACCAGCGCATTCCACGAAGTCAGAATTTTGTCGTCAAGCGCCGGACGTATCCTTTTACTTCGTTCCTCCAGCAGGATTGAATTCCATTTTCTGACCTTTCCCGCCAGTTCATCCGGACCCACCTGATGGTTTGCAGCAAACTCCTCTTCTGTTTCCGTCCGGAGAAGAATGTGCTTGCCGTCTTCCCAGTATCCCGTGCTGTTAACATTGTAAAAGGCTTCAAAAAGCTGAAAATCTGCACCAATAAGATCTTTCAGTTTCGGTTTTTCCCAGACATAGTATTTCCCTTCTTCACCTTCGCTGTCAGCATCGAGCGATGAATAGAAGACCGATTCAGGCGACCTCATTTCGCGCTTCAGCCAAGCAACCGTTTCCTCCACAACCTGGCGATAAAGCGGATCCTGAAATTTCTGAAAGGCCCTGGCATACAGGCTCAGCATCTGTCCGTTATCGTAAAGCATTTTTTCAAAATGGGGAACCTTCCAACGGGAATCGGTCGAATACCGCGAAAAGCCGCCGCCAATCTGGTCGTAAATTCCGCCAAAAGCCATTTTACGGAGACTTGTCCGCACGAAAGCTTCTGTTTCAGTGTCATGATGCTGGTGTGCCCAGCGTAACTGAAAGAGCAGGTTACCCGGCATCAGGAACTTGGGAGCTCCTTTTTTTCCGCCTTCATCGAGGTCAAAAGAGGACTGCCATTGCAGTATGGCAGCTTCTATCTTTCCCGTTGTGATCTTCGTATCCGGCACGTCGGCCGGAATGATCAGGCTTTGTTCAATGCCAAGACTCAGTTTTCTGGCGTAATCGTGCGTTTTTTCAGGCGCCTGTCTGTAATAGGACGCAATCTGCCGGAGCGACTCGATCAAGCTTTCCGCCGGGAAATAGGTTCCGCCCCAAATGGGGCGGCCATCGGGTAACGCCACCACGTTTAAGGGCCAGCCACCGCTTTGGGTGATCAACTGCACTGCCGTCATATAAACCTGATCAACATCGGGGCGTTCCTCCCGGTCAACTTTAATGCAGACATAGTGTTCATTCATAACCCCGGCAACCTGTTCTTGTTCAAACGATTCATGTTCCATAACATGGCACCAGTGGCAGGCTGCGTATCCAATACTGATCAGCAGTAGTTTATTTTCAGCCTGAGCCCTGTTAAGTGCCGCTTCACCCCAGGGCATCCAGTTCACCGGGTTGTGTGCATGCTGTAACAGATAAGGTGAACTTTCGTGTATAAGGCTATTGGTATAACGGTGTGTTTCCATTTGCGCTTGTTTGATCGTATCGGTTTTATTCAATATCAAACAACCGGTAGAGGGGAATGTTTGGGCATAGAGCATAGGGCATAGGGCAAAGAGGGTAATCCGGCAGAAACGCATCGCCGTAGCTGGGTCTTGATTTTCTCCGTTTATTTGTTTAGCTTTCTCAATTAAAAACCGAATTGACATGGAACGCAGGGATTACCTGATGAATCAGATTGAAGAGATGGGCCGTTTTTTTGCCATACTTGTCAGTAAACTGCATAAGCGGATTGAGCATAAAGAAGAAGATCAGCTGATGGAAGATGTCCGCGGTGCCCTAAGTGTCGAATTTGGATGGGACCTGGAAGATTTGCTATTTCTTGATAATCAGAGCTTTATTGGTCTGATGGAAGAAAACCTGCTTTCAAACGAACATTATGAAAAGATGGCGGCTGTTTTTGAACTTCTGGGTAGCCGTGAACCGGAGAACCACACCTTGTTGCGGAAGGAACTTTACCTTCGAAAGGCATTGCTGCTGCTGGAGCATTTGGAGTATAAGAGCAGTACCTGGTCGCTGGAACGCCGTGACCGGATAGCTCAGATTAACATGGCGTTAAGCCGTTGACCCGGGATCCGCGTCCTGTTTCAGGAATTCAACAAGACCCTCTTCGAGCCTGAGTTCATGCGATGAGCGACTGTGCTCCTTTAAAGCCGCAAAGAAGCCCTCATTCATCATCCTGCCGGCCCGCAAGGGAAAATCCAGCAGGGCAGGGTAGTGGCCGGGTTCGTCGGGCTGCTGAAAAAACTGTATGCAGGTATCGACTTTCATGGAAAGATAGATGCGGCAGGCCAGCGGACGCGCGGCGTAGGCGGTGCAGGCACCGTCTTTCAGCAGCGGACATGGATGTTTATAGCTTAGTACCTGTTTTTCATCGAGTTTTCCGGCCTTGTCATTTTTTTCTAAAGCCAGAACATGAACCTGATCCAGTTCTTCCTGAGTAAAATTTTTCCGGATAAATGAAGCAAGGTATTGAAGTTCGTAGGTGTTGGCAAAAACCGGCTGATGGCAGCACCAGGAACATCCTTTGCGGCAATCGACCTTCACTCCTTGTCTTTTACCCATGGCCAGCAGAGAATCAATGAGTTGATCCATGGACTGGTACATAGTTTCAACGGCATCAAAGAGCAGCTCATCACCGGTCGTCTCTCTGGCAGCTTTCTCCCCCAATTGACGTCCGTCCTCATAAAAAAGATGGTCGTATTCCGAATACTTTCCGTCGCTTTTCTGCCTGTTTTCCATGGGTGAAAAATACGTAATCTCAAGGTGATTTTGATTACGCTCCCCAAACTAATTATAAAATCCGATCTTTTTGATCTTCCGGCTGTTTAACTACAGCATAAAATCAGTAATTTCGGTTCATCGGAACTTTACGCAGGACCATGGCGAATAAACCATTAACAGATACGGTTATGCAGCAAGGAAAGCTATACATCAGAAACATGGTTTGTGACCGTTGTAAAATGGTCGTAAAAGCCGAATTGGAGAGACTGGGGCTTCGGCCGGTAGCGGTTGAGTTAGGTGAAGTTGTCATCGATCGGGAATTAAGTCCGGAAGAAGTACAACAGGTTCGTGATGCCTTGACACGATTGGGTTTCTCGCTGATTGACGATAAGAAAAGCCGGCTGATCGAGCAGGTGAAAACCTTGATCATCGAATTGGTGCATCACCACAACAGCGAGCTTTCCGTCAATCTGTCCGATTATCTGAAGCAGCATATTAACCATGACTATCATTACATCAGCACACTCTTCTCGGAAGTGGAAGGCACAACAATAGAGAAATATTTCATTGCCCAAAAAATTGAAAAGGTAAAAGAATTGCTGGTATACGATGAACTTTCACTGAGCGAAATAGCCGATCAGTTAAACTACTCGAGCGTTGGCTACCTAAGCAGCCAGTTTAAGAAAGTAACCGGATTCACCCCCTCTCATTTTAAACAGATCAGGGAAAGAAAGCGCAAATCGCTGGATCAGGTCTGAACCGTATCATACAAATCTTACAAAACGTCCTGAAAATTGCATAAGCGATTTGTGACCGGCATTCCTGAACTTTGCATCATGACCAAAAACTAAAGATGATGGCAACAAAGAAGGAAACCTATCCGGTGCTGCATATGTCGTGCGCATCGTGTGCAATGAATGTGGAGCGCAGCCTGAAGGGGCAGCCAGGCGTGAAGTTTGCTGCTGTGAACTTTGCATCGGGAAAAGCAACTGTTGAGTATAATCCGGAGCAGGTTAATGCAGAAGATTTCCGGAGCGCCGTGCAGGCTGCCGGTTATGATCTGCTGGTGGAAGATTCCGGCAATCCTGAGACGCTTGAGGAAATCAAACAGGACGAATTCAAAAGGTTAAAGCAAAAAACGCTGTGGTCGATAATCTTGTCCGTACCCGTTGTATTGATTGGCATGTTTTTTATGAGCCGGCCGGGTTCGCACGGGATGGTTTCTTATCCCAATCTGATTATGTGGGCGCTTACCACGCCGGTGTTATTCTGGTTTGGACGGAGTTTTTTTATCAACGCATGGAAACAGGCCCGGCATGGTTCGGCCAATATGGATACGCTGGTTGCCCTGAGTACCGGGGTAGCTTACCTGTTTAGTGTTTTTAATACCCTTTTCCCACATTACTGGATGGAACGCGGTCTGGAGGCACATGTTTATTTTGAGGCTGCTGCGGTGATTGTTTCCTTCATCCTGATGGGAAAACTTCTGGAAGAGAAAGCCAAAGGAAATACCTCCTCTGCCTTGAAAAAGCTGATTGGCTTGCAACCCAAAACCGTAACGGTTGTTCATGAAGGCGGACATCAGGCGGAACTGCCCATTGAAAAGATCAGCAAAAACGATCTGATCCTGGTGAAGCCGGGTGAAAAAATAGCCGTCGACGGAATGGTAATCAGCGGAAGCTCGTATGTGGATGAGAGTATGCTGAGCGGGGAGCCGGTTCCGGTGCTGAAGGCCACAGGTGAAAAGGTCTTTGCCGGGACCATCAATCAAAAGGGCAGTTTTCAGTTCAGGGCCGAAAAAGTAGGCGCTGAAACCATGCTTGCACAAATTATCCGGATGGTGCAGGATGCGCAGGGAAGTAAGGCTCCTGTTCAGAAGCTGGTTGACCGCATCGCCGGTATTTTTGTTCCGGTGGTCATGCTGATTGCGTTTGCGGCGTTTATAGCCTGGAATATTTTCGGGGGCGACAACGGTTTTACCCAGGGGCTTCTTTCAATGGTCACCGTGCTGGTGATTGCCTGTCCGTGTGCCCTCGGACTGGCAACGCCAACGGCGATTATGGTCGGTATCGGTAAGGGTGCTGAGCAGGGCATCCTGATCCGCGATGCGGAGAGCCTGGAACTGGCGAGAAAGGTCAATGTCATTGTGCTTGACAAAACGGGAACCCTTACGGAAGGAAAACCCGCTGTAACCGATGTGTACTGGTTGAATGGTGATGATTCCAAAAAGAATATCCTGTTGAGTCTGGAAAAGCAATCCGAACATCCGTTGGCCGGAGCCGTTGTCAGCTATTTTGGCAACACACCGTCAGCCGGCGGGGTTTCCGGTTTTGAAAGTATTACCGGGAAGGGAGCCCGTGCTGTTTATGGCGGGCAAAGCTGGTATGCCGGCACAGCGGGCTTGATGGAGGAAAACGGGATTCCGGCCGATCCGGCTTTAAAGGCCAAAGCAGGTGAATGGGCTGCGGAGGCCAAAACGGTAATCTGGTTCGCTGGTGAAAAGCAGGCGCTGGCAGTCATTGCCATTGCCGACCAGATCAAGCCGACATCGGCCGAAGCGGTCCGGTCTCTTCAAGGGTCGGGTATTGATGTTTACATGCTGACCGGAGATAATGAAGCTACAGCGGTGGCCATCGCTAAGGCAACCGGCATCGCTCATTTTCAGGCACAAGTGCTGCCGGACCAGAAAGCCGAATTCGTTAAAAAGCTGCAGGCTGAAGGGAAGACGGTTGCCATGGTGGGCGACGGGATCAACGACAGCACGGCGCTTGCGCAGGCCGACGTGAGCATCGCCATGGGGAAAGGCAGTGAAATAGCCGTGGATGTTGCCAAGATGACCATCATTTCGTCCGACTTAAACAAGATCCCGCTGGCGATCAGGTTATCCCGGCAAACGGTAACAGCGATCCGCCAAAACCTGTTTTGGGCCTTCATTTACAACATCATCGGCATTCCCATTGCTGCCGGTTTGTTGTATCCGGTGAACGGCTTCCTGCTTAACCCGATGATCGCCGGAGCCGCGATGGCGCTCAGCAGCGTCAGTGTGGTGACCAACAGCCTGCGGCTGAAATGGAAGAAGTAAGGGTGCCGTTTATGCTTTCAAAAAGACTACAATCGTTGAATCGTCATGCCCCCGTCAACCAGAACAACTTGACCGGTGGAATAAGGAAGGGCGCCTGTCGCCATGGCTGCGGCCACTCTGCCGACATCTTCGGGAAGTCCCCACCGCTTTTGAATGGCCATCCCACTTTGGAACAGGCGGTTGTATTTTTCCTGCACCCCGGCAGTCATATCCGTTTGAATAACGCCGGGTTGAATTTCATACACCGGAATGTCGAACTCGCCCAGCCGGGCGGCCCATAAACGTGTTGCCATAGCAATCCCGGCCTTTGAGATGCAATACTCTCCACGGTTTACCGAAGCGACTGTCGCCGACACAGACGATACGTTAATGATACAACAGAATTCTTGCGGAGACTGCCGTTTGGTTTCGATCATCCGGTTTGCCACGAGTTGGGTGAGGAAATAAGGTCCCTGCAGATTAACATGCAGCAGTTGTTCAAAACTTTCTTCCGTCGCTTCCAGAATATCTTTACGTTCTTCAGGCGCTATTCCGGCATTATTGACAAGCACATTTATTTTACCCAACTTGTTGAGGGTGGCATCTGCCATCTGCAAGCGACTTTCTTTTTGTGATACATCACCCCGGACATAAATCACCTGCACATCATACCGACTCAATTCTTCGAGCACCGGCCTGACTTCTGGTTCCCGGCGCATGCCGTTAACAGCCAGATTGAAGCCGGCCTTTGCCAGTTCCGTGGCTATTCCCAGGCCGATCCCCCGGGTTCCTCCGGTGACTAAAGCTACCTTTTGCATAAATTTCCGTTTTACAGTTCAGGAACGTCGACCCATTGCCGTTTTGCCCAGCTTTCCAGCCCCTTTTCGGCCAGTTGCACTCCTTTCGCCCCTTCAAGCAGGTTCCAGCGGAAGGGTTCATCCTTCACAACATGCCGGAGGAATAACTCCCACTGTGCCTTGAAAGCATTGTCGAAAGTCTCCTGCTCCGGAACTTTCGACCAGCCCTCATAAAAATTGATCGGGTTGGATATATCGGGATTCCATACCGGCTTCGGCGTATTTCCGTAATGCTGCGTCCAGCAGTCACGCAGTCCGGCAACGGCCGATCCCTTGCTGCCGTCAACCTGCAACGTGAGCAGGTCATCGCGGCGAACTCGGGTAGCCCAGGAAGAATTGAAATGGGCAATTATACCGCCTTCGAGTTCGAAGGTTGCATAGGCAGCATCGTCGGCTGTGCAAGTGTAGGTCTTACCTTGCTCGTCGACCCGTTCGGGAATATGGGTAGCGCCCAGGCACGATACTGCTGTTACATTTCCAAAGAGATTATCGAGCACGTACCGCCAGTGACAAAGCATGTCGACGATGATCCCGCCGTCGTCCTCTTTGCGGTAGTTCCAGCTTGGACGTTGTGCCGGCACGTTAAAGCCTTCAAAAACCCAGTATCCGAACTCACCTTTCACGGAATGGATCTTTCCAAAAAAATCATTCTCCATCAGGCGTTTGAGCTTCATTAAACCCGGCAGCCAAAGCTTATCCTGAACTACACCGTGTTTAACGCCTTCTTCTTCACATACCCGGTACAATTCAAGAGCAGTAGCCACATCTACCGCAATGGGTTTTTCGCAATAGACATGTTTTCCGGCACGGGCGGCCGCCTTGACTGCATCGGCCCGGCGTCCGGTGGTCTGCGCATCAAAATAGATCCGGTAATAAGGATCTTTCATTACTTCTTCCAGGCTTGTGGTCCATTTGGAAACGCCCGCCCTTTCCGCAAGTTTTTGCAATTTTACTGCGTCACGCCCGACGAGCACCGGATCGGGCATAATAAATTCAGCGGCAGAGACCTGCACGCCTCCCTGCCGTATAATTTCAACAATTGAGCGCATCAGGTGCTGGTTTGTTCCCATGCGTCCGGTGACGCCGTTCATAATAATGCCAATGGTATGGGTAATCATAATTGAAAATGGTTAAGAGTGATATGTAAAGAGCATAGCGCATAGTGCACGGGGCAGAGCGGAAACCGGAGACCGGAGACCGGAAAAGGGTATAGGGATACAGGGTTCATTATAGTCGTAAGTAATTAGTCGTAAGTCGTAAGATAAATTTTGGATTCCCGGATTATCAGATGTCTGATATCTGACTGTCTGTCTGATCACGACTTCTCCAGGTACGCCTGTTTGATCTTCTCCAGATATTCCTTCTGATCGGTCTCCCAGTATTTGGTTGAGAAGATTTCAACTTCGTTGTAACCGGTAAATCCGGCATCTTCCACCCAGGACCGGATCTCCGGAATGTTGATACAGCCGTCACCCATCAGGCCTCTGTCGTTCAGCAGATCTGTCGTGGGAACATTCCAGTCGCAGATGTGGAAAGCAAACAGGTGATGATGACGCGCGCAGCGGTTAATTTCTTTTTTCAGGCGCTCATCCCACCACAGGTGGTACACGTCCACCGCCACTCCGACCTGTTCGGAGTTGATCAGTTCGGCCAGATCATTGGCCTGCTTCATGGTATTGACAGCCGAGCGGTCGCCGGCATACATCGGGTGAAGCGGTTCGATGGCCAGTTTCACTTTGGCCGCACGTGCGGCAGGCAGAATGCGCGTGATACCTTCGGCGATCTGCTCCCGGGATTTTTCGAGCGACTGCAGCGGTTCAGCTCCGCACACCAGCACGATCATTGGGGCGCCGATTGCCGCTGCCTGTTCGATGGCCAGCAGATTATCGCGTATGGCCTCTTTGCGTTTTGCCGCACTCACCGAAGGGAAAAAACCTCCCCGGCAGAGCGACACAGGCCGCATATCGAAGTCATCGAGCATCCGCCTGACTTCCGGAAGATCCTGGTTTTCCAGAACGTTCCTCCAGATGGTGATTCCGTGGATTCCTGCTGCCGCATAATTTTCGATGCAGGTCTTGATGTCCCAGGGCCTGGTCGTCTGGGTGTGAACGCATAATCTTGAGAAGTCTTTTATTTCTGATGCCATTGTGAGTTTATTAATTAGGATCAAGTATCAAGCATCAAGTATCAAGACACAAGATACGAGAACCAGAAGTGTGATTTGCTTTTTATCTTGGCTATTATCGGTAGGTCGGGTATTATTGTCTTTTTCATCATTTTATTCCGTTGAAAAACGTATAATATGGTTCGTTCTTAAGTATCCGGGTCAGATAAAGCGCCGATTCGCGCAAATGATAATCGCCCCACATGGCCGATTCGTTACAGGGGATCCGGAAACCTTCAGGGATGTGATCCCAGCCGTTCGGGCGGTGGTAAACCGTATGGAGCAGGAGTCCCTGATGATCAGGGGCCACTGACAGGTAAGGCGTTTCGAGCAGACGGGCCATTACCGTTAAGCCGGCCTGCCAGTATCGCGCCCCTACTTCTGCCTCGCCTTTTCCTGAAAGATAATGGCCCAGGCGGAGCAAGCCTTGCGCCCCGATGGCCGCTGCAGAACTGTCGACCGGCTCAAAGTCATTATATGGATCAGCGGGCCGGTTCAGGTAGTCGCCCATCATGGCCAGCCCCGGAGCTCCGGTATCCCAGTAAGGGATTCCGTCGGTGGGCGTATTGGCGATATAAAAGTCACAGGTAGCTCTGGCACCTTTCAACAATACCCGGATCAGTTGTTCCCTGGCGCAAATCCCTTCGAATTCTTCGTCCGGCAAGGTGTCGGCAAATTCAAGTTCTTCTGCAAAACCCAGCATGCCCCAGGCCAGTCCGCGTGTCCAGGTTGAAAAGCCGGTATATCCCTGCTGCGAATTGGAGCAACGGAAATTCCCGTCGTTCGGATTGAAGACCGACTCGTGGGCCGTTCTTCCCCAAACGTCGTAAGCGTCGCGGCCTTCATTATAAAAAACGGCATATTTAGCCGTGGAACTGAGATGCTGCACGGCTCTTTTTAACAGAGAGATCCGGATGTCGTTTTCGCCGGGCAGGTAATGCCCCAGCCGGTGTGCTACCATTAAGATGCGGCAGGAACGAATAGTGTCGACAAAAAGGGAATGGGGGCCGTTAAAGGAATAGATAAAGCCACCTTCACTCGTATTGCTCCACCGGCTGGCCTGCACGGCACCGGAGGCTTTGATGGCCAATTCATAAAAGTGCTTTTCCCAGAGATTTTCCTGAATCTTTCCCTCCTTCATCAGGCGGTGAAGGTTTCCGTAGGTGCTCAGGTTGTTAAATCCGTGGTCATGTACACCGATGTGGCTTACATGCGGTGCCATGTGCCTGATCGTGTTTTCCCTTCCGGCTTTTAAAAAGGATTCCTCACCGGTCGCGTCGAATTGTAGTATAGATGATCCATACTGAAACCCCTGGGTCCATTCCGTCCATCCCCGCGTCGAATAGATGCCATTGACGGTAAAAACCGGAGCCCCTTTTCGCGGGTCAAAATCCGATTCAATTTTCCTGATTTTTTTAGCCGACAAACACCAGAAATCGTCCAGCTTTTGGGTTAAATCGCGGATTTTTAAGTCTTGGTTGAGGATCATATCATTACGCTGAGTCTAATGTTTAGTCACTTCTTTCCTCTGAAGCAATTACTTTTCAAATATAGACGAGTTTTTCTTATTTCCCTTCCCAAGATATTAATCTTTTCTGTAGATTCAACCCTTATTCGCTAAACGAGGAACCATGATAACCCAAACACCCATCGCCGGAACGCCAGCGGCCTCAGGCAGTTCGAAAACGTACATTGTGGTCACTGCCTTTTTCTCCCTTTTTGCACTGGTTGGATTTGCCTACTACGGAGTGCCGTTCTTTTACGATTTTATGGTGAATGATTTCGGTTTTTCCCGGGCGGAGGTTACTTCGGGGAATGCCGTGGGGAAACTGGTCGTTGCTCCTTTGTTTGGTTTTCTGGCAGGCTGGCTGATCGACCGTTACGGTCCGCGGCGGCTAATGATGCTGGGAGCAGTTTTAATGGGCGTTGCACTTGTTGGTCTGAGCCATTCCGACACCCTGTGGATGTTTTATATGTTTTATGTTTTTAATGCGTTGGGTTATGTCTTTGGCGGACCGTTGCCTTGTCAGGTGCTGATTTCAAGGTGGTTTGACAAAAACCGGGGAAAAGCTATGGGGATCGCGTATCTGGGTATCGGGATCGGCGGCGCGATTGTCCCGGTCCTCGCCACCAACCTCGAAAGCAGCCTGGGCTGGCAGCAGGCTTTAACAATACTGGGTATCTTTGTTATCGTAATTGCTTTTCCCATGGCTTATTTTATTAAAGACCCGTCAAAAAGCACCACTGCGGCGGCTGCAGGAAAACCGGAGACAACTGTGCCCGTCCGGAATATTCTGACTAATCCGAATTTTTACCTGCTTGCTTTTGGCAGTATGTGCGCAATCGGTGTGGTTGGCGGCATGGGACAGCATTTGAAATTATACCTCAGAGACCTGGAATATACGCAGGCGCAGGCTGCGAATATTATGTCGATTGTCCTGCTTTCGAGCCTGATCGGGCGCGTGATGATGGGGTGGCTTTCCGACTTGCTGAACCGGAAATATGTGATGATCCTGATTTATCTGATTGTTGCAATTGCAATCCTCATTTTGTTTTTGCCTTTATTTCCCGGGAAGATATATGTGTTTGCCGTGATTTTTGGGATCGGTTTGGGTGGTGATTATATGATTATTCCACTCATGGCAGGCGACTTATTTGGGGTCAGGGCCCTGGGGCGTATCATGGGGATTATTCTGGTGGCCGACGGGGTTGCCGAATCGGTGTTCCCGGTATTGGTCGGACTTTTATACAACGAAGAGGCAAAAAGCTATTCCGTCGGATTTACCCTGCTGGTGTGCGTGGCTTTTGCCGGCGTGCTGATCATTTCATTTCTGCCAAAAACGGGGAATGCCCGGGACAAAACGGGAAAAGCGCCTGAATTGGTATAAATTCAAAGAGACGACTGGATATGTGGTATGAAGATGTTGTCGCCTTAACGCGGAAGCTGATCTCGTTCAATACGGTCAATCCGCCCGGAAACGAGCGCGAAATAGCCCTGTTTACGGGCGGTTTGCTGGAGAAGAGCGATTTTGAGGTGCGTTACATTCCCTTCGGGGAAAACCGTTTGCATGTCATTGCCGAAAAAGGATGCGGACACAAGGGCCTCCCGGTTCTATTTACCGGGCATTTCGATACGGTTCCGCCAGGGGCGCGGAGTTGGTCGGTTGATGTATTCGGCGGCGAAATCCGCGAGGGCAAACTCTTCGGCAGAGGCTCCAG
This sequence comes from Prolixibacteraceae bacterium, assembly GCA_038562555.1. GTDB lineage: Bacteria > Bacteroidota > Bacteroidia > Bacteroidales > Prolixibacteraceae > JBCFBK01. The sequence continues at coordinate 74,519 of JBCFBK010000017.1, read as the reverse complement.
CGATATGAAAGGCGGACTTGCAGCCATGGTTGTTGCGGCTGTTACGGCGTTTCAGCAGGGTTCTCCCGTCGGTGGCGTACGGCTGATCCTGACGGCCGGCGAAGAACTGGGCTGCCAGGGGGCTAAAAGGTTGGTCGAAAGTGGCTTGGATTTGGGACGTGCAAGCGGGATTATCGTTGGTGAGCCCACTTCGAACATCCCGGCCATCGGGCATAAAGGAGGTTTATATTTAAATTTGACAACCACCGGTGTTACCGCACACTCGTCCATGCCGCATTTGGGCGATAATGCCGTTTATAAGGCAGCCCGTGCCGTTTTAGCGATCGAAAAGTTTGATTTTGGTGTCGGTGCTGATCCCTTGCTGGGCTTGCCGACGATCAATGTCGGAAAATTTTCAGGCGGCATGAACATCAATTCCGTGCCCGACCATGCGGCATTTACTATTGACGCGCGGACAACCACGAAAGTGGATCACCGGAAACTGCTGGGACAACTGAAGGCGGTCCTGGGCGAAGAGGTTTCGGTAGAGACCCTGGTTGACCTGATGGCTGTTTCAACTGATGAAAATGACCCCTTTGTACAACTGATATACCGCATATGCGGGATCCGGCAGGGTGATCCGGGTTTTCCCAGAGCCCTGCCATACCTGACCGACGGTTCGGTGCTTCAGGTCGCCTGCGGAGGTGTGCCTACGGTTATCTTGGGACCGGGGGAGCCGGAAATGGCTCACCAGACCGATGAGTATTGTTACCTGTCAAAGCTTGAACAGGCCGTGGAGATTTACAGAAGAATTATATTAAAAGAAGACTAATATGAATGATTATCCGGAAAAGATAACAGGCGAAGAGCAGTTGGAAGAGCTGTTGTCGCGTCCTACGGCCGAGGCGGTAGAGCTGTTCAGCCGCCTGGACGGCGACCTGATCTTCCTTGGAATAGCAGGCAAGATCGGTCCGTCGCTGGCTTATATGGCCAAAAGGGCCTGTGAACAGGCAGGCGTAAAGAAAAGGATTATCGGAGTTTCCCGTTTCCGGGATGAGAATGAGAAGAAGTACATTGAAAGCTTAGGTATCGAAACCATCCCGGGCGACCTGCTCAACCGCGACTTTATCGCCGGACTGCCAAAGGTAAAAAACGTTTTCTTTCTGGCCGGCATGAAGTTCGGGTCGATGGAAAATCTTTCCATGACCTGGGCAGTGAACACCTACATGCCCGCTTTGGTGGCTGAACATTTCCGTGAATCGAGGATCGTTGCCTTTTCAACAGGTTGTGTTTATCCGCTTGTTCCGGTGAGTTCCGGAGGTTCCCTGGAGACCGACATGCCGTTGCCGGTAGGCGAATATGCGCAGTCGTGCCTTGGTCGCGAACGGATGTTTGAATTTGGCAGTAGAAAGTATAGTACTCCCGTAGCGCTTATCCGTTTAAATTATGCGGTTGAGCTTCGTTACGGTGTACTGGTCGACATAGCCGCCAAGGTTAAAAACTTACAGGAAGTGGATTTGTCGATGGGCTATTTCAATGTCATCTGGCAGGGCGACGCTAACGATGTCGTACTTCGGGCACTCGAACATGCCGGCAGTCCGGCGCTGATCCTGAACATTACAGGCCCGGAGACCCTTTCGGTCAGGGATATTGCCAAAAAATTCGCCAGGCATTTCGGGGTTGAGGCAAAACTGGTGGGTGAAGAGGCAAAAACAGCGCTGCTGAGCAATTCAAAGAAAGCCTACGGTTTATATGGTGAACCGGCAACGCCCATCGATCAGGTGATCGGATGGATAGCCGGCTGGATGAAGGACGAGCAGCGGTTGCTGGGAAAGCCTACGCATTTTGAAGTCCGCGATGGAAAATATTAAAAACTGATATCAATGAACAAGAACGAATTACCTCAGGATGTACGGGCAGCGTTGCAAAAGGGAGTAGTCATTCCGGCGCTTCCGCTTGCGCTCGACAGGAACCGGAAGCCGGACGAACGCCGCCAGCGTGCTCTTGTGCGTTATTACCTGAATGCAGGTGCAGGTGGTGTGGCGGTGGCTGTCCATACCACCCAATTCGAGATCCGACTGCCGGAATTTAACTTGTACAGCCTGGTTTTACAGATTGCCAGGGAGGAATTTGACCGGTTCGCAGAAGAAACCGGCAAACCGGTCATCCGGATTGCCGGAGTGATTGGGAAAACAGAACAGGCGGTCAACGAAGCCCACATAGCCCTCGACAAAGGGTATCATGCCGTGCTGCTGAGCGTTGCTGCTTTTAAACACGCCACCAATGCGGAATTGCTCGATCATTGTCGTGCGGTGGCCGCGGTGATTCCCGTGATCGGGTTTTACCTGCAACCTGCGGTCGGGGGAAGAAGGCTGGATGTCGAATTCTGGCGGGCTTTTGCGTCTATTGACAATGTCATTGCCATTAAAATGGCTCCCTTTAACCGTTATCAGACCCTCGATGTAGTCAGGGGAGTTGCCGAGTCGGGTCATGCTGATGAAATCACACTCTATACCGGGAACGATGATAATATCCTCGTCGACCTGCTGACTGAATACCAGATTATGGTTGAAGGGAAACTAATAAAAAAACACATTGCCGGCGGATTGCTGGGCCATTGGGCGGTCTGGACGCGTTCGGCGGTCAGGCTGCTGGAGGAGGTGCACAGCGGAAAATTTAATCATGACCTTCAGAGTGCGCTGACGCTTGCTGCTCAAATTACCGACAGTAATGCGGCTTTTTTCGACGTAGCCAATAACTTCGCGGGTTGTATTACCGGACTCCATGAGGTGCTGAGACGACAAGGTTTGCTGGAGGGGCTGTGGACACTGAATGAAGAAGAAACGCTCTCGCCAGGACAAAAAGAGGAGATTGACCGGGTGTACGCGGCCTATCCCCATTTAAACGACGACGCGTTTGTGGCAGAACACCTGGATAAATGGTTGTCGTAGTTTACCAAAACAAAAAAATGACGCCTCCTGCAGGCGTCATTTTTTTGTTTTGGTCTTATTTTCAACCAGTGCCCTTTCGTTATTGGATGCAATCATCTATTTTAGGACAAAATTTGGATACCTGAACTGTGGAGAAACGTGTTTCTGATAAGGATTATTGGAAATTGGTCTGGACTAACTTTAAAGCAGGCGACCGGACTTCTTTTGAAATTATCTACAATGAATTTACCGATACCCTGTTTGCCTACGGCAGCAGGATCACAGCCGACAAGGAATTGCTGAAAGATGCGATCCAGGATGTGTTCATTGCTGTTTACAAATACGGACCGGACTTGAGGAAACCCGAGTCGCTTGAATTTTACCTGTTCAAATCGCTGAAGCGGAACATCATCCGCAAAATAAAAGAAGCGAGGTTTACCGCCGACTTGCCTGCCTTCGAATTAAAGTTTAACCTGGAGGAGGAGATCATCCCCGATGAATGTGATAATGAGCGTCTTTTGATCCTCCAAAAACTGGTGCAGTCGCTGGACCCCTCCCAAAGGGAGCTGCTGTTCCTGAAATTCAACAGCGGCTTAACATATCCGGAAATCGGCCAATTGTTAAACCTGAAGCCCGACACGGTAAAAAAGCAGGTATACCGGTTACTGGACCATTTAAGGTCGGAAATAGGTAATGATCTGACCGGGCTGTTGTGTATTTTCGGAGGTGTCGGGAAGCCACGGCAAATAAGCAATTAATCTTTTGCTCAATTTGCGTCAACGATTAAATGTGTTATAAAGCATAAAAAATAAGCTCATCTTTTCTGTCCCTTTTCTCCGGTTTCCTGCTCTTGTTTGCGATTTGAAAACAGGAGTCAATGAATATCTACGAACGTCTGATCGAAAATCCGCTGTTCTTTAAGTGGATCTACCACCCTTCTCCGGAAATAGAGAACTACTGGGAAAGTTACATGAAGCTGAATCCAGGCGAGGCCGGGCGTATTGCCGGCTTTAAAAAGGAATTTGAAAGGCTTCGGTACTCGACCGGTCGGTTTTCGGAGAGGGAAAAGAAGGAACTGGCGCTGCGGATCCTCAGCCGGCTGGATCTGATTGACAGGAAACAAAAGCGTCGTCACATGTATGTGGGGCTGCTGCGATATGCGGCCATAGCCGTACTTTTTTTTGCTATCGGAGGCTATCTGGTGTACCTTAATCCGGATGAGCGGCGGTTTGCATTCTTTGCGCAGAAGTTTGAAACCCCGGTATATTTTGATGAGCCCGTCCTAATGCTGGGAGATCAGGACCAGATCCGGTTAAAAGAAAGAGCGTCCGAACTGGATTACTCGCTGGAACATACCATTAAGCTGAACGGGAATAAGCTGATAAACCTAAGCCGGGAAGAAAGTGCCGTCATGAATCAGCTCATTATTCCGTATGGTAACCGATCAAAAATAAAGCTATCCGATGGAACGCTGGTTTGGCTGAATGCCGGCAGTCGCCTGATTTACCCGGCAGCTTTTACCGGAAAAAGGAGAGAAGTTTTATTGTCGGGTGAAGCATTTTTTGACGTTCACCGGAATCCGGATCGGCCATTTGTCGTCAAAACCAATGCTCTTGATATTAAGGTGCTTGGAACCCGCTTTAATGTTTCTGCCTATCCGGAGGATTCGGTTATTCAGACGGTACTGGAGCAAGGTTCGGTCGCTTTTCACCCGAATGGGGCGGGGTGGTTTGAAAAGGATTTGCAGCTCAGTCCCCGTCAGATGGCAGTTTATAACCGAAACAAGAAAGAAACCCGGGTCTATGAAGTGAATACGGGCTATTATTCATCGTGGACGAACGGGCTGCTAAGTTTTGAGAATACCGATTTGCATGGCATTCTGAAAAAAATGGAGCGGTATTACAATGTCAGCCTGCATTTTGAAAATCCATCGACCGGCACCATGCAGATCAATGGCAAGCTGGACCTGAACGAAGGTCTGGACGAGGCTTTTGAGTATCTGGCTAAAGTTTCGGGAGTCACTTTTGATAAGATAAATGAGCATGCCTATGTGATAAAATAGAAAAACCGGAGGATGGTGACACATCCGCCGGTTAACTAAATACCATACAGTATTTATAAATGTAAAAGAAAAACAAATTTATGAAAAAAAAGTGTTTACCGGATTCCCCTTTCGAGGGAGATCTAAAAAAATTATGGCGAATTATGCGCTTGACGTGGTTTTTCTTATTGGGGCTCATCTTTACGGTGAGTGCGAAGAGTTATTCGCAGAATACGCTCCTGGATGTCAGTCTTCAGAATAGTACGATCAGAAATGTGATTCAGTACCTGGAGCAAAACAGTGAGTATGTCTTTCTTTACAGGAATGAGGACCTGAACGTGGAGAAGCGGGTCGATGTAGATTTAAAGAAAGCTTCAATCAACCAGATTTTGGACAAGGTACTGGAGGGAGAGCCTGTATTCTATAACGTTTACAGGCGGCAGATCGTCATCCAAAAAGCACCCGGCGCGGTAAAGTCGCAGCAGATCAGTGTTGTTTCAGGTGAGGTGACCGACATCGACGGAGGTCCGCTGCCCGGAGTTGCTATCATGGTCAAGGGTACAACCATAGGAACAATTACGGATTCAGATGGTCACTATGCCCTTCAAAATGTGCCCGGCGATGCGACTTTGCTGTTTTCGTTCGTTGGTATGCGGGTGCAGGAAATTCAGCTACAGGGAAGAACGACCCTCAACATCATGATGGAAGATGAGACCATTGGCATTAATGAAGTGGTGGTCACGGCTCTGGGGATTGAAAAGGAGGCAAAAACCCTGTCCTACAACGTTCAGAAAATTGAAGCGCAGGAGATCGTGGCCGTCAAAGACGCGAGTTTTATTAACAGTCTGGCGGGTAAGGTTGCAGGGGTTACGATCAACAGCAGCTCTGCAGGCGTAGGGGGGTCTTCACGGGTGATCATGCGGGGTGTCAAGTCAATCTCCGGCAATAACAATGCCCTATACGTCATCGACGGTATTCCGATGCCTAATCTTTCGGCCGAGCAGCCGGAAGGTGTATTTGCCGGGGCCGGTCAGACCGGTGATGGTGTGTCCAACATCAATCCCGATGATATCGAAAGCATTTCGGTGCTTAGCGGTCCCTCGGCTGCGGCCCTGTATGGCAGTTCCGCATCGAACGGCGTTGTCCTGGTGACCACGAAAAAGGGACAAAAAGAAAAATTGTCGGTGAACTTAACCAACAGCACCGTATTTTCCTCGCCACTTATCCTGCCAGAATTTCAGCAGACTTACGGGCAATCGGAAGCGGGCAGTTATTACAGTTGGGGTGATAAGCTGACAACAGCTTCCCGGTACGATCCGGCCGATTTTTTTCAAACCGGCTTAAACATATCGAATTCCTTAAGTCTATCGACGGGAACCGATAAAAATCAAACCTATGTTTCGGTGAGCACGGTTAATTCACAGGGTATCATTCACAATAACGATTACGACCGGTATAACTTTTCCGTGCGGAATACCTCCAGCTTCCTCGGCGATAAAATGACGATGGATCTGGGCTTCATGACAAGTCATGTTGACGAGCAAAACATGACCGCTCAGGGACAATATTTTAATCCGCTGATCCCGGTCTATTTGTTTCCGGCAGGCGATGATTTTTCCAAAGCGGAGATTTTTGAACGTTACGACGCTTCCCGAAATTTTAAAACGCAGTTCTGGCCCTACGGCGACCAGGGGCTTTCCATGCAGAATCCTTACTGGATCACGGAGCGTGCTAAGTTTATCAACCGGAAGGAGCGCTATATGACCAATGCCACACTCCGCTATAAGCTGGCCGACTGGGCTAATCTCTCCGGTCGCGTTAAACTCGATAAAAGCAACCACCGGTACGAGAAGAAATTTAATGCATCGACCAATACGCTTTTTGCTTCGGAAAATGGTTATTATTCACTGAATGAAACGGAAACCCGGCAGTTGTACGGCGAAGTCCTGTTGAGTATTAACCGGTATTTCAACGACGAGATGTTCGGCCTGACCGCCAATATTGGTTCGAGCGTTGAAGATGTTCTTTATAATCAGGATATGTACGGAGGGAAGCTTCACGGGGTTGCCAATCTGTTTACCTATTCCAATGTGAATACCTCCACCTCCGAAGCATCCCAAAGCGGTTATCAGAAGCAGAAACAGGCGGTTTTTGGAAGTGCGCAACTGGGCTATAAAGGCAGGGTCTACCTGGATGTGACGGCGCGTAATGACTGGGCTTCTACATTGGCCAGCTCAAAAACAAACTCGTTCTTTTATCCCACGGTCGGCCTTTCCGGAATTATGACCGATCTTTTTGATATAAAGTCCGATCTGATGTCTTATCTGAAACTGCGGGTTTCTTATTCCGAAGTTGGAAATGAGCCGGATCTGTTCCTGACCATCCCGACCTATGGGCTGGCCAGCGGCTATCCGCAAACACAGACGCGTATGCCAAATACCGATCTGAGGCCCGAGCGCACAAAATCGTGGGAGGCGGGAGCAAACATGTTCTTCTTTAAGAATAAGCTGAAGCTGGATGCCACCATCTATAAATCGAGTACTTATAACCAGTTTTTTGAGCCGACCTTGTCGTCATCGTCGGGTTATACCAGCGTGATTGTCAATGCTGGTCAGATCGATAACAAAGGGCTTGAGGTGATGGCTAATTACAACGACACCTTCGGTAAACTGAAGTGGAGTTCTTACCTTACCTGGTCGCTGAACCGCAATAAAATTGTCGAATTGCTGCCGGGATGGACAAACCCGGTAACGGGCGAACTTATTTCACTGTCGGAGCTGGATATGGGCGGTACCGGGAGTTATAAAATGATCCTGAAAGAAGGAGGAGCGATGGGTGCCATTTATGTCAATACGCTGAGGACCGACGAGCATGGCGCTATTTATGTTCATCCGTCGGACCAGGTGGTCGTTGCTGACGCCAATAAGTTTGTTTACGCGGGCAGCAGCAGTCCGAAGTATAACCTGGGCTGGGGAAATCACATGAGCTGGAAAGGTGTTTCACTGGGATTCTTATTTACAGCGCGTGTGGGAGGTATTGTTGTCTCCAACACACAGGCAATTATGGATGCCTTTGGCGCCTCACAAGCCTCGGCTGATGCCCGTGATGCGGGTGGCGCATTGGTGAACGGAAGCCGCATCCCGGCAAAGAGCTATTATCAGACCGTTGGCGGAGGCGCATCAGGAGGCATTGCCTCCATGTATTGCTACAGTGCATCCAATGCCCGTTTAAGTGAACTGACGCTGGGCTATGATGTGCCTGTCCGCAGATGGTGCAACTGGATTAAAGAACTGAATGTCTCCCTCGTTGGACGAAACCTGTTCTTCCTGTATAACAAGGCACCTTACGATCCTGAAATAACCGCTAATACCGGAACGTACTATCAGGGAGTTGACTACTTTATGCTGCCGAGTCTGCGGAATATGGGATTCTCTGTTAAAGTTCAGTTTTAACATTTAAACACACATGATTATGATCTTTAATAAAATATTTTTCCGAAAAAAACTGCCGTTGGTGTGTGCTTCGCTCCTGGTTCTGAATGCCTGTACGGACTCCTTTGTCGACTACAACACAAACCAACACGAGGCAACAGAAGAGATGATGGCGCATGACAACCTTAAAACGGGCGCTTTTTTCTCCCAGTTACAACGAAGCGTTGTTTTGTTCGACGACGGGACGAATTTGAGCAGTGACTATCAGGTTGCACAAGGCCTGACCAGTGACCTTTATTCAGGTTATATTGCGCCCACGGGTACCTGGTACGGTGGTGTGCATAACGGTTCTTATTATTTCATCACCGGATGGATCGAGAAAACTTTTACCTCCGGTTTCTCTGCGGTCATGCCGGCCTGGCAGTCGATCGTTGAAGTTGCCGAAGAACAGGGGCTGCCGGAAGTGTCGGCCCTGGCTACGGTCGTGAAAGTTGAAGCTATGCACCGGGTTGCCGACGCTTATGGTCCCATTCCCTATATGAACTATGGCAGCGGATCACTTCAAAACGATTATGATGCGCTGGCCGAGGTCTATACCCGGTTTTTTGAAGAGCTGGACGAAGCGATCGACGTGCTGACCAATTACGTTAATGGAAACCCTTCCGCCAAAGTGCTGGAGAATTATGACGCCATTTACGGGGGAGATGCAACGAAATGGGTCAAATTTGCCAATACGCTCCGTCTCCGGCTGGCTATGCGGGTGGTCTACGCCAATGCTTCGTTGGCTCAGACTGAAGCTGAGAAATCGATCAGTAATCCGATTGGCGTTATCACCGCGGAAAATGAACGCGCTACCCTGACACATTCGTCCGACCTGGTATATTATCATCCGTTGTATGATATCGCCTACAATTTCAATGAAGGCGAGGCCCGGATGAGTGCGTCGATGGACGCTTATATGAATGGGTATCAGGATCCCCGTTTGTCAGCCTATTTTAAGCCGGCAGCATCTGACGGTGGCTATCACGGTGTTCGACTGGGAATTTCGACCTCCGTGTGGACGAAATATGTTGGTGCTCAGATTTCGAACCTCAATATTAATCAGGGCACGACAGAAATCGTATGGATGACCGCCGCTGAATCCTACTTCCTGCGTGCTGAAGGAGCTCTTCGCGGCTGGTCGATGGGCGGGACGGCCCGTGAACTTTATGAAAATGGCGTTGCCGTTTCATTCGGAGAAAACAATGTGAGCGGCGTTGAGAATTACCTAGCCGATGCCGTCAGCACCCCTGTTGCTTTTACCGACCATGCAGAAGGATCAAGCCTGAATGCACCGGCTCCAAGCGATATTACAATTGCCTGGGACGAAGCTGCAGCATTTGAAAGAAATCTTGAGCGGATCATTACACAAAAGTGGATCGCCTTATATCCCGATGGCCCGGAAGGTTGGGCGGAATTTCGCCGGACCGGTTATCCCAAACTATTGCCCGTGGTAAGCAACAACAGCAACGGTACGATCAATACGGCTATCCAGGTACGCAGGATCCCTTACCCGCAGTCGGAATACAACAACAACAGCGCCGGCGTGCAGACGGGTGTGGCTCAGTTGGGTGGGCAGGATAACGGCGGAACCAGGCTTTGGTGGTATAATAAATAGTTCGTGTTTAATGCTAAAACTTTGAATAAGATGAAGATAAAGATAAAGATATTAAGTTTATTGATCCCTGCCGTATCTGCGCTTGCCTTCGTAAGTTGCGAGACAGATATCGAAGCATTGGAGATTCAGGAACTAACGACCTATGATGAACAGTACTTTGAAAATCTGAGGGCTTACAAAAAGTCACCACATGTTGTGAGTTTTGTCTGGTATGCCGCCTATGCGCCCCTGGAAGGCGTGGAAGGTTATAAAGACCCGGCGTCGTGGGGCGAACGGATCAGGGGCCTTCCCGACAGTCTCGATATTTGCTCCTTATGGATGGGAATCCCGAGTAACGATCCCGAAAATGAGGATTATGCTCCGGTTGCCTACGCCGATATGATTTATGTTCGTGAAAAGCTGGGGACACGTTTTGTTGCGCCCACCATTACCCGGATGAACCATGTCATCACCTTAAAAGACGGTACCGAGTATGATTTGGCGGAAAACAAAACCGACGAAGGAATTGCCGTGTACGGACAGTATCTGGTTGATCAGGTACTGGATGCAGATATTGACGGGGTGGACCTGGACTATGAACCGGAAGGAGACTGGCTGTCAGGTGAAAACTTTACCAAGCTGGTGCAGTACATAGGCCAGTATTTCGGACCAAAAGGCCAGTACCCGGACAAACTGCTGTGTGTTGACTTTTATTCTGCATACCCGCTGGCTGAAACCGAACCTTATGTGAATTATTATATTCGGCAGGCTTATACTCAGGGATTTACCGAACATTCGGCAGCCAGGCTTCAGAGTTATTATGATAATATCAGTTGGGCGGCGCCCGATAAGTTCATTGTTACCGAAAATTTCGGGACCTGGTATGAGAACGGGGGTTCCCCGTTTACTGAAGTGGACGGAAATACCCTGACCACAGACGGAAGCAGGATGTATTCGCTTGAAGGTATGGCCCGGTGGAATCCGGTACAGGGAAGGAAGGCCGGATTTGGTGCATTTTATGTGGACCGGGATTACTTCTCAAAGACAGGGATACCTTATTACAATATGAGGCGCTCAATTCAGATTGCTAATCCGGCAGTCCGGTAAACCGGAATGTTTAATATAAAAAAGACTCAAATGAAAACAAAAATATATTTCAAATTCATGCTGCCTGTTGCAATTGGTGCGCTTTTGTTTGCCGGTTGTAACTCGGAAGGAGACAATTTCGACTATGGCAGGGAGGTAATCCTCGTTACGGGGACGGAGAGCAACCCGCTGGTTCGCTTTACGGTGGAGGATACGCCGGCCACCTATACGGTTACGGCCTCTGCAACCGGCAAGGTTGCTGAAGACGTGAAGGTAACTTTTGCGCAGGATAATTCATTGGTTGAAGCCTATAATAAGGAACACAAGACCAGTTATTATGCCATTCCGGAGGCGGCCATTGCACTCGATGCCACGGAAGGGGTTATAAAAGCAGGCAGCGCATCTTCAACCGGAATAAATGTGCAGGTGGTGTCGACCGAAGATTTTGTTGACGGCCGTGTTTATGTCATCCCGGTTACGATCAAAAGCGTCAGCGGCGGTGGCCTGGAAGTACTGGATGCATCAAAAACGATTTTTCTGCGCATTTCGCGTGTCATCAATTTCAGTTCGCTGGATATGACCAATGTCAATTTCTACGGGAATTATTATGCCGATGCACCTGTCGAGTTGCCGAATTATACCTTTGAAATAAAATGTTACATTAATGAGTGGCATCCCGGAAGTGAACCCATCAGCCGGTTGTGTAATTTTTGCCCGAAAGACGAATCGATCACCAACCTGCTTCGTTTTGGTGAGAATGGTCAGGATATTAACTCCCTGCAGTGGGTGACTCCCGGTGGAGGACTGATCTCGACAACCCGGTTCAACACGGGACAATGGTACACGATTTCTCTGACTTTCGACGGCAGTACGTACCGTATGTACGTTGACGGTGTTAAAGATTCGGAACTGGCAGGAACCAAGGGTACGGTATTCCAGCGTCTGGAGCTTGGCATGTCGTGGTTTGACGGTGGCACCGCCGGCACTTCTTATCCGTTCAAACAGCGTTTCCTGGGACGGATCGCCGAAGTCCGTTTATGGGACCGTCCGCTGACAACAAGTGAGTTGCAAATCGGCATTTGCGGAGTTGATCCGGCGTCGGAAGGCCTGGTTGCCTACTGGAAAATGAACGAAGGCGCAGGAGCTGTCTTTCACGATGCTACGGGCAGCGGCTACGATATCGACTGGTCCAAGGCCATGCAAAACGAACTACAATATGATAAAAGCAGCTATGTAAACTGGTTGCTCGATGATAAGAATAAGTGCAGTCAATAACTAAACTGAAAAACTACAGGTATGAGAAATTTAATAAACCTGAAATATACAGCATTATGGTTTGCGATGATTGGCGGGTTACTGATCCAGTCGTGTAACGATGATGAGCAATTTGATGTGACGGGTTCCAGAGAGAACAAAGTCTATCTGAACATCCAGTCGTGGGGGCCTGTCGATGCCCCCAAAAACAGTGTTGTGTTTAACGTAACCAACACCCCGGTGGGCAGCATCATTGCCAATGCCGATAAAATAGAGACCAAGTTTGCCGTGCAGTGCACGCACGCCGCTGCAAGTGATATTGTGGTTCGTTTTGAGATCGACAATTCCCTGATTGCGGATGGCTATTCGGCATTGCCCAATGGGGTGACCGTCACGATGGACAAATCGGAACTGGTCATCCCAAAGGGTTCAACTGTATCGGCCGACAGTATCACCGTTTCTGTCGGCAACGATAACCTGGGGCTTCTGACCACAGGCCAGTACATGGCTCCGGTAAAGATTGTCTCTTTGACGAATGCACAACTCAGTGACAACCTTACTGCTGCCTTTCTGCTGGTCAGGACCTCTTATACCAATTGCATTGACCAGGCTACGAGCGTGCCGGGAACGGCAGCCGGCAGGACGGGATGGAAAGCAACCGTGAACGGCACGGACCAGGGGAACAGGCTTTTTGATAATAACAGGAGTACCTATTTTTATGGGAATAACTTTACCCTCGAAGTTGATTTGGGAACAGTCTATGAAAATATTACCGGGCTGGCACTGGGTTATTATTCGAGGAGTTATTCCATGCGCTCGGCCACGGTTTATACAAGCGTTACAGGCACTGATAATTACGAATTCCAGGGGAGTCCTGCATTCCCAAGTGCTACGCCTCAATATGTCCGGTTTTATAATCCGGTCAGAGCCCGTTATGTTAAGATCGTAGTTCTGTCGGGATATTCCGCGAGCGGAGTGGCGATGTCTGAGTTTAGCGCCTATCAGCAATGACAGGTCGAATAAATATTTGGGGGAGAAACGTTAATGAATGATGAGAAGGTGGTCTCCCGTGAGGGAGGTCACCTTTCCTGCTATGAAGAAGATTAAAGTGATATTGACTTTGTGGGCGGCCGTAGCCAGCCTTCAGTCGCTTAATGCGCAAAAGGCGGATGAAACACTGGCTTTCAGAGAGCGGACTTATGATTTTGGCAAAATCATGGAAAAGGATGGAAAAGTGTCGCATACGTTCATCTTTAAAAACAACGGTACCGTTCCTGTGCTGATTGACGAGGTTTTCAGCGGATGTGGGTGTACCGCTCATGAATATCTCCGAAAGCCTGTTCAGCCCGGTTCGTCCGGCAGGATCACCATCACATACAACCCGAATTACCGTCCGGGTTTCTTTTCCAGGGAAATTGTTGTTTACAGCAATAATCGCAAAAACGTAAGCCGGATCTGGGTCAAAGGTCATGTAATCCCGTTCACCCATCCTGTGGAGGAGGATTATCCTTATCATTTCGGCGACGGTTTATACTTTAGCCTGAAGGTTCTGGCTTTTGGCGCGCTTGCGCCGGGGCAAAGCAGGCAGATTAAACTCCGTTACGCCAATGATACCGATCACCCCATGACTTTGCATTTCGAGCTTGAAGATGCAACTCAGCAAATCGCTTTCACGAATCCCGGAAAACTTGTTCCCGGACAACGGGGGGAACTGGTCTTTAGCTGTTCGGGTTTAACCGGGATGCGGGGAAGCCGTTCAACAGCCATTTATCCGGTCATCAATGGAAAAAGAGCGCTTCAGTTTCTGGAGGCAAGGATGTCCGGAAATGATCGCTAGGCTTGCAGGGGGCGTAACCCGAAATTCTAGCGGATAGCGCTTTTTATGATTGAGGCTGCCCAAAGAAGATCGGACAGCCTGTGTTTTTCAGATGATTTTCCTGTTTACCGGATCCCATTCCACGCGTCGTTTTTCGAGGTACGACTTATGTGCCATGAGGACAGTAATCCCTTCTTCAAATCCTTTTTCGATATCGTCGCTTGGCGTTCCGCCGTTGCGGATGCAGTCGATCCATTCCTTAATATGCAGATGCGTCACATCGACGGGGCGACCGTTCACATAAGTATCAGTTAATCCGCGTGAGGCATAGTATTTTTCCGTTGCCGAGGTGATTGCATCAATTTTTCCGGACCCGGGAGTAACCTTGATCATCGGACCGGAAGTATCGATAAGTCCCTGTTTTATCTGGTTTTTAAACTGCGTCGAATTTGGATCGAAGGTCACATCGAGTGAGCCACCCAGTTCCATTGAAGCATCGTGCCCCATGATCACGCGGCCCCGCTGACGGCTGCTGGCCAGTGAAGCGCTGTAGATCATGGTCAGTTCACGTTCGGGATATTCGAAAACGCTGTGAAGCACGTCGGGCATATCGCGTCCGTCCTTCCAGTAATAAATGCCACCCGAAGAAACGACCGATTTGGGGATGCCGATACGCAGGAGTTGGTTGATGGCGTCATATTCATGGGTAAAGAGCTGTCCGAGCATGCCCGTATCATAATCAAAGTACTGGGTCCAGTTATAAAACCGCTCTACGCTGAAAGGCACTTTCGGCCTGTTTCCCAGCCACTGATCCCAATCGATTGAGCTTTCGTCGCCTGGCTTTAGCTTGCCCTGACCGTCCAGATGCCTGACCCATGCGCCATCGGCCGTGTTCCTGTTCGTCGTTGTTTCAATCAGTGAGATCTTACCCAGGATATTTTTATTGATGATCTCCCTTGCCTGCTGGAAAATCACATTCTGGGTAATCTGGTGCCCCAGTTGAAAAACACGGTCGCTGCTTTTTACTGCATCGTAAACTTCATATAATTCCGCTTCCGTCAGACTGATACTTTTTTCGCAGTAAACATGTTTCCCGGCTTTGATCGCATCGGCCGAAATCCGGGCATGATGATGATCGGGGGTGGCCACAATTACGGCATCAATATCCTTGTCCTCTAGCATTTCGCGGTAAGTCCGGTAGCGTTTTACCGGTAATTCTGCCGCAGTATTTCCGTTTACCTGAAATCCTTTGGCTGCGATATCCAGCCCGTTTTCGGCATGCAGGTCAAACACATCACAGATGCCGGTGATGGCCACATTCAGATCGGTTTGTTTCATCCAGTCCTCGAGGGTTCCCCGGGCTTTCATGGCCTCGGCGTCTGATTGGCTGGCGAAGCCAAGTCCCCGTGAGAGTTGCTTGGCCCGGCTTCCAAAACCAACGAAGCCGATGCGGAGCAGGTCTCCTTTTCCGGTTGAGCCGGCTGTTATTTTAGGAGCGCTGATCTGGTCGAGGCCTAATTCCCTGATGACCATTTTCGAGCGGTCGGCTTTTCCGCCGGTATAAGAAAGGCTTTTGGCAGCTTCGTAGGCAAAGAGTCCAAGGACGGGGACTCCTGCCAGCGCTTTTAACACGGTGCGCCGGTTTACCTGGTTTGAGTTGGCATCGGGATTCAATGCCTTATCTTTCTGGTTTGTCATATTCGTTTCTCCTTCGGTTAGTTATTCCTTTTTTTCATCCGCCTTACCAGCAGGTCAAGTCCGATCAGGTGACTGGTCGGGAAAATAACCAGCACCAGCAGCGCAACTGCTTCGATAAGCGTTTTGCTGACAATCAGGTTATTCCCTTCATTGGGAATGGAATATTCCAGGCCGGGAATCGGAGCGTTGTTCAGGTAATACACAAGCAGCAGGATCATGCCGGATACGGCTGCAACGCGTCCCAACAGACCAAGGATCAGACCCAGTCCGATGGCGATCAGACCCCAGGTATTGATAAAGTCAACGGCGTTCAGCACACCGGGATCTGAAGTGATCCATTTGGCGATTCCTTCCATGATCCATTGGGATTCCCTCAGGAAGCCCGCCGATGACCACTGGGGATTCATCAGCTTTGAAAATCCCTCATACAGCAAATGCCAGCCGATGAGGAAACGCAAAACGACAAGGGTCGTTAGCTGTAGGTTTGTAAATGGTTTAGCGTTAGTCATGTAGTTGATGTTTAAGGATCGTTCATTAAATTATTTGCAATAATAGCATTTTATTTTTCGATCTGAAAACTATGGCTTATGCTGAAAAGAACGCCCGGAGTTTCCAGTCGCGTATCCGGTGGCCTTTGAAGGCATAATAGACCAGGTATAAATAGCAGGGCAATAAAACCCAATAAGCCAGCCGGACGTCGTACAGGTCTGCAAAAGTCCCGTAAAGCAGCGGGAGGATGGCGTTTCCGCTTAAGCCCATGATCAGGAGCCCTGAACCGTCCTTGGTATATTTGCCCAGGCCTTCCAGCGCCAGCGGCCAGATCCCGGCCCATATCAGCGCATTGGGAAGTCCAAGGGCAACCACGAACCAGATCGAAATATCGGCGCGGTGTTCCATGAGGAGGATTTCTCCGCGTGTGGTGACAATCAGCACGGTCAGGACTGTTCCCAGCAGGGTGCAAAGCTGCAGCATGCTGGTCTGCCTGATCAGCCGGGGGATAGTCACAATCCGCCGGTACTGGTTTCTTTAAGGACGACGGCGAGGGGGCCGTGGCTGATGCGGTATAACTGGCGTATTGACTCCATAAAGCCCTTTGATTTAAGAATTTACTGAAGTGAATGCTCCTGCCCCAGCAAACCGAGGATGCGGCCGGGCGAAAGTTCCGTGAACGAGCGGATGATCAGATCGGCGTTGCTTAGATCCTGGTTTCCCGAATTCGGATTGGCAAAGCCGACACATTTCATTCCGGCCTTTTTTGCAGCGGTGACTCCGTTGTATGAGTCTTCAATGACCAGGCATGCGCCGGGCTCGACACCAACCAGTCCTGCTGCCTTCAAAAAAATGTCCGGATCAGGTTTTCCGGTCTCCACATCTTCTCCGCTTACGGTCGCCCAAAAGAAATCCTTAATTCCAAAACGCTCCAGAATATAATCAATCTGCTGGCGGGGGGATGAGGACGCCAGCGCCAGCGTAAAGCCGTTTTTAACCAGCGAAACAATCAGCTCGGGAATCCGGGAGATTGGCCTGAGGCAGGTTTCCTGCTTCAGGCATTCCATGTAAAGCGACTTTTTGAGCTCGATGATTTCGGCTGTTTTAATAGGGAGATCGTGTGCTTTCCCCAGCCGCTGCCACATGGTCTTGTCGGTTGTCCCGATCAGGGCATCGTGTTCTTCTTCGGAGATTCGGATTCCCAGGAGACTGAACACCCTGCGTTCGCACTCCTGGTGAATCGGTTCGCTGTCGATGATCACCCCGTCCATATCAAAAATGACACATTTTTTCATATGTTATTTTTTCAAATTTAACTGTACATAACTTTCGTACTAAGCTGCATTACTTTTCTAACGAACGCCAACGGTATGGAACTCGCCAATAAAGATCACCTTGGGCGTAAACTGCGGCGTTCGTGGCTCGTTTCATATTTCTGCTTTTCTTATTCCCGTGCCATGAAAAATCCATCATCATAACTGACGGCTGTAAAAATCATGGCGACCATAGCTGTGAGGACGGTGGTTACGGCATGACCCTGCGAAATATTGTTGGCGTGGCCAAACAGCGGCAAAGCGGCTACCGGCTGTATCAGAATAATCCCGTATATGATCAGGTCTTTCAGCGACAATACACGCCTTAATTTAACGTCCGAACGGTTATGGTCAGGTGTCATTTTTTTGTTTTTTTCAGGTTTTTTTCAGTTCCACCCAGCATCGCTGTTCTGCCGATTGGGCTACAGCTTCAAGAACTTCCTGGCATTTCAGTCCGTCTTCAAAATTCGGGCTGAACGGTTTATCTTCGACAATCGAGCGGATAAACTCAGCGACTTCGATCACAAAGGAATCGGCATAACCGATGCCATGGCCCTGTGGCCACCAGCCTCCCTGGTAGGGATGAACATCATGTGTCACATTGATTTTTCGGAAACCTGCTTCCTGCGGCGACTGGTTATTGTCGTAAAACAGCAGGTAGTTCTGGTCTTCAAAATTCCAGACGATTGAACCTTTTTCGCCGTTCACTTCGATGGTGTTATAGTTTTTGCGGCCGGTTGCCAGGCGTGTGGATTCGAAACACCCCGTGGCGCCGCCTTCAAAGTTCACCAGGAACTGAGCCACGTCATCAACAGTAACGGTTCCTTTCGGGCCTGAGAGATCGGTGCTGCTTAGCGGGCGTTCCCTGATCAGGGTCTGCAGGTTACCGGTGACTTCCCTGAATTTTAATCCGGTGATGAAACGGGTGGCGTCGATAGAATGAGCACTCAGGTCGCCCAAAGGCCCCGAGCCGGCAATTTCCTTGTTAAACCGCCATACCATGGCAAAATCGGGGTCCCTGATCCAGTCCTGGGCATAGCGGACAAAGACATGATAAATGCGCCCGATACGGCCTTCCTGCACCAGTTGCCGGGCAAGTGCCAGGGAAGGCGTAAAGCGATAGGAGTAACCACAGCAGTTTTTAACGCCATATTTTTCGACGGCATCGAGCATTTCCCTGGCTTCCGCGAGGCTATTGGCGAGCGGTTTTTCACACAGGATATGTTTGCCGTTTTTGGCAGCTTCGATGGCAATTTCACGGTGCAGCACGTTTGGCGCAGCAATACTGATCAAATCAATATCATCGCGTACCACTACTTTACGCCAGTCGGTTTCTACTTCTTCCCACCCGTATTTAGAGGCAAACGCCTGCAGATTCTCCGTACTGTCTTTTGCGCACAGACATTTCATGGTAACCCGCGCGGGAAGGTTGGTCCACATGGCTGCATTCCTGAAGGCATTTGAATGGGCGATCCCCATGAATTGGTGCCCGATGAGAGCCACCCTGATTTCTTTCGTCGACATCGTTTTGTGATTTAAGTTTTAATGGAAAATTGGATTTACAACAAAGTCGTTAAAAATAGTATAATTCGAAAGATTTCCCTTTCCCCGGCTAAAATCTTTGATTAAAATCCGGTCGTCAGCGCCGGTATGAGCCGACCCCTTGACCGGATTTCAGTCCTCGGGTAAGAGCCCCTGGCATGCGGCTGTCCGACTTCCATGAGGTATTTCAGGACGTGTTCCATGTTGGCATAGACATGCCACCCACTTTGGTCAATGGTCTTTGATCCAAGCTTTTTTAATACTTTAGCCGCCTGGTCGGGGGTGTCAAAGATCCTGGGAAGCCGACAAACTCAAAAAGCCGCTCTTCTCTACCAATGTTATAACGGCTTGTACGGAATGTTCCTACCGATATTCATTAAAAATATACTGGTGGGTTATTTGCACTGCGGACAGGTGAGGGCAAAAGAGGATTTCCAGACGATTCCTATCGGGCGTTTCTTCATACGTTTTTTCTCAACCTGGCTAACTGCAATGGATTCAGAAAGGTCTCTACTTCAGCTTCCATTCCGGCGACCAATGGATCTCCGGTTTTTCCGCATTAAATATAATGGGGAGCCAGACGTAGCGGCCGTCGATGGCGTTGTCGGGTTCCCAACGGTCGGCCATAAAGATAAACTGCCCTTTTCGCTGCGGATTTTCCAGAATAAAGGTACCCTGGGCGTCAAAGGTTGTATTAACCTGTTCATCTGCTCCCCGGCAGGGGTTACCCAAAGCTTCCCATGGACCGAACATGTGATCGGAGACAAACGAGCGTGCCGCATTTGGTTCCCAGCCGGTGCATCCGGATGTGATCAGGTAATACTTCCCGTCTTTTTTGAAGATTGCGGGCGCCTCATTATGACCGGCGGGCATCATGGTCACATACTGATCGGTAAATCCGGTATATTCATCATTCAGCAGGCAGATGTGCAGGGTCAGGTTTTCCTCCGAGGCGTGAATGTGATACGCCTTACCATCGTCATCAACAAAAAGAGCCATGTCGCGGGCCATCTGCCCCTTCTCGATATCACGGTGAACAAATATGCCGTTGGCGACTGCCTCTTTCCATTCGTCCGACCAATCTTTCAGTTCGGCGGGAAAGTTCATCTTTTTTTGATCGTCCGTGAAGTTCAGTGGCCACTGGCCGGCATTCGGATTAATGCTTTCCAGGTAACGGAACGGACCTGTGGGATCATCGGCCACAGCAACGCCTGTTTTTGCCGCCCTGTACCCCATGCCTTTTAACTCATGATGAAACCACATCACAAACTTTTTGGTGGCCTCATTGTAGATGACTTTCGGGCGCTCGATAATGCAACCTTTAACGATCATACTTTCAGGGTCGTCTGAAACAGGCAGTGCGATACCCATGTCTGTCCAGTTATACAGGTCTTTGGATGAATAGCAGTGAACACCCACCAGGGCTACATTGCCGGCTTTTCCTTCTACCTTATGTTCGCCATACCAGTAATAGGTGCTTCTGTGTTTTAAGATGCCCCCGCCGTGAGCATTTATGTGGACGCCCTCATTGTCGGGCCATATTTCGCCGGGTTTAAATGATTGGTGTCCCTGTCCGGTCAGGGCCAGCGGGAGAGCGCCAATTGCAAGTATAAACAGGAGGATTTTCAGTGTATGCATTGGAGAAATCATTAGTATTTTGGTGGCCAAAAGATACAAAAAAAAACCGTTTCGATGCTTATGGCATTGCGGCGCGAATGGTCAAAAAAGAAAAAACCTGTAACTCATACGATTCACAGGTTTTTGAAGTTTGTCGGGATGACCTGACTCGAACAGGCGACCCCCACGTCCCGAACGTGGTACGCTACCAACTGCGCTACATCCCGATTGGTTAACGGGATGCAAAAATAATACTTTCATCGGATAAAAAATGATAACGCTTCAATTATTTTGGATAACTGAAGGAAAATTGATACACCATTCGACTACCAAATAAATGCTAATCTGATCACCGCTCCGTCTGGTGTGTGTTCGGTTATGAAATCAGAAGGAGTGGAATAAAACGTGATTGACCCGGTCTTGTATTCATAATCAAGTATTTCACTCCAAAGCGCTTCAGAATCTCCTTGCGGTTCTCCGTAATAACGAGTGTAGGGGAGAGGCGTTTGGAATTCCCCTTCAAACTCGATATAAGCCATGACAATGCCGTCGTTGTAAACGGTATTGGTGAGCTCCGGAACGTTAAAGGAAGCGGAAAAGTAGGATCCCAGTTGATTCGCATCACCGGTCCTCTTCCAATCGTTTTCGGCGATGGTAATATCCAGAACAACCCAGTTTGGACCTTGACCCGGCTCCCCCGGAGGCCCCATTGGTCCTTCCGGGCCTTCGCAGGCAGCGAGAACGCCGGTCATGAACAGCAGCAATAAGATTTTTTTCATTTCTTTGAATTTACAGGTTGTATTTATGATTACGCTCCTAACAATAATTGTGCAAAACTTAAAATTAGATTATCTTTGCCGTATAATTTAACGATCACAGCTGCGGACAGAGCGAGCGGTGTTCTGTTGCAGCGTCTGGGCGTTGAATTAAAATTACACGGGGCTGACTGGTTTTGACAGCGTGTAGAAGAGGTATGTAAGCATGACGAGCTTTGGTTGTTGGCTCGAAAATCTCAATGATCGAACAATTAATTGGCGAAAATAACTACGCTCTTGCTGCGTAACCGAATTAAGTAGGTTTATGCTTAATCCCTGCACCAGGTGCGGGGACAAGACATCACCCGGATGCTATGCTCTGAGGCGGTCCGAAACGGTGGTGCAAAAAAATCGGAGATAGCAGACCGGTTGCTTCGCCTGGTCTGTGAAAATAAAGAAGCTAAGGCGAGGATCGGTGGCCCTGATCCAGTCCTTGCCCGAAAATCAAGTCGGGGCTAAGCATGTAGAAAGCATATTGCTTCCGCGTTTGGACCCGGGTTCGACTCCCGGCAGTTCCACTTTTAAAAAAAGAATTTTAAATGCAAACTTCTGTAATGAACATATTTACAGAAGTTTTTGTTTTTAGCTCCCATTTACTTTCGTTTGATGCCGCGCAAGGCTTCTGCTGTCCATGGGTCGTCGGGCCAGGCGTGTTTGGGATAGCGTCTTTTAAGCTCCTTTTTTACTTCGAAGTAGGCATTATTCCAAAAACTTTTTAAATCGGAAGTAATTTGAACCGGTTTAAAGCCAGGAGAAAGCAGGTGCATCAAAACATCTGTCCGGCCATTGTTTATTGTTGGAGTATCTCCCATCCCAAAAATTTCCTGCAGGCGAACCGCAAGAACCGGAGCTTCGCCATTGGCCTGGTAAATTAGCGTTATGGCTGATCCACTGGGAACTTGAAGCTTTTGTGGAGCCAGCCGATCAAGCATCTGCTGTTGCCCAATGCTGAGATGATTATGCAGCGCTTCTTCAAGGTCAATTTTCTTAAGGTCTTCTGTTTTTCGAACATTCTGAAGATAAGGCGTTAGCCAATCCCTGTTGGTTTTCAACAAATTTTCTGCCGAAACATCCGGCCATTGATCGTTTGGATTCCAATGTCGCAAACTAAGCACCCGGTTTTGCCATTGAACAACTCCATCGTGGAAGTTTAGCAAATGTCTGCCTTCGCGGCCGATCGCTTCTGAAATTACATTAAGGACCTGCTCGCCACCGGGATTTGATAATGATTTTGACTGCAGGATAATGCTTCCGATCCGCAGTTCTTTGCTTGCGATAAGACCACCTTTTTTGCTGTCCCAGGCAACCGTTTCCCGTTCTTTCACCAACGGAGCTAAATCCGTCGGATTCAGTGGAGAAGCCAGGAAGATAGTGCCAATGCCTTGCCGTGCGTTAAGGTGGGCAACCGCTAACCAGGTCTCGTGGGCAAGGTCGTCTTTATGCCCGGCCGTGGCAATATTACCGTTTGATAACTGAAACTGAGCATTGTTGCCGGGACGGGCAAAAGCAATGCGTTCAGGGTAAGCATAAGCGAGCAGCAGGCCTGTTTCGTAAGGATTGACCGTGTCGTTACGTGGTTCGCAGCCAACAATGTTCCGGTAAGATTCTGCTGCTTTCTCTATACGCTTCATCTTTTTGCTTATCCGGCCTGAAGCACGCTGCGTCCGCAGTGCCTCCATGCGAAGGTTAATATCAATTCCTGCCTCAGGCCCCAAAGGATCACGTTCTCCCAGAACGGCGGCCAGATCGGTTGCCAGGGACACATTGCCATTCTGTTTGGCCATCACCAACATGTGAGCCATCCGGGGATGACAAGGCAAACGATTCAGTTCTTTCCCCAAAGCTGTGATTCGGCCGTCCTCAAGCGCTTCAAGTTCATGCAGCAGTGCCGTTGCCTGATTGACGGCGCCTTTCGGGGGCGGGTTTAACCAATTGAGCTCCTCCGGATTTGTGATACCCCATTGAGCCAGATCTAAAACCAGGCTGGCTAAATCAGCCTCCAGTATTTCAGGGGTTCGGTGCTCTGCAAGCTGCTCCTGAGCGGCTCTTGTCCACATTCGGTAACATGTTCCGGGTCCAAGTCTGCCGGCACGCCCGGCGCGCTGATCAGCAGAATCTTTCGAAAGCGGAATCGTTTCAAGGTGTGATAACCCGGTTTTGGGGTTGAAGCGAGACACACGGGCATAACCCGAATCGACCACCACCTGCACACCTTCAATTGTCAGGCTGGTTTCAGCGATTGATGTAGCCAGAATAACCTTCCGCTTTCCATTCCGGTTTGGGAAAATAGCTGCCAGTTGTTTCTGTTTAGGCAGTGAACCATATAACGGATGTACTTCAATGTCCAGTTGTTCATTTCGCAGCAAGCGCTCACATTTCCTGATCTCCCCTTCGCCAGGTAAAAATACCAGCACGTCACCCTGCTTTTCATTGATAGCCCGAAGAACGACCTGAGCGGTCAGTTCGGCAATGAGCCGGAGATCATTTTCGCCCGAATAAACCAGATCAACGGGATAGTGTCGCCCCGGGCACTGTACCACCGGGGCCTGAAGCAACCGGGTTAACTGAGGCAGATTCAGGGTCGCCGACATGATGACTATACGCAAATCCGGTCGAAGGACTTGCTGAACCTCCCGACAAAGAGCCAGGGCCAGATCAGCATGGATGCTCCGCTCGTGAAACTCATCGAAGATAACGGTTCCAACACCTTCCAGCGAATTGTCAGATTGCAGCATTCGGGTCAAAATTCCTTCAGTTAATACCTCAATGCGGGTTTTGTCACTGATCCGGTTTTCGAATCGAATGCGGTAACCTACGGTCTCTCCAACGCTTTCATTAAGGAGGGAGGCCATGCGTTCTGCAATCCCTCTTGCTGCCAGCCGCCTCGGCTCCAGCAAGATGATTTTCCGGGTGTTGACAGTTGCCTGTTGCAGCAAAGCCAGCGGAACAAGCGTACTTTTTCCGGCACCCGGAGGAGCGTGAACGACCAAAGTTCCCGATTCCTGCAATTTCACCTGGATTTCGTTCAGAACAGCAGCTACAGGAAGATCAATCGATTGAAATTGAATTGTCAAAACAATGGGTTTCAAAATGAGAGTACAAAAATAGAAAATCTGTTTGATTTCGACTGGATCGCTATTTTGGTTGCAGGAGGAAAAGCTCATTGATAGCTTCCTGTAAAAATGCCCGTCGGATTTAGTTCCCGGTGAGCCCGAAGTTTTTGACAAGATACCCATACGGCAAATTCATCTTTCTTCTGAACAAGCCAATTTTTTGTCTGTTTAACTTCAAACGAGTACCTCCACCTGACTTAAATCTTGTTAGCATGAAGCGCAGAACACAGATCAAACTCAAACAACTCCTGACAATCGCCGGGGTTTGGCTAATCATCGGATTTCTGATCAGCATTTACGATTACCTGTTATTGACGAGCCAATACTCGCTGGGGCCATCGGCCGATTATTCGTATGGCTTATCGTTGGCGATGAACCTGGGATCTGCCTTGATTGGTGCCTTGATCGGCGGAAGTTTTATGGTCTTTTTTATCAATGTCAGGTATCAGGACAAACCTTACGGGTATACGGTTCTGGCTGTGAGTATTTCATTTTTTCTGATCATCGCCCTGATTATTTTTCTTCTTGCCTGGATAACGGTTCCTCTGAAAACCGGTAAACCCTTGTTTGATCCCGGATCCAAAGCGGTTCTATACCGGTTTCTTTTTGATACTTCCAGGATCAAAAATACCCTGATCTGGTCGGGTGTCGTTGCGCTCACACAGTTGTCCCTGCAGATCAACAACAAATTCGGACAGGGGGTCTTCTGGAATATCATTCGCGGAAAGTACCATACACCGAAAGAAGAAGACAGGATCTTTATGTCGGTCGACCTCAACTCATCAACGACCATTGCGGAGAAACTCGGCGATGAAAAGTATCATGAGCTTCTTAAAGATCTGTATTCAGACATTACGAACCCGATCCTCGATAATAACGCGGAGATTTATCAGTACGTTGGGGATGAAGTGATCATTGCCTGGAAGCGGGAAGATGGCCTTGCAAATAACCGATGTATTCGATGCTTTTTTGATATCAAACTTGAACTGACGAAAAAGCGGGAGAAATACCTGAACAGGTACGGACTGGTTCCTTCGTTCAAGGCGGGTATTCATTGGGGAAAAGTAGTGGTAGGTGAAATTGGCATTATCAAACGCGATATTACATACTCCGGTAATGTCATGAACACGATTTCGCGCATTCAGACCATGTGCCGGGAATACAACGCGGAGGTAATTGCTTCGGCCGATTTGCTCGAGATGCTCAATCTTCCCCACAATTATGTTAGCCGGTCGTTGGGGTCTTTTAAGCTGAGGGGAAAGGAGAAGGAAGTCCTGTTAAGTTCGTTGGTGCTTGTCGTTTAAACAGATCGGGTGTGGTGATGCAATTGTCGTGATAATTTCTTAATTTTAGGGGCAATTGGCTAAGCTAATAATCAACTAAACTGTTTTTTATGGGAAAGATCAACAGAATTTTATTGTTTAACGCCAGTTGTCTGGCGCTTGTTGTTACCGCCCTTGCATTTGGTACACGGGGCGGATTCATTGTTCCCTGGATGGAAGAGTTCAATCTCACGGCCACGCAGGTGGGCTGGATTGTTGGAACCGCCTTTTGGGGCTTTACGCTGGCCATGATCATTTTGGGGCCGCTGGTCGACATCATGGGTATCAACCGGGTAATTGCGGTCGCATTTGTTTGTCATCTGACCGGCCTTATTATGACGATTTTCGCCAACGGATTCTGGACCTTATTTTTTTCGACGATGTTTATCGGGATTGCCAACGGCAGTGTCGAGGCCGCCTGTAATCCCTTGATCACGGCCCTTTATCCCGACGATAAGACCGCTAAACTCAACCGTTTTCACATGTGGTTCCCTGCCGGGATCGTTATCGGCGGACTCCTGGTCTATTTTCTGAATAAGTTAGGTATTGGCTGGCGCTGGCAAACTGCAGCCATGCTGATCCCGACGTTGGGGTATGGCTTTATGTTTCTTGGGAAAGCATTTCCGGCAACCGAACGTGTCACCACCGGCGCGACTTACAAAGATATGTTGAAGGCATGTGTTTCACCGCTTTTCCTGTTTATGGTTTTTTGTATGCTGTTTACGGCGGGAACCGAATTGGGCACCAACCAGTGGATTGCAGCCCTGCTCGAGACCGTCGAGGCTCCCGGAATTTTGTTGCTGGTTTGGGTGTCAGCCATAATGGCCCTGGCGCGCCTGGTGGCAGGACCGGTGGTCCATAAGCTTTCAGGGCCCGGCGTATTGCTGTTTTCGGCCGTTTTCGCGGGATTAGGACTATGGTTGCTCAGTATTTCAGGCGGATGGTGGACGTTTGCTGCTGCGGCGGTGTTTGCACTGGGCGTGGCTTACTTCTGGCCCAATATGCTTGGTGTGGTCGCTGAAAGAGTGCCGAACAGCGGTGCACTGGGACTGGCCATTATGGGTGGGGTCGGATTTTTAGGAGGAGCTATTGCCCAACCTTTGCTGGGCCATATCTACGATTCAAACCTGGTGAAATTCGGTGGCGATCATTTGGCTGCCGGGTCCGCTTCACTGCGGTCAGTTATTATTCTGACAGTATTTTTAATCCTGGCGTTTACCTGGCTTTTTATCAAAACCAGAAGAAGCCTGAAGACCGTATAATAAAAACGGGTCGCAGATTCTTTCGGATTTGCGGCTCGTTTTTACAATGGACCTTATCCGGTTTATCTGTTAAAACGGAAACTCTTCCAGGGTTCCTTCTTTTGATTTTTCCACGACGGGAAGTTTTGCTATTTGCTGTATGGGTTGCCCGTCCACGTAAATCGCCCGGTGGGGGCGGACCGGACAGGCGTATTCGCAAGCTCCGCATCCTACGCACAGATCCGGCGCTACTTCCGGAATATTCAGGTCGTCTTTATAAGGGACCATTTTTACAGCCTTTGTTGGACAATGTTCTGAGCAGGCTCCGCACAAGGTTTCATCGGTATGTACAATGCAATTTTCTTTGACGAATTTCACCGTCCCAACCTGGGTTACCTGTTTCTCTTCCAGGGTCAAGGGCAGAATAGCTCCTGTTGGGCATATTTCTCCGCAAATCAGGCAATCAAAATTGCAGTAGCCGCTTGTGGCATCCATGTAAGGTTGCATAAAGCCCTGCAACCCGTACTGCAGCAAAGACGGCCTCAATACGCCATTGGGACAGGCGCTCACGCATAGGTGGCAGGCGGTGCACACATCGTTAAAGTGACTGAGACTTATTGATCCGGGAGGGGAACACGGATATTCCTTTACGACGGGAATAAGATCTTTGCCGGAAGCTGATTTTGCTTCTCCGGCTTTTAGGGAACGCGAAATCCCGATCACAGCGCCGGTAAGCAGAAATGAATCGGAAAGGAATTGCCTTTTCGAGCGGTCGGTTGAATCCGGCTTCGCCTGTAAGGGCGTGACCATTTTCATGTTGAGGCCTTTTTCAGTTTTGGCGGGAAACGCCGGTTTATAGCCGATGGAGTTGTCCCGGCAGGAATGGATGCAATTAAAGCATCCCACGCAGCGGCTAAAATCGACCGACTGGTCTTTTAAGTCGATACATTGCGCCTTACATACCACGGTGCATTTGGCGCAGCGTGTACATGAACTTTTGTCGATCCGGATCCGGAACAGTGAAAATCGGGAGAGCACGCCCAGAAAGGTTCCAACCGGACAAATCGTGTTGCAGTACAATCGTCCCCATCGGGAAGCCAACACGGTAATTAGCCCAAGGATCGCTATGGGATAGGCCAGCGCTGCAAGCTCGATATGGGGGAGCGTTTCCGGGAAAACCTGATATATTTTTATTCTGATCAGCAGGCCAGCCAGCAGGTTATTGGCACCCATAAAGAGGGGCTGACCCAGGCCCGAGATAATACGGCCGAAGCTGCTGTAAGGTTCAAGCAGTCCAAGCAGGATCACCGATCCGAAGAATAACGGAACAACAGCCAGCGCCAGGAAAGGATAGCGAAGCATGTTTTTAGGCCCGGCGTATTTATACCTGAATTTCTTTTTCCTGAATTTTTTGGAAAAAAAGCTGATCACATCCTGCATAATTCCAAGCGGACACACAGTAGAACAATAAACGCGTCCAAAGATCAGGGTAAGCAGGATGACCAAAATGAACCCTGCCGACAAAACGCCGGCTGCTATCAGGAATTTGCTCACAGAAGGAGCGAACTGAAGCCAGGTGATGGCCTGGTACCAGGGCGAACCCACCGTTTGCCGGAAATCCAGGAAGACAAACGCAAGTAAGATCAAGGTCATTACCGAGATGATGACCCTCGCCGGTTTCCAGACATTATTCATTGGGTATTAAACGGTTAAGCGATTAATTTTCAGGCTTTCCAGATTTGTTGTTCCAATGCCCAGTTCCTGGCCTTTTGCCAAATAGGTTATTACAGAGGGATCCACTCCGAACAGTTTCACAGCAGCGGTGTCAATGGCTACGATATCGGTTGAAATAAGCTGGGCTTTCATGGTGACGGTATCCTCCAATGAGACGCCGCGGGGACCGTTTTTCTTCATAACGCGGTAAGCATCGACAATATTCAGGTCGGGTTTTCTGAAGGTCGGGAAGTCGGCAATGCATTGCGGCAAATCGTTGCGGTGCCAGAACCCACGGTCCCATACAACGCCCATCATGTTCTTCATGGCCGATGTAACGGTCGTGCTGCTGTGATGTTTCAGGACAGGAACATTGATGAACACATCGCAGGAAAGGATCAGTTCATGAACTTTCGCCTTTTTCAGGCTTTTAGCCCCTTTCAGCTCCACTTCCTGATACATGCTTTCGCTACCGCCGGTTACGATTTTTCCTCCGGCATCCTTGACCGCCTTTTCTATACCGCTGTTTGCATAGCATTTCTGCCAGTTATCGCAGGTATTATCAAAAACATAGACTTCTTTGGCACCGGCTCTCAGGCAATGCTCAATAATTTTGGCAACCAGTTTTGGATTTGTGTCCGCTGCTTTTTCCGGATTCGAGTCCCAACCGATGTTTGGTTTTAGAACAACAGTTTGATTGGGCTTAACAAAAGCTTTCATTCCCCCCATGGAGGCGATCGCTTTTTCGAACATGACTTCAGCTTCGCCGCCCCGGATGGCTACCATGTCGAAAGGGGAAGCATTGCCCAATGCCTGACTCACGCTGCCAAATACGCTCGTGTGAAGCCCCATACTGGTCAGCAAACCAGTACCAATACCTTTATAAATAAAGTCTCTTCTCTTCATGTTTCTTACTATGTTAAGGATGTCACATAGAATTATGACGACTAAATTATTCATTTATCAGTGCCTTATTTGTTAATATGATGTTAATACCGGGATTATGCTCATAATATGGAAATAGTCTTAATAAAGGTAGTGCTCTGAAACTGCCGGTAAATTAATTCACAGGACAAAGCACATCAGGGAATTGCGTGGTTTCTGTGACATTTATCGTATTTTTGAATTCTATACTTTTTCTATGAAACGATTATCCGTAAGATTAATGTCCCTGCTCCTGCTGGTTTGGAGCGTGGCCTCATATGCGCAGACTGATAGTCTGTCTCAGAAAGATGACTCTATTAATCGTTCCTTCCTGCAGGACTATAGTAAAAGACTCGCCGGCTTCGAAAGACAACGGGTTGTTGATTCGATAAAAAAGGCAGATCTGGAATCACAATTATTGCAACTTAAGACCACCGATAACCTTCAAAAGGAGGAAGTGCTAAATCAGCTAAAAGCAATCGGGGAAAACGAAAAACAACGGATTGCCGACAAAAAGGCGCAGATTGATTCTTTACGAAACATCGCGAAAGGCTACCCGGTGTTGGGGATTATGAACGATACACTGTTCTTTGTTTATTCAAAAATTGGAGCCTCCACTCCGCGCGAACGAGCCGTCAGCATCAGTAATAAAATTGAAAACCTGTACGACGATGATTTTTTGAAGCCTGATTCGATCGTGGTTTTGAAGTCGGAAAATACCTACGATATTGTTTATGGAGAAACCATCATTATGAGTGTTTCGGAGAACGATGCGATCTGGTACGAGAAAAATATGCCGGAATTGGCGGACGAGTTTAAAGAAAAGATCAGGGGATCTGTTTTGGATGGGAGAAAGGAGTATAGCTGGATCAAGATAATCACCCGGATCGGCCTGGTCCTGCTGGTTTTAATTGCAGCCTGGTTTATGGTCCGGGTAATTGGGAAAGGCTACTCCCGACTTCTGTTCTTTATCGACCAAAAGAAAGACAAATGGTTAAAGAATTTAGCCTATAAAGACTATACGTTTTTGACAGCGGAACAGGAAATGCAGGTTATTCTTTTTATGGCTAAGATATTTCGTTGGTTTGTTTATGCGACGCTGATCTACATTACTCTGCCCATTATTTTCAGCATTTTTCCTTTCTCACGCAACTGGGCCGGTGCCTTATTGCAATTAATATGGTTGCCGTTTAAGGGTGTTTTCATTGCCGTCTGGGAGTACCTTCCAAACCTGTTCAGTATTCTTGTTATATACTTCGTTATGAGATATGTGATCCGGTTTGTCAGGTACATTTTTCGGGAAATTGAAGCGGAGAAACTCAAAATTTCCGGATTTCATGCCGATTGGGCCATGCCGACCTATAGCATCATCAAGTTCCTGTTGTATGCATTTATGTTTGTTTTAATATTTCGATATTTGCCTGGTTCTGATTCAGATATCTTTAAAGGTGTTTCTGTTTTTATTGGTGTTTTGTTTTCGCTCGGATCCTCTTCTGCCATTGGCAACGTTATTGCAGGATTGGTCATTACCTACATGCGTCCCTTTAAAACCGGCGACCGGATTAAAATTGGCGACGTTACGGGTGATGTGCTCGAAAAAACACTCCTTGTTACCCGGATCAGAACCATAAAAAATGAAATAATAACCATCCCGAATTCATCGGTTCTTACAGGCAACACGACGAACTACAGCATTGAAGCGAAAGAAAGCGGATTAATCCTGCATACCACGGTAACGATCGGGTACGATGCTCCCTGGAAGCACGTACACGAGGCATTGATTGAGGCTGCGAAAAGAACTGAAAAGATCCTTGATGAGCCGAAACCGTTTGTTTTACAAACAAGTCTTGATGATTTTTATGTGGCCTACCAGATTAATGCCTATACGAGGGAGGCGAGCAGGCAGGCACTTGTCTATTCCGATTTGCACCGGCATATTCAGGATGTGTTCAATGAAAGAGGGATTGAGATTCTTTCCCCTCATTACCGGGCTGCGCGGGATGGCAACCGGACGGCAATTCCTTCGGATTACCTGTCAAAAGAATACCAGGCACCGGCTTTTAATATAAAAATTGAAAACGATCCGTTGGCACGGTCGTAAGGCTCCGCAGTCCAGTAAACAGGCGGTCGGATCGTCAAAACAAAACGGACCAATGCCTTTAAGCCCAACGATCAGAGTTGAGAACGGTATTAAAACATATATTCATCAGCTGGAGATTTTTTTTGATTCTCATGCTCCGAAAAGTCCTGAAATAATCAGCAATGATGATATTACCCGTTTCAAAGAGAATTTAATGCTAATAATGGATTTGGGATAGAACCCGAAATCCACATTTTAGAAATCGGATCTCAGGAAAATAAAAAAGCGGCAGCATAACAAAAGGGATCTCGCGGAGCGGGGTGAAAGAGGGCATGTTATGTAAAAATAAACCGGCATATCGCCGCATTTGCCCCTGATTTTTGTCCGTTTCTGCATCTGTGGTTGCAGCTTATCTTCTGTACCTTTGGAGAAGATAATGATTAAGCATTAATCAAAATAACCGGATTTAACATGAAGCAGAAACTTTTTTTCGTGTTACTGACTTTTACCGCTGTTTTGTGTTATGGTAAAAGTAAAACAGAAACAAAGACCAGCAATATGGCGATTACAGCATCAGAGAGCATCGATTTTAAAAGCGGTTATTCCGAAGTCAACGGACTACGAATGTATTATGAGATCTATGGAGAGGGAAAGCCTCTTGTACTGATTCATGGCGGTGGTTCAACCATTCAGTCGAACTTCGGCAGCGTGATTCCCCGGCTTGCAAAAAACCGCCGGCTGATTGCTGTGGAATTACAGGCGCACGGACGAACAAGTGACCGGGAAAACGACCTTTCATTCGAACAGGATGCCGATGATGTTGCAACTCTCCTGAAGAATCTGAATATATCCAAAGCCGATTTTTTGGGTTTCAGCAATGGCGGCACGACGGCTCTGCAGATTGCCATTCGTCATCCCGAACTGGTTAATCAGGTTATTGCAGCTTCCGCACTCTGCAAACGAAATGGTGTTCCTTCACAATTCTGGGGTTTTATGGCGCAGGCGAAACTGGAAAATATGCCGGAACCGTTAAAGGAAGCCTATAAACAAGTTGCATCAGATCCGGCCGGATTACAGGTCATGCATGATAAGGATGCCAAAAGAATGGTCAATTTTAAGGATATCCCGGACGAAAAAATGAAGTCCATCCGGGCACCGGCTTTAATTGTCATTGGCGATAAAGATGTGATAACCCCTGAACATGCTGTTGAAATGAGCAGGTTGATTCCCAACTCGCGGTTAGCAATCATTCCAGGCGGACACGGCGAATATATGGGCGAGGTCACAACCTTGAACCCTGACGCAAAAGCGAGTGAATTCTTGATTGTGCCATTGATCGAAAATTTCCTTGGGAGAGAATAAAAGCTAATTCAGTCTTTTCCTCCCGGAGTTGTTTTCAATCAGGCTGACTCGGCTGTCGGGGTTGTCGAGGACAATGACATCGCCGGCGTCGTCCATCACTTCGTCAATCAGTCCGAATTCACGGGCTTCGTGGGCATTCATGAACTTATCACGCAGAAAGAACTCTTCTATCTCTTTCCAGCTATGGCCGGTTTGTCTACCCATGAGATGAAAGATCTGGGTTTGGAGCCTTTCCTGCTCGCGGGTGGCAATACGCACATCTTCGGTGTATCCCTGCGTTCCTCCGCCGGTGGGATGCATGTGGATGGTGGAGTGGGGAAGGGCAAAGCGTTTCCCTTTTTCACCCGAACTGAGCAGGAAAGTTCCCATGCTTCCGGTGAATCCGACCGAGTAGGTTGAAACGGGGGCCGACATCATCTTCATGGTATCGTAAATAGCCAGACCGGCATAGACGCTTCCCCCCGGACTGTGAATATACAGGTCAACACCCCGGTTGCTGTCAACGCTGTTGAGGTACAACAACTGTGCGACAACCACGTTGGCAACGGCGTCGTTGATCGGCCCTCCCAGAAAAATAATGCGTTCCTTGAGCAACCTGCTGTAGATATCGTAGGCGCGTTCGCCGTCACCGGCATTGTCGATGACCATCGGTATCAGACTTCCCTGTATCATATGCCCTCCTGCTTAAAGAATTGATATACCTGTTGTTGATAAGCACCCTTTCCAGGGTCGCTGAAAATTTGCTGATGAATATTCTCAAGCTCTTCCCTGAGCTTTTTGTGGTGGTACATGCGGACAAGGGCGTACGCCGTTTTTTGCGCACGCACGTCCATCCGCAATCCGGGATTAATCAGCAATTGTGCTTCAAACAAAAATTTCTCCGAAGGACTCATTTTGCCCTGCAGATACTTTTCAATGGTCCGTGTATTATTCGATGAAGTCGTCATAACGCAGCGATTTTTGTTTGATGGTGTTCCTGATCTTTTCCAAACATTTGTATTTCTGCGCGCTCACCGCATGTTCGCTGGTGTATCCCAGTGCGCCGGTGAGGTCTTTTACCGGACGTCGCTGGTAATAAAATGCCCGAAGCAGATCCATACATTTTTGGCCGGCACTTTCAAGGATCCGGAGCAACCGCTTGTCCTCTACGGTCGGATTAATATCTTCGGGAACTGAAATTTCCCGTTCAGACTCATTCATGGGGATCATCATCCTTTCCCGCCGATGCTTCCTCGCCCAAAGATGTTTGGCAATGCCGAGCAAATAGGCCTCTTCCGGACCCCGGATACGCGAGCTGTCTTGTGCGATAACTTCATAATAAACCACGAGTGCGTCGTGAAAGATGTCTCTGGCATCCTCAAACGAGCCGCCCATCCGGCTCACAAAGGCAGCTACACGAGGGAAGGCCCGCTCATAGGTTTGGCGGACCTGCTCCTCCTGTCTGACCATTGTTCTCTCTTCAAATTGTGTTTCCATCATTTCCATAACAAAACGCTTTACTCGTTAGTGCACGTTTTGGCCAAAATATCACCGGGAAGACGTGATTTTTTTTATGCTACCCTTTTTTCTTCCGCTGCCGTCTCCCTCTTCCATACCGGTAGCCGGAGCATTTTATGATAATAAATATACGAGGTAATCAGGATCGCAAAGACAACCAAAGGGAAAACAGTTTGTCCGCCAAATCCATCGATCACCCAAATACTGACAAAAGCTGCGATAAAGTCGATCCCGAATCCGGCATAGGCCCATTCCTTTACATTTCCTTTTACAAACGGGAGAATTAAGGCCAGGGCTCCGACTACTTTAAACACGGTCAGCATGACCCGGAAATAATCGGGATAACCCAAATGCCTGATCCCTTCCACAGCCACTTCCGTATGCGAGGTTAACGCCGGCATCACGCCTTCAAATAAAAAAATGAAGCCTGTCGACGCCCAATAAATGGTTTTAATTGCTTTAGATGATGCCATAATGATTTTAATTTAGTTTAAATCAAAATTAGATCATCCAGCAAATATGTAAAAGGGGGGATTCAGACATAATGCACGGCAGTTCGCGACATGCCGTGCATTATCTTTCTCATCAGATCGTTAATTTATTGGCAGACCGGGAACTGGGAGATCCTGAGTGTTGTACACCCATACGGGATTAGCCGGATCTCTTCTTCCTGCTTTTCAGCAGCACGTGCGGGCCATGAAGGTGACGGAATTTTCCCTGCTGAACCCCGATCCATCGTCCATATAGGCATTCGTCTGGCTTTGGCTGTAACCGTTATGGGCGCATTTTCAAGGTTCCAGGGGTTGTCAGCCACATGATCGTTCTCTTTTGCCTGAAGCTTGTTTTCTGCTATCTCACTTTTTACAATTGCATAATTCCAGGGAGATTTTGGCAGAACCTCCCAAAATGTATCATCATATCCTTCCTGTGTCACCTCCCGCCATTCTTCATCGATCATTAGCGCATACACCAGCGGGCCGCGTTCAATACCCAGTGAATTTTCATGCCAGTAGCTATAACGGAATTCCATGGGCAGGCCGAGTTCGACCAGGTCTCCTTCTGACCATTTACGGTCGACTACCATGATATTGTTTTTCACCTGAGGCAGAACAGTTTCTCCGTTTACTTTTACAACCGGATTTTTACACCATTCAGGAATACGCATATGAAATGGAAAAGTAACCTGATTCGCCAGATGAAATTTGAACTGAATGTTTTCCTTAAAAGGATAAGCAGTGGTTTCAGAGATGGTGACCTGTTCGCCATTTGCAACTTTCGCCCTCACTTCGGAAGGGCCATAGACCAATGCAGCAATACCGTTGTCGGCAGTGGCATACCACAGATTTTGGATAAATTTTGGCCAACCCTGGTGCATATTGGTTAAACAGCATGGATAGCCGCTGGTTGTCCCGAATGCGATCCGCGCATTTTTATCATTGAAAAAATTGCGCTCCACATCGGTAATCATAACCTGGTTTGGTTGCTGAAAATACTGTTTGCGCATGTAATTATCCGTGATTTGCGTTGGGAGAACATTGTAAGCCACTTTTTCGAGATAATCGGCATAATAAACGTCGCCGGTTATTGGTAAAATACTCTCAAAACAATACATCATCTCCACTGCGGAGCAGAGTTCAGAGCCTTGCGTAGCATCATTCCCATGCAGGTTTTCATCTCCGCCATACATGCCATTCACAAAGCCGTGGCAGTCCTGCAAAGCCGACAGCCCTTTTTTGACGGCATCCAGGTATTTTTGCCCGGGATGTTGCTGATAGTAAATGACAGGCTCTTTTAAACCCTGTGCCACATTGACGCAATGCAGGTCGGGCAGCGGGTTTAACCGCCGGATGACATTGCCGGAGTAGATTTCTGTCCAATTGAAGGTCTGGTCATGGATAATTTCGGCCAGGTCCAGTAAGAATTTTTCTTTTGTTATGTTATAGAGCCAGTAAACGATCGCCAGGTTGTCACCTCCCCGCTGCTCGGCCCAAAAGGTTATAAAACCCAGTTTCTTTTCAGGCAGTGTTTTTAACTGATACCTGAAATAATTAGTCATCAGTTTAATCACCCGTTCATCTTTTGTAGCTGTATAATACTGCTGAAAGACTTTCAGCATCACCATCTTGGGCCACCAGTCTTCGCGCATATCCTGCTGTGTGCCCGGTATCTTCTCATATCCTTCGGGTAGCGGATGCGGACCGAAATAACCATCTTCCCGCTGATTGGCAATGCTCCATTCAACCCATTTCTGAGCTTTTGCTTTTAAGTTGGCATCGTCAAGAATGTAGGCCAGCGGCACCAGTCCGTCGATCCAGTAGGGACCGCGTTCCCAGCCGTCGCCTGTTCCGCCCAGCCATCCGTTGTTATTGCCGCAAACGATACTGTAAATACTGTCCAGTTGGCCGGTTAATCCGTCACGCTGGGTTTCCAGCATTTTTAACAACATTCCTTTCGGTTTGATGGATCCCAGGGGTAACGCTGTATAAGGCTGTGCCACCAGCGGAGCCTGATTGGTAATGTAATGGGAATTACGCTTGTCCTTTGCAAAGGAACTCAAAAACAACAAGCCAATCCCGAACAGCAACATCAATTTTTTCAT
This sequence comes from Prolixibacteraceae bacterium, assembly GCA_038562555.1. GTDB lineage: Bacteria > Bacteroidota > Bacteroidia > Bacteroidales > Prolixibacteraceae > JBCFBK01. The sequence continues at coordinate 37,021 of JBCFBK010000017.1, read as the reverse complement.
GATATTTAGATTTTGGTTTATAATTGCTTTTTATTCAATTCTTTTTCCACTATAAAGTTTTCAATCGCCAGTATGTCGATCCCCGATTGCAAAAAACAGGAAACGGCATCCTCCGGGGTGCATACAATGGGTTCGTCCATACGGTTAAAGGAGGTGTTAATGATCATTGGACAACCGGTAAGCTGATGAAAAGCACATAGAAGTTGATAGAATTTTCCGTTGTTGGCGGCATTCACCGTTTGTATCCGCGACGTATAGTTTACATGCGTAATTGCCGGTACGGTTGAGCGAATCTGTTTCAGCAAATCAAGCCCCGGCGCCGTCTCGTGTTCTGCAGCAAGGGACAAACGGTATTTGTCTTTCAAATTTCCAACCAAAAGCATGTATGGACTTGGGGCCGGGATATCAAAATATTCGGATACAAATTCTTCAAGAATCACGGGCGCAAAAGGGCGAAACGATTCCCTGAACTTAATTTTCATGTTCAGGTTCGTTTGCATGGCCGGGTTCCTCGCATCGCCGAGAATGCTGCGCGCTCCCAGGGCGCGCGGTCCAAATTCCATGCGACCGTCGAACCAGCCGATTACTTTCCCTTCAGCAATTTTTCCTGCAATTTTACGGAAATATAGTTCATCGTCGAGCCGGTAAAAATTCAGTCCGTTTGCTTTAAGAACCACTTCGATCTCCGTTTCGCCGTATGATGGTCCCAGAAACGCATTCTGCATTTGGTCAGCGCCTGAAAGGTTTACGTGCCGCTGCTGACTTAAATGTTCGTAGTAAACGGCGTAAGCCGCACCCAATGCACCGCCTGCGTCGCCCGCCGCAGGTTGTATCCAGATATTTTTAAACGGGCCATGCCGGAGGATCTTTCCGTTGGCTACGCAATTCAGTGCCACTCCTCCGGCCAGGCATAAATTTTCACCGCCATAAATCTTGTGCAGGTTATTGACGATCAGGAGCATGATCTCTTCCGTGACTTTTTGAATGGAACAGGCGACGTCCATGTGAAAGGAAGTTACTTCAGTTCCCTTTTGGCGGGGCTCTGCTCCAAAAAGCCGATGAAACCGGCGGTTAGTCATTCTTAAACCATTTCCGAAGCCAAAATAATCCATATTCAGCCTGAAGGAGCCATCATCTTTCACGTCGATCAGGTACTTGTATATCGTATCTGCAAAATCCGGCTTCCCGTATGGAGCAAGTCCCATTACTTTGTATTCATCGCAATTGACTTTAAATCCGAGGTAATAGGTGAAAGCCGAATAAAGCAGTCCGAGGGAATGCGGAAACCGGATCTCTTTCAGAAAGGTGATCTGACCGTCCGACCCCCGGCCAACAGTTGCCGTGCTCCATTCGCCAACGCCATCCAGAGTCAGGATAAGCGCCTCGCAAAACGGAGAAGGGTAAAATGCAGATGCCGCATGCGATTGATGATGTTCTGCAAATAATAAATTGTCGCCGTTATATCGCCAGTACGGATCAATTTTTTCAAGATTTTTTATCAGGATATTTTTTTGAAATAACTTTTCCCTGAGCCACAAAGGCATTGACTTCACAAAAGAGAACAGGCCCCTGGGAACGAAGGAAAGGTAAGTTTCAATGATCCGCTCAAACTTCAAAAATGGCTTTTCGTAAAAAACGACGTAATCAACCTCCGAAAGCCTGATCTCCGCTTCGCGCAGGCAATAGGCGATGGCATGTGTGGGAAATCGGGCATCGTTTTTAAGCCGGGAGAACCGTTCCTCCTGTGCCGCAGAAAGAATCAGTTCATCCTTCAGCAGGCAGGCTGCAGCGTCATGATAAAATGCGGAGATACCCAGGATATACATGTTAAAACAAGGAATAAATGAAAGGAGCCAATGCCGAACCTTCTGTAAATACCATCAATGTACCAAAAAGAAACAGTACGATCATGAGCGGCCAGAGCCAGTATTTCTTTTCCTGCCACAGGAATGTGGCGAATTCCTTTAAGATGTTCATGCCCTTAAATTAAAATTGATTTTTCATGTGATTATAAGGTTTACCGTTCCTGGCTCGTTTCATAGCGCTTCTTTCTTTCGCAGATTTATCCGTCCAGTAAGATTTAATTTTCGTCAGTCGTTTCCTTTGCAAACTATCCATTCCGGACAGCCTTAACAGGTAACCGGTTGGAATAAAGAACAAGGTATAGATCACCGTCAGCAGCATAAAGGTATTTACAATGCCAAGATAATGACCGGTTATTGTCATGAAGGTACGGAACGGGCGAAGCCATGCCGGTATGGTCACTGCCAGGATTATAAAAAGCGACCCGATGATGGCAAACAGGTAACTCAGAACGTTTGAATCGATGTAACGGTACAATACAAAGGCGAGGCAGACCGATCCGGCAATTAATCCGAACGTGCTGTCTTGCTTTCTGTTTTGGGTCGTTCCGGTCATCTGCATGAATTAAGGGAGGTTGACCGAAAATGCGATTGCCTGATTAAGCATGTCAATCGTCGTCTTGTTGTTTTTGTCGAGCGATAAAGCTCTTTGGAAGTATATCCTGGCTTTATCCGGATTTCGAAGATTCATGCAAAACTTACCGGCATACTGAAGAAAAATTACATCGTTGGGATATTGTAATGCCGCGGCTTCCGCAACTTTTGCGGCATTGCGCTGATCATTTTTAGTCAAAAAATAATTCATTTGATGTTGTATGGCATCATTCCAGCTTATTTGTCCGCCGAGGAGAGCCATCGCCAGCTTTTCTTCATACGACTTCAGCTTACCGGGATCAAAGGTCTTTCTTTCATCGAAGGGCCAGTTTTCCCTTAAGATCATGATCTCATAGGTTCCTTTAAGAGAATCGACACGGGTGATTGGCATTTCCTTCCGGAGTTGCAGCAGTGAAATTTCAAACTCCTCTTTTGGAGCGATCACCTGGTGCTGCTTAAGGGCCTGGTAAAACGCTTCAGATAGTAAGCCGTATCCGAAAAGGTTCGGATGGACGTGCTCCAAAATGGTTTCCCTGCCAATGATCCCGTGAGGCGAATGGGCTTCGAACAGTTTTTTGGCATCGACCAGGTGGACGGATGGAAATCTTTCCGGTAAGCCCGCAATGATCTGATTTAAAGCTTCCGGCGCCCTGAATCGAAGCAGGTCGAGATCTTTTGCCCTTACATATTGTTTTTTGGCACTCGTGAAATTGCCTTTTCGATACGCGGCTTCGGCTTTCAGAAAATGATGGAGCGCAGAACCGGCAGTATCGCCTTCTGCGCTCGTAAATGGTTTCAAATCCTTTTCATTGCTCACGAGATTACTGATGAACAGCGGAACGTTCCGCTTTGACAGGATCATACAAATGGCTTCCATATTTTTGCCGAACTGCCGGATGCCATGATGATAAGCGGAAGAACCGAAAGGTATTTCCTGTCTTGCTGCCATCCGTTTCATTAGGGTTCCGCGCGGTTCAGCCGGTTTGCCTTTCAAAAAACTTCTGATCCGTTGCAAGGTATTTCCCGTTAACTGAACCAGCCTGAGTGAACGTAAATGCAACAGGCTTTGTACCACGAGGCGACTGGTGCCCAGTCTGGAGCTTGATCCTACGCCAAGCGTACCATAGTATTCATTCTGTCCGCAGTACATCAGGACCGCGTCGGGCTCATAATCGACAAGCTCTTTTGCAAATCCCAGAACCGTCCATGAATTCACTGCTGTCAGGGAAAGATTGATGATCTCAAACTCCCTGCCGGGGAACGTGTTCATCAGCCGGTAGTGTAACCACCGGTGAAACGAAGCGTTGTACATATAAGGATATCCCAGGGTGGTCGATTCTCCCAATACAAAAATCCGGAGGGAACCAGGTAGTTTTTCCTTTCTGAACGGTTCGAACGTCCCCATGGTCGCATTCTCCTGTTCCGTAAAGTAACGTTTCGAGGCATACTGGTTCATCACCAGATAATCGGTGTTACCCTTGTCCTCTACAAATAAATCCAGATTATGGCCATATCGAAAAACCCGCAAACCGCCTTCCGTTAACGACAGACCTATGAAAGGCAGCAGGATGGCAACTGCTTTAAAGATAAGCTTTTTCTTATTCCGGATATGTGGAGGCGGATTTTTCATGGCTATCAAACCTTTTACGGATTGATTTT
>JBCFBK010000017.1:0-32896 GCA_038562555.1 Prolixibacteraceae bacterium | reverse complement strand
TGATTTTGAGCTGCTGTATTTTTCGGGGGACCCAGACTTTCATGGGACCTTCGCCCCTGTTTGCCCAGGTATAATAGGGGATCGCGGTGACCGGTTTTGTTTCCGCCGATACGTTCAGTCCATCGGACGATACGGTTATAACGGGCACATTCCCTTTCAGTACAACGACCCCTTCAAGTAAATCCGGATCGAATTCCGCATTCATTTTGACCTGATCTGCCAAAACCAGATTCATGTTTTGTACACCATTGTCCGGATGCTCGAAACAGTACACCAGCGGACCTCTTTGCAGGGCGACGGCGTTGATGTTTTCCTTTACCTTGTCGATCGCTTTCACTCTTCGTACCGGCATGGGGAAACTGATATCGACCTGATCACCTTTTTTCCAGTCCCGGTTAATAAGGACATACCCGTTCACCGGTTTGATGTTTTCTGTTTTGCCGTTCACTGCCAGTGTGAAGGTCGTGTTGTCGGTATCGGTAAAGCTATAGGTGTCTCCGGGAACAGGCTGGTTTTGAACCCATCCCGGAATACGGATATACAATCCGAATTTTGTCTGCTTTGCCGGATTCACCGCGATTTGCACATTTCCATCCCAGGGATAGTTTGTTGTTTGGGTAATTTTTACATCCTTTTTTTGCAGCGGCACGGATACGGTACTGCCAACAAACAGATTTATCCAAACAGCATCGTTGGTTTTGGCGTAAATGTAATTGCCGACCGATTCGGCAAGGCGGGCGATGTTGGAAGGACAGCAGGCACATCCAAACCATTCGCTTCGTGAATAATTGCCGGAGGAAGCAAGCGGATTGCCGTAAAAAAAGCGATCGCCCGAGAGTGAAAGGCCATCCAGGGCACCGTTATACAGGCTACGCTCCAGTACGTCAATATATTTGGCATCGCCGGTTAACAAATTCATGCGTTGATTCCAAAAGACCATACCCACCGATGCGCAGGTCTCGCAATACGCTTCTTCGTTAGGCAGATCATAATCAACTGAAAAACCTTCATTCTTCCCCGATGAACCAATTCCGCCGGTTATATACATGTTGCGGTAAACGACGTCTTCCCATACCGTTTTCATTGCATCCATATAACCGTTGTCATTCATGGCTGCACCCACATCAGCGGCTCCGGTGTAGAGATACATGGCACGCACGGCGTGGCCTGTGATCTCCTTTTGTTCCTTTACCGGCAGGTCATCCTGACAATACTCCAGAGATTTCCATTGGTCCCAGATAACACCTTTCCCATGCCCGTGTCCGCGTTGCTGAAGATACCAATCGGCAAGCCCGAGGTATTTTTTATTTCCCGTAGTATGGTAAAGCTTGACCAATGCAAGTTCTATTTCCTGATGACCCGAGACCCAGGGAATATTTTTTTGACGCAAGGTCTGATCAATGTGGTCGGCGGCACGTATGGCCACATCCAGCATTTGTCGCTTGCCGGTGGTATTGTAGTAGGCAACAGCCGCTTCAATCAGATGACCAATGCAATAATCCTCATGTTTTTCCATATCCGTCCATCGTTTGTCGAGGCCGGTCAGGGTGTAATAGGTATTCAGGTACCCGTCAGGCAATTGGGCTGCAGCGATTTTCCCGATCCACTCATCCGCTTTCTTCTCAAGAACGGGGTCCGGCTGGTTTTTTAGCGAATAGGCAATAGCTTCCAGCGCCTTATACACATCGGAATCGTCAAAATAGATCCCCTCGTGTTTTTCACCTTTCTTTGCTGCTACTTTTTCAAAATTTCTGATCCTTGGCGTCTTCACTTCCGTCTGTTCAATGCAGACCGGTATGGTTACATTGGTAACCTTGTTCATAACGGGCTTCCAGAAATTATCCTGGATTTCGACCTGAGAGAAGTTTACCGACTCCATTTTCAGGAGGTCATGTTGCGCTTTTAACGGTTCCGGCGATATGATCCCCAGACACACGAAGATGGCAATTGAGATTTTTTTCATGATGATTAAAAAGTATTTGCAATTAGCTGTTATAAAGTCGAAAACGTGACTGCCTCATCAAATTGAGGATGAAGCAGTCACGGTTATTCAATTATTCATAATCAGGGTTCTGAATCAGTTGTGTATTGGCGTTTACGGCTGACTGGGGAAGAGGGAAAACGGTGCGGTAATCGCCGTTGGGCTTATGTGACAACCAGCTTTTGGTCGTGAAGGTGCCAAACCGGATGTTATCCCTGCGGCGATGACCTTCCCAGGCAAATTCCCAGCCCAACTCATCAAGAAATCCTCCGTATTGAACCGGAGTATTATTGCCGGGATCGACGACCAGGTAGTTCTCGATATAACCGTACTGGTACCGGGTATTTTGCACTAAAGCATTCCCTGTGACAGCGGCTTTTGCCGGATTATTTTTAAAAGCCCGCTCACGGACCTCTGTAACCAGAATTGCCGCTTCTGCCGCTTTATTGTCTCGTAACAAACACTCCGCTTTCATCAGTAACACCTGAGCATAACGGAAGAACGGAAAGTCGTTACTCAAATTACTGAAAGCGCCGACTTTCACTTCGAATTTATTCATCCTGTAACCTTCCTTTTCGTTGGTGTATAACCCGTCAGGTAAATCTTTTGTGAGGGTAAAAGGCGTGCGATCACTGGCTTTGATCACCTCTCCATTGAGCTTATACTGTGTGCCCATCAGCCAGGAATCGGCCAGGCGCTGATCGGCAGGATCGTAAGTGTCGATGAACTGCGGGACGGCCATCACAGCTCCGAAACCCCAGGGTGTCGCCTGCATATTGGATTTTTCTTTGAACGACCCGTTCCAGGAAAACATTTCGGGGAAGAATCCTCCGCCCACTTTTTCGTCGAAAGGTACGGCAAAGATAATTTCGGGTGAGTTCTCATTTGCTGTTTTAAAGATATCCTTATAATTGGGTTCGAGCGAATATTTATTGCTGGCAATAATGTCATTACATTGGGTGAGACAATCAGACCATTTGGCACCGGCCCCATACACTTCCGCATTCAGGTATACATTGGCCAGTAACGCTTTCGCCGCCCATTTATTGAACCTGCCGTACATCGCTTTGTCATTATTTTCGCTCAGGTTTGGAAGAGCTTCTGTAATCTCATTCACGATAAACTGATAGATCTCCCCGCGCGGGGTTTTGGGCAGAAGCTGGGCAGCGGTTGATGAAGTGTCCAATGGTACATCTCCAAAGTTGTCGAGCAAAAACCAGTAAAAAAATGCGCGGGCCACTTTCATCTCCGATACCAGCGCCTCTTTGGGACCAATGTTTGGGGGTATTGCTCCCGATTCAAGCTGTCCGATAATCCGGTTCGCATTTAAGATTCCGGGATAAAAATGATTCCACATATTATTCATCTGCGGGTTTTCAGAGTTCCAGGTATGCAAGTGCATACGTTTATAGATGCCGCCATCATCCCAGCCCGACGCGTTTGCGGGATGGCACATTTCATCGGAGGAGGTTTCCTGAACAATCCACCAGTCGGTGTGCGAAAAATTGCTTCGGATATTGGCATAGACAATTCCCATTGCGGCTGCGGCATCGGTGTAGGCATAAGTATCAGCAGGTAAATCGCTGTAGGTGATCTCTGTGAGGTCGTTGTTGCATCCCGCCATAGCTGCCACGAGAGCGGGGATGAGTAAAGCTGTTTTTATTTTGTTTTTTGTGTTCATAGTCATCAGGGATTAAAATGTTAGGTATACGCCTAGGGTATAAGTTGAGGTTGCCGGATATCGGTTCTTACTGTCAACACCGGGGACCAGAATGCGGCCGTTATAACTTGTACTGATCTCAGGATCGATTCCAGAGTAACCGGTAAAAGTGAACATGTTGGACCCTGAGGCATAAATCCTGGCCTTTTTGATAATCCGGGTGTTCTTTAAGGTCAGATTATAGCCAATGGTGATATTGTCTATTTTCCAATAGTCGCCGTCTTCAACATAGTAACTTACAAAATTAAGCGACTGATCATCAGCTAAAGGTACTTTCCCGTAGATTTTATCATACGATGAAGTCAGGATATTTCCCCTGTTGAGCATCACTGGAGCCCCGTATTGCATATTGGGATAATTGATGATCTGGAAGCCGAAAGCTCCGCGCATGGTGATGCTCAGATCGAAATTTTTATAAGTCAGCGTATTATTCCAGCTTAGGAAGAACTTTGGTGTACCATTGCCCAGGATCTGTTTGTCATCAGCCTGCTGGTCCAGGATTGGCTTAGGATTTCCGTCTTTTCCTTCAATAATCCAGTGCCCGGTGTCGTCGATATCAACTGTTTTGAATCCCCAGAAGTTGCCAATCGGATTGCCAATCTGAATTCTTGAGAATCTCTGCTGGATGGGCTCTCCCGAATCTCCCTCATCAAAATAGCCGCTGGCGATTGAGAAATTTTTGTCGCTCAGGGAAACCAGCTTATTTTTATTGCGGGAATAATTGACATCGGTGGTCCAGTAGAAATCCTTCGTCTGTACCGGGACAGCGTTGATCTGGATCTCAATTCCCTTGTTTTCCATTGTGGCAGCGTTTGCCCTCAAGGTACTGTACAAATAAGGTGGTGTGGAAACCGGATAATCAAAGAGCAAATCCTTCGTGGTGCGCTTGTAAAGGTCGACTGATCCGGAAATCCGGTTTTTTAATAAACCAAAATCCAACCCGATATTCGTTTCTTCTTTTTTCTCCCATCTCAGGTCCGGATTGGCATTGGTTGCAGGATTAATGGCTTGTATCCACTCGCCGTTATAAAAATAGTAGGTATTGAAATTGATCCGGTTTAACGACATGTACGGATCGCTTGGTTCTGTTCCTGTAATACCATACCCCGCCCTGAGTTTAAGATTTGTCAGTGCGTCAAGATTTTGCATGAAGTGTTCCTTGTGGATATTCCACCCAAGTGATACGGCCGGGAAGTTCCCCCATTTATGGTTTTCCCCAAATTTGGAAGAACCTTCATGCCGCAAACTGGCCATGAGAAGATACTTGTCGTCAAAAGAATAGTTAACCCTGGCGAAGTAGCCTACCAGTTTATTTTCGCTCTGATAGGAATATTGAACAGCTTCTCCGCGTTTCAGTGCCAGACCGGCACCCATATTATTGTAATTATACGAATCTGACGGAAAATCCCAGTTTTGCATATAATAGTTTTGGTAATTATACTGGCTCCAGCTATAACCAGCCAGTGCAGTAAAGGCATGTTTTTCGATCGTTTTCGAATATTGAAGGGTAAATTCCAGAAGCTCTTCCAGACTGCGGGTCGTTCCGCGTGAAGCATATCCATTTTTTCCGTCATGCAGCGTGGAATAGTGCCGCTTTGTTTCATAATATCCCCGGGTGCTGTTATACAGGTCCCTTGATCCCAGTAGCTTGACGCTCAGTCCTTCCAGTGGCAGGTAGGTGACTGTTCCCATGGTCCGGAAGTTGTTATTCTGGTTTAGTCCATGGGTCTCTTCCAGAAGGGACAAGGGATTCATATACTCAGTCTTGTCGACATGTTCCACCCAGTTACCGTCATCATCCTTTGGCCGGTCAGTTGGATTGTAGGTCAATCCATTACGGTAAACACTGGTATTGAAGCTTCCTCCATCCGATCCGGAAAAGTATTCCTGCTGATAGCCGCTCAGATTGGCATCAATTTTCAATTTGCCGCCGAACATGCTGTGGGTCAGTTCCACCCTTGGAAAGATCATTTTGTTGTCCGATTTTTTGATGATCCCTTCTGATTCGCGATAGTTCAGGTTGGCGATATAAGTCGTTTTGTTGTTACCTCCTTTTATCGTAATGTTATGAACCTGGGAAAACGGGGTTTGGAGTATTTCGTCCAGCCAGTTGGTATTATATCCATAGTCGGTCGCTCCCGGCTTTCCCTGCGAAACAAGTTCCCGGTATTGGTCAGCATCCATGAAATCCAGTTTTTTTGTGATCCGTTGTGTCGTGATATAACTATTTATTTCCAGTGTTGCGGGTGTTTCGCCATTTACCTTTTTGGTCGTGATCAAAATGATGCCGTTGGTTCCCCGGGTGCCATATATGGCGGCTGCCGATCCGTCCTTTAAAACATCGATCGATTCAATGTCTTCGGGCGCAACCGTTGTGAGCGTGCCCGGTACGCCGTCGATCAATACCAATGGACTCGTATTTGAAACCAGGGTTGTAATTCCCCTCAGGTTAATTTGTGATGTATTGACAGGATTCCCGTCAAAAGTTGTAATGCTGAGGCCGGCGACTTTTCCCCTGATCAATTGAGAAGCATCTGTTACTGATCCCTTGACGAAGTTCTCTGATTTGATGCTGGCAATTGCCGTTGTCAGCTGTTCCCGTCTTTGAGTCCCATAGCCAATCGCCACGACTTCTTCTATTCCGAACGTTTCTTCGGTTAGCGAGACATTGACCGTGGTTCTCCCGTCGGCGGCAACTTCCTGCATTCTCATTCCTACAAAGGAAAACAGTAAAATGGCATTATCGGGAACAGCGGACAGCGTGTAATTCCCGTTTTCGTTGGTGATTGTTCCTTGGGTGGTTTCCTTGATAGCCACAGTTACACCAGGGAGGGGAGAACCGGATGAATCCGTTACTTTTCCACTAATCGTTTTTGTCTGTTGCGTTTTGACAGAAGAAATATCTTCACTCGGAGTGATCAGGATCAGGTTATTGGCCATCATTTTATAGGAGATCGTTGTGCCGGCGAAAACCTCATTCAGAATGTCCTCGACCTTCTCATTTTCTCCCTTTACCGATATTTTGCGGTTCAAATCAATAAATTTCTCATTGTAGAAGAAACGGAACTCACTTTGTTCCTCGATTTTCTGAAGCGCTTCTCTCACTGTACAATTTATGAGATTGAGTGAAAGTTTTGAATTTTGCGAATAAACATTCGCCGATAACTGGAGCATTCCCGCAAACAGCAGGAGGAACGTTAATTTCATAATCAGAACAGTTTTTCTGGCACTGCGCTTTTTTTTGCGCAACCAGCGGTTAAGCTTTTTTTTCATATATTTGAATGTTAAGGTTTATAAAATGCTACCGGCTCACTGACATTTGACGGTAACATGAATTAACTGGCACAAAGGGAGATCATACCTGGTCTCCCTTCTACTTTAATATTTCTTTATATCGTTTTAGTTTTTGTACATCGATCGAAAGCGTCACCTGGTTGTCGACAATCGTATAGTTTAACGGAGCTGAATAGGTGATTGCTGTCAAAATCTGTTCAATGGTCTCATTTCTGATCGTTCCTCCGAATTCATAACCTTTGATTTTTTCATCAGTAAAAATAAAGTTCAGGTTATACCGCCGCCGCAGGAGTTTTGCAAGTTCGTCCATGTTCATGTTTTTGATCACCCAGTTGTCGGTGATCCAGGAAACTTCAGACGTATTTGCAATGTCAGCGAGAGAGAAGTTATTGTGGTCAATACTGAAAAGCGCCTTTTGATCCGGATGCATCCGGATACTTTTTTGTTCTCCTTCTCGCTCACTCCAGACTTTAACGGAACCTTCAAGTAAAATGGTCTCAATGTTTTTCTCTTCGGGATAAGCTTTCATATTGAATTTTGTTCCCAGGGCCTTTACCACAATTTCCTTTGCCTGAACGGTAAAAGGCAGCGCTGTATTTTTGGCGACTTCGAAATAAGCCTCGCCGCTTAGCCGGATATTCCGGTTTTTGCTGCCAAACCCCTGATCATACTTGAGCGTTGTTCCTGCATTCAGCCATACGCGCGATCCATCCAGCAGTTTTAACTGCGTTTTTGATCCGTAAGGGGTGGTATATTCGACCAGCCCGGCAGCGGGGGCGACCTCAGTTTGTTTCTGAAGAAAGTGATATCCGGTACCCCCCAGTAAAAGAGCCAGGATAAAAACGGCTGCATAACGAATAAACGGGCTGATCCTGGCAAGACGGAGGATATTCGGTTTTTGACGATTCATTTGCGACTCCAGTCTTTTCCAGGCGCTGTCCGGATTGAAATCTTTTTCGCGAATCGCCAGTTGGTCTGTTTCCCACAAGTTGACAAGCTGCCTGAATAAGCGCCTGTTTTCTTCACGCTCATCGAGCCATTCCTTCAAAAGGAGAGAATCGCATTCCTCCCGGTTTTTGGACAGGAAATTGATGATGGTGAGTTTTAATTTTTCTGATATCGGATTTTGTTGTGTCATTGGACTGCTTTGTGATCATACGACACAGAATTCACGTGTTGGTATTACACAAACGCTAAAAAAAGTCGGGAAATTTTAACAAAAGCACCGGAAGGTAGTCTTTCAATCCGTTGCGGAGTTTAATCAAGGCTCTGTAGATCTGAACCTTAACCGTGTTTTCTGAGATGCCCAGCTTTTTTGCTATTTCTTTATGGGATAGTTCTTCCATCCGGCTGAGCTGAAAAATTTCGCGGCATTGTTCCGGTAGTTTTTCAATTTCCTCGCTGATCTTCTTTCGGAGCTCCTCATCCATCAGCCGGTCCGGCGGATTTTCTGACGGCGTGTACTCCATTTTTATCTGATGAAGGGTAACCTCATGCACAGAAACCATTAACCTCCGGCTTTTTTCCCGTGTCAGGTAGTTGAGGCAGGAATTCCTGACCGACCGGAACAGGTAAGCTGAAACGGAATCGTTGATCTGCACGGTTTCCTTTTTCTCCCAGAGATTTAAAAATACCTCAGTCACAAGGTCTTCGGCAGTCTCATTTTGGGAAACAAAACTGGCCGCATAGGCGCACAAACGCCCGTAATACTTCCTGAAGAGTATTTCAAAAGCTTTTTTATTTCCTGTGAAAGCTGACTTTAACAGTTCCTTTTCAAGACTCATTCCGCAGCGATTAAACCACGAATATACGGGATGATTTTGAATTGTTTGTAAATTTTCTAAAAGGTCAATGGTCATTCATATACCCGAAAAACCTGTCCGGTTATGGTCCCTTCCACGCTTTCCACATAGGCATTGACGACTTTTTCCATGGGTATCGGAACGATGTCCGGGAAAAACTGGCCGAAATCCTGGATCGACTCCACAACGGGTCCCGGGCTTACAATATTAATACGTTGATTTCTCGGTAATTCAAGGCTGGCTGTTTCAGCAAAGCTGTTCAGCGCACTGTTAATAATTGCCCTGCCGGTTGCCCCTTTCGCATGCCGGTCGGCGAATATCCCTGATGTTAAGGTGAAACTCCCGTTGTCTTTCAGGTAACGCTGGCCAATCAGCACCAGGTTAATTTGACCGAAAAGCTTTGCCTTCATGTTGTCCAGTAACTCCTCTTCCGTAAGCTTGCTGAAGGTATCCAGTGCACCCGAAGCTGTTGTGCTGATACAGGCATCAAGAGGTCCGATGGTTTCAAAGAGGTGCCTGATGGAACGGGCAAATGTGAGATCCACCTGAAATTTAGCATTCGAACGTGAGGCGACAATGATTTCATGCCGGGGTGTCAATGCCTCCGCAACTTTTTCACCGATGGTGCCGCTTCCTCCGATTATTAGAATTCTCATCCGTTGTGTAGCTAAGTATCGTGTACCTGTTGCTTAGAAAACAAAATCAGAGGAAATTAGTTTAAAAAAAGAGGCCTTTCCGTTTTTCGAAAAGGCCTCCCGGTTATCGTGAACGTATTTCTCTGCGCATGAATGAGTAGTAACCCATTGCAAACAATAAAATGGATCCCGCCACAAGTCCGGTCACCTGTGGCCAGACCATCAGCAGGCTTTGTCCAAGTGGCAGAGGCGTTGGAAGGGCTCCCTGTGTTTGCTCCATGGTCAATGCGCCCAGGCTTCGTACCGATGGCATCAGCAGGGTCGTGGTTGCCTCACTGAACAGAAAACTGGGATTAAACCGCATCAGGTTTAAAATGAAATTTTGGTAAAGCACCACCTGTTGCTCCGACAACATTCCTTTTGGAGCCATTCCTTTTGCCAAAAGGTCGATGATGATGTTGTAAAAGATGCTGAAAAAGAGCCAGATGGCAATCCCTGCCAGGGCGGAGGTTGCTGCCTGTCTGAATTTTACCGAAAAGAAGATGGATAAATTCAACCAGAATGCTACGTAAACAATGCTGATCAGAATGAAGAAGATGATGCGCATCAGTTCATCCGGTGTTGGCGGGATCCCGATTGCGATAAGACCCGAACCCATTACCATCAGGGCAAGAATAAGAAACAGGGCGCTGACAACGATCAATGAGGCCATAAGTTTGGCATTGATGATGTAATCCCGGTAGATCGGCTGGCTCAGCATCCGGCTCAGGGTTCCCCGGTTGTGTTCGGAATTAATGGCATCGAACCCCAGGCTGATGCCCAGCAATGGCCCCAGGAAACTGAGAAAGACCGTAAATGAAGGCAACGTACCATCTGAAATTGTGAACAGCTTAAGAAAGAAGAACGCTCCTTCGGCTTCGCTTCCTTTTGTTGCTTTACCAAACTGAGCAAGGGAGGTGTACATGGATCCCAGGCAGGTAAGTGCGATGAGCGCAATAAGAATAATAAACCTCCAGCTGCTCACATGGTCCGATACTTCCTTCATGACCATAACCCAAAACGGATGTCTCACCTGGCTTTTAGAATGTGTTCTTCCCATGCTGAATACCTCCTTCAAAATAATGGTTGTAAATATCTTCCAGTCCATGTTTTCCCTGACCAAAAAGCTGATTTGAAAGCGTCGTGATATCTCCCTGGGCTACAATTTTCCCTGCAACGAAAATGCCAATACGGTCACAAACCTGCTGCACCTGGTGCAGATTATGTGACGAGAACAGGACTGTCAATCCCTGCTCAACCCGCAATTCGACGATTAGTTCCAGAAAGGCCCGGACTCCCTGCGGATCGATACCTGAAGTTGGTTCATCGAGGATGATCACTTCCGGGCTCTTGATCAGGACATCGGCAAGTCCCAGCCGTTGGCGCATACCTCGGGAATATTTACCGGCCTTTTTTGTCCACGCTTCTTCATCCAGTCCGACCCGTTTGAGCAAGCCAAGGGCCTTTGTTCTGGCTTCAGTTTCCGGAATATTGTTCAGCATGCCCGTATAGACGAGGTTTTCAATACCGCTGCGGTCGTCGTAGAATCCGACATCCTCAGGCAGATAGCCAACTCTTTGCTTTACTTCAATGGGATGACGGGTAGGATCAATGCCACATACTTTGGCCGACCCTGTTGTTGGCTCAGTCAGTCCCAGCATCATCAGGATCGTGGTTGATTTCCCCGCACCATTCGGACCGAGGAGACCAAAGATTTCACCTTTCCGGACTGTGAGGTTGATATGGTCGACGGCTGTGAATGATCTGTATTTTTTTGTCAGATCAACCAGTTCGATTGTATGTCCGGTCATGATTTATCTCCTCCCAAATTTTCGAAACAGGAAAAATACGCCACCAAGAGCTGCAAGGATGACCAATACGCCTATCCATCCCCAGATCATGGGTGTTTTTACCATAACCCTGAATGCAATTTTGGATGTTGTTTCCGGATTTTTTGCTTCCAGGTTGGCGACATAATCGCCCGGAATCGCTTTTTTATCAGCCTGAATCGTGGCATATACGGTGGCGTCATTTCCCGGAGCCAGTTTTTCTATTTTTACCGGGTCAAAAATGACCTGCCATTTGGATGGTACAGCCGATTTCATTTCGATACCCGTCAGTTCAGATGAACCGGTATTGCGTACAGTCAGTTGCAGTTTCCTGGAACCTCCTGCCGTTACGTTTGTGCTGACCAGTCCTGTTGGTGTGGTGAGTTCGATCGAGTAGGAGCCTGTCACAGCTGCTTCCAGTTCCAGATCGGCTGAAGTGGAGCTTGTTACGGCTCGGACCGGGATTTTGTAGGTTCCGGCAGTTACCTGTCCCGAGGGTTTAATGTCGATGTTGATTTCCTTTGTTGTGTTGGGCTCCATTTCGACCGAAGTAACGGCTTTATAATCGGCCTTAAAGGTGATTTCCCATCCTCTTGGAACATCAGCCATGAGCGCATAAAGTTGTTTGTCAGCAGTCCTGTTTTTGAGGTTGGTCCGGTAGGAGAACGTGGCCGTGGCGTTACCCTGCATGTTCGACTGATCGGTTGTGAATTCGGTTTCGCTCGATCCCTTCTCTGTCACCGTAATAACCAGAGGAAGCGTCACCGAATCCCCCGCTGTAACCCTGAAATTATAACTGCCTTTGTTGACCTGAAAGGGAACCTCCACTTTAAGCGACAAGCTTTTTTTGTCTTTGGAGAGCACGGCCATTTTACTCACGGTGTAGGCTCCTGATTTCAGGCTGTAGGTCCAACTGCCGGGAACGCCGGATACCCGGACTTCTTCATCAAAGAGCTGATCACTGTTGTTGATGAGATCAATGGAGTAGTCTATTGATTCACCGGGTGAAACTGAAATTTTGGTGTAAGGGGTGTACAGGATGACACCGTTGGATGCGAAAGAAGTTAAAACATTTAAAAAAAGCAAACCCAAAATCAGGGCAATTTTCGGATTAGTTAGTTTCCGTACTGACATAAAAAATTTCCTCCATAAATTTTAAATGAATAGTCTTTTCCATTTGCGTTGCTTACGCCAGGCAAGCTTGATTCAGCCTCGCCGGATGCACGTAATCAACGATCAATACGGTGTGCAATTCTATAAAAATATCAGCTTTTTTGCATGTTAAAATTTCTAAAAAAATGTAAAAAAATCTAGACGCGGAAATCAGCGGAAACGTCTGAA
Organism: Prolixibacteraceae bacterium; assembly: GCA_038562555.1. Taxonomy (GTDB): domain Bacteria; phylum Bacteroidota; class Bacteroidia; order Bacteroidales; family Prolixibacteraceae; genus JBCFBK01. The sequence goes on along the minus strand of JBCFBK010000017.1, from coordinate 20,255 downwards.
AGTGCTTAGGGCAAAAGGCTCCAGAAGCACGCTGTTGTTCATGTCCGGATCTTGTTTTTTATGAGAAGCAGCGGCTTTGGCACGAAAAGCAAGCTGAACACGCTGTTGTTCGCCCGAATAATTTGCCAGGATCAGGTCAAGCGACTTATGCTTGCGGACGATGAGTCCTTCAATGACCGACGGGTTGGAACTGATCGATGGATACCCTTCGAGGGTTCCGTTCAGCATCTGGAGCAGGTGGAAGAGGGGGAATGTTTCGTTGACGGTGGCCGGGAAAAGTCCGGGCAGGGGCGCCTGAAAGTTGCCCTGCATGATTCCGCGCCATCCGGTGGTTTCAAACAAATCGACCGCTGCTGCCCCGGCCTGTGCCAGTCGACTGATGGCACCAAGGGTCCAGGATGCAGCAAATACGGATGATTGCCTGACATCGACCTGCGGAGGCAACTGACCGGGGATGACTGTTTCCTCAGCAGTGGCCACCACGTTGAAGCGTTGCTTCAGGGTGAGGGGCGAAATCCATACCGGCAGGTGCGGAAACAGTTTGCGTGCCGACCGGACTGCAGCAGAAAGTCCTTCGTGATTTTCGATCAGGCTCAGATCGTCGAAGGCATGTACCTGCGGACTGGCTGCAAAACCGATAAAATCGGCATCAGCCATATCGGGCCGGTTCCGGTTGAGCTCGGCAAAATGGGCATTCACGCCGGTCCCCACACGTATACCTGGAAAAGCCGTGCGCAGGGCTGCTGCAATTTTCCTGAAGCGGGAATGGGGTAGGTGACGCCTGTTTACCGGCATCACGGCCTGCAGCCGGGCGGCCCGGGCCGCGCTGATGAATGCCTGCAACTGGTAATCAAAATCGTCATCCAGATAAAGACACACAAACAGATGTTTTTGCAGCAGGGCTGATTCATGCATGGCTTTTTCAAGTTCATCCGGCCATGCCTGGTCTGTCATATGGATGTCGGCCCGTAAGCGGGCAACCGCTATACAGGAGAAAACCGCCGCTTCCTCTTCCAGCATGGCTTCCTCCCGGCTGCTTACGCCGAGCCCGATTTCAGGAAGTCTGAACGGACGCGTCTCATCCCATTCAACCTGGATGCGCTTCCCGGCTTTCGCCCCGGATTTTCCTTTCACCTCAGCCGTCAGGACGATTGTTTGCTGAACGGTTTCCCCTTTTTCGATTGCTGACGGGAAGGGGAGGGAGAGCGGCGTACAATAGGTTTTAAAGGACGCATCGGTCCAGTTCCGCTGATCTTCCATTTCAAAGATATCGCCTTCAAAGCGCAGGCGGGCATGGATTTCCGGTTGAGGGTCCCATTCCAGTTCCCGGATCTCTTTTACCGGTTGCTCCGGCGAAATATACTCCGGAAACCGGAACGTTTCACTGCTGTTGTCCGGATGCAGCACTTTTGCCGGTTTTCCGGCACATTCACGGATGGGATGCAGCGCGCAGATCCCGATCCGGTTTTTAAGAAAGCTGCTGTTGGCCGTTCCCAATACGGCAAAGGTAATCTGGTCCTGTTGGCCTGATATGGAAATGCGGGTACTGAAATCAATGTCTTGCTGAACCGATTCAACCGTAAGCTGAACCTCGAAGCCTCCGGCTTTTTGTTCCACCGTTTCGTGAATGATGCGGGCGGGCACCGTTCCCCAGTTCCGGTCGCGGACCGCGAAATACATCATCCGGATGATTTCACTGTCGCCGATTTTCAGTTTCCGGATCGCGCCATCCTGATAGCGCAACTGAAAGTGCCCGCTTTGAAGGATCTTTTCTGCCAAGGTTTTATTTTAGTTAAATTCGTCCATGGTGATCAGTCTGCCTGTTTCGGCCGATTCATATGCCGCCCACACCAGCCTGACCGTTTCAAAGTTATCATTTCCGGTGGTTTCTGCCTGTTGTTTTCCCAGCATATCGTTGAAAATATTTTGATTGATGGGTATGCCGCTCTCGTGGTTTACAATGTAATCGGGATCGGCCCATTCATATGCCGGAAAACTGACGGTTTCGGATTTTGTCCCTTCTTTCGTTGTGGTGCGGATTTCCCAGTTCGGTCCCAGCCAGAGCGAGCCTTTGGTTCCTTCGGCCAGGATATGCACGGTGGTAAACGAATCGTGTTCGACGATGGAGGCGTACGAAAGTTCGGCAAAGACCGGCATGTTGTTTTTCATTTCCATCATCACGGTGGCAACATCCTCACCCCTTATTTTCGGGTTTACGGTACGGGTCTGGCACCAGAGTTTGCTGACTTCACCAAACAGGAAGCGGCAGACATCGAGCACGTGCGAGCCCATATCGGTCAGGATGAACCGGTCAAGTTCGGCCAGAAAAGGCTGGTTGTCAAATACCGGGAATCCGGAAAGGAATGACACCCGTGCTTTAAAAAGCTCGCCAATCACACCCGAATCGAGAATTTCACGGAAACGGCGTACCGGCCGTTCCCACCGGTAATTTTCGTGGATATAAAAGTTTACACCGGCCTCGCGGGTGATTGCCATCATTTTCTTTGCCGTTTCAAAATCGGGCGCCATCGGTTTTTGGCAAATGATGTTCTTCACCCCGTGGTCAATGCAAAGCTTAACAAAGGAGTAGTGCGTGTCGACATCGGTAATGATGTCGACAAAGTCAGGTTTTTCGTTTCGGAGCAGTTCTTCTGCATCGTCGTAGGTTCGGGGAACACCAAAGCGGGCGGCCAGGGCGTCGGCCTTTGCTTTTGTCCGGTTGTAAAGCGCGACACATTCGGCGCCTTCAATTTCGTTCCATGCCCCTAACTGAAACCGGGACCAGAATCCGCATCCCAGGATTGCAAAACGGAGTTTCTTCATATTAGGTAATGTCGTTTACTTGTTCGAGTACATTGTCGGGTTCAAAGATTTTTTTCCAGTCATCGCGGAACAGGATGCTCCGTCCGCGTTCAATGGCTTTGTTTGCGGCATCTGAGAAGACGGCACCGGGGATTTCACCGAAAATGACGGCGAGCTGGATATTGAGGTGTCCCAGCAGAAATGCACGGGCGGCATTGGCAGGAACACCGCGTCTGATCACTTCGTCAAGTCCTTCTTTTACAATCACCAGACAGGTCGATGACAAGGTTTCAACCAGCGCCGGTTCGAGCAGGGCCATTTGTTCGACCGTGATCCGGAATGCCTCGCTAACCGGCGCGTACATCGCTGATGCCAGTTTCTCGCCAATGGCATACACGGCTTCGTCGCCCTGCAGCAGGGTGCAGACAATCGCCTGCCGGGCCAGTGTGCCGCCAAAGAAGTCCTTTTGTGCTTCGGGCGTTTCTTCCCAGTTAAAAACGGAAGGATGCGCCGGATGCGAAATAAAATAGGCTACATCCTCCCTCCGGTAGAGCTTGCCGGCCATCGCCACTGCAGGATCGAGAAACACGACCACCGCGCCGGGGCGCATCTGCGGAATAATCATTTCCGATACTTTTCCCAGTGCCACATCGGGAACGGCCAGGATGACCGCATCGGCCTGCGGAATGACCCGGGTGCTTTCGGACGCCGAAACGCCCAGTTCCTTCATCCGTTCAATCCCTGCCGGACTGATTTCGACATACTGCATCTGATAGGCAGACGACTTCAGATTGCGGGTGAGCCGGCAGCCCATTTTGCCGCCGGCTCCTACTAACACTACTTTTTGCATATTATCTCCTTTTTAACAGAATAAGCATATCGTGATCGAAATTTTGCGTGATCCTGATCCTGCCCTGACTGTATTGAACGGCAGCTTTCTGATAGCTGTTGCTGACCGGATCGAACCATTGGGCGGTGTATTCCTGGTTGCCCGGATTGAAAAGTTCAATAGCTGCCTGTTGAGGAATGTAGGCTGCAATGGTATTATGATCAGGTGTTTTTAGTACCGAAACCCACTGGTTGAATGTTTTTTCACCCGGTTGCACAACGAGCATATCGTTGGCGGGAAACAGGTTCCACCATTCCAATTGTTTGAAGAAGCCGGCGAGGTAGCCCATCTGGATGCTTCCGGGAAATTCGATGCTTTTCCGCCATCCCGTGGTGCCGGTTTTGTGGCTGTGGTTCAGGATCGGTTCACCTTCGGACAGCCAGGGCCAGACGCCGTTAGCTCCGTAGGTAATGCCCGCAACGGGAGTGGCAAACAGACTCCAATAGGAAGCATTCCGGACATCCTGATCAGTAATTTTAAAGTAAATCTCCTCATAATTGGGTTCCATGTTGATGTAGGGCATGGGTTTCAGTTTGCTCCACATCTGTGACATGGGTCCTTTATTAATCCAGTTCACGACCCGTTCTCCATTGTCGTGGGACGATTGATACGACATCAGTTGATACCAGTCTTCGCCGGCATACAACTCGCCGACCCACGAACTTCCATGAGGATGCAGGGTAACGGGGGCATGATCGATGTCATTAAACACCCGGCGTCCGATCTCTTTCCATTTCAGTTCCTGGTCATCATAGTAACGGCCGTCGCCGCCAAGTGTCCAGATCACCTGATTCCCCTGATAGCGGGCTACAATATATTTGGCCAGGATAACGGCTTCCTCCAGGGGCAGGGAATAACCCGGACTTAAATGGCGGCCGGAACCGCTGGGAAGCGCCCATAAAATGACCGGTGAAACCACAAAACCTTTGGCGTTGGCTTCATCAATCCGTCGGTCGATCCGTTTGAAAAAATCGGGATGTATCCGGATATAACCGCCACCTTCAATGGCTGTGAGCCCTTCTGCATTTTTATCGCAGCCCCGCCATTCGGTGGTTACCAATTGGATCACATTATATTGGTTGGCTTTCCGCTGACCGAGGTAGTGCTGCCATTCTTCACCGGTCGATTTCAGTGCTCCGTTCCAGGCAGTACAGGCCAGCCAGAAAAACGGGGTGCCGTCGGCATGGCTCAGGTAATACTGTCCCGGCCGATGCCCCACGGCGCCACGCTGGTAGATCGTTTCGCGGGATTGGGCAGGCCTGCATACAAATGATCCGGATTGGGCGTGCAGTCCGCTGTTCCCTTTGTCAGAGCATTCCGATGTCCATTTCCAGGTTCCGGTTTCATCGGGCATAAAGCGGACTTTCCAGTCTTTGCCTCCGTCCCAGAATCCGCGTACCGCTTTTGTCCGTCCGGAAGGTGAAACAAAGCTTATTTTGAATTCCTTTACCTCATAAACCGGATTCCCGTATTCCCTGCTGCTGTTAAAACTGATCTCGTGCTTTGTCCATTGTGCGGCTTCCTGCGTCAATCCTTTCAGAACAAGGCTGACCAGGATCAGAATCAGAATGAAAGTTAATTGCTTCATGATTTTATAGAATTGATTTTAAATAGTCGATGCTTTCAACTGCCCAATCCGCTTCTTTCCGGATGGTGGCTTCGATGGTTACTTCTGGCGGGGTCCATTGTTCCAGGATGGCCGACTGGCAACGGGGACTAACTTTCGCCAGCAGATCACCCACCGGCAGCATGCCTTTTCCCAGCGGTTTCCCTTCGATGACAAAACCCATTTTGTGGAAGACCCGCTCCACGCAGAATTCTTTTAGATGCAGGTTTACCGCCAGCGGGGCCAGCAGTCCGATCACGGTTTCAAGACCTTCGCCGGCGCCCATTGAATTAACGGTATCGAGGCAAATCCCCACCTGACTGCTGGCCGCTTTTTCAACCATCGCGGCAAATTCACGGGCCCTGAAGCGATCATGATTTTCAATTGCCAGAACGACTCCCTTTTCTTCCAGGGCCGAAAGTGCTGTCCGGATAATCCGATGCACATCGCTTAAGGATGGCTGAAAGTCAGGTCCGTCAATGACAAACCGGATCAGGGGAGCATTGAGCTGAACCGCGACCTCCAGGTAGCGGTTCAGCATCTCGTTGGTCATTTTCCGTGCCCCTGGCTCGATCCGGATGTTCCGTTCAGTTGCAAAACGCCCGATCTCCCTGATCTGTTCATCCGGCAACCTGTGGAGCGGCAGGTTATCGGCAATTTGGACAACGGGCACCTCAAAATCGGCTGCTTTTTGGATCAGATCAAAAACCGACATGCACCGGAGGGGTTCCCGCCCCGGAACACCGATCGCCCAGGTAAAGGTATATGAACTGATACCTGCGTCCATCTTTTTACGAGTTGGAAAAGGTGATTAAAGCCAGGCCAGTCAGATAGCAAATAAACATCACGATAAGCAGGGCGTCGGTCCCTTTTGGTGCGCCTTTGAACTCTTTCCAGACCAGTACGCCCCACAGAATGGCGACAACGGGAGCTGCGTTGCTCAATGCATACGCAATGGCGGGGTTGGCAGCTCCAACGGCCATATAACTGAAAAGCATGCCCAGCATCCAGATCGCACCTCCTAACACGCCGGTGAGATGAGTTTGCAAATTGCCTTCAAAATACTGTTTCATCCGCACAGGTTCGCCCGAAACCGGCTTTTTCATAAAGAACGGATTGATCAGGAACGTACTGATGAAAACGCCTGTGGCAAAGAAAAAGACAGCCGTGTAAGGGGTTAACGTTCCTTTGCCGCCGGTGACAAACCCGGCATCGAGCGAGTTGACCACCACCGGATAGAAACAGGCAATGAATAAACCTCCGGCTACCGAGAGCAGAATGCCTTTCAGCGAGGTTTGCTTTTTTTCGCGGGCGAGGTTGCTGAACGATTTACCACTCAGAAAGATGGCCCCGATAATAATGGCCACGCCCATCCAGAGTAAAAGTGGCTTTTCGCTGGGGTTTCCGCCTTTCAGTACAACGTTGATGTAATTCAGAATGATCCCGACAATCCAGGCAATTCCGCCTCCGATTGGAAAGGCAACCGACATACCGGCCACGGCTATTGCTGCCACCAGCAGCAGGTTCCCGGCGTTCCAAAGCAGTCCGCCGGCCATGGCGTACAGGATACTGGAACCGTCAGCCTGTTTCAGGTCGGTCAGGAATCCACGTCCTTCGGTACCCATGCTACCTACGGTAAAAGCTCCGATCAGCGACATGATCAGAATACCGATGATCAGATCCCAGTAAAACAGTTCGAACCGCCAGTTTTTTTGGGCCAGTTTTTGGGTATTGGCCCATGAACCCCAGCAGATCATGGCAAAAACACAGAACAGGATTGCCAGCCAATAGTTGGAAAGAATGACCATAATGCAAGGTTTAGTTTTCAGCTTGAACTTTACTACACTTATACAGCCGAAAATTAGAATTAAGATTTATCTTTATGCTTTTACAGTGGATATGTTGAAAAACATGAAGAATTGGAGCCTGGCGCTGAACAGGCGTTCTGAAGTGCCTGTATTTAAGCAGATCAAGGAATCGATCGGGCAGGGGATTGAAAGCGGGAAGCTGGTTCCCGGCGATCCGTTGCCGTCGATCCATAAGCTGGCGGGCGAGTTCGGCTTGTCGGCGGGGACGATCGTGAGGGCCTTCGAAGAACTCCGCGAACTGGGGATCATTACCTCCAGGCAGGGGAAAGGGTATTTTATTGCCAGTGTCGATATCGCCCTGCGTTACCGGATCTTTTTACTGTTTGACCGGATCACGGCCTTCAAGGAGATCCTGTATGATTCGTTCCGGAGCGAGTTTGATGACCAGGCAGATATTCAGGTCTTTTTCCATCATTATAATGCGAAACGTTTCGAAAAGCTGATCCGCGAAAATCAGGGCAAATACAGCCATTATGTGCTGATGCCTCATCTGTCGGAAGATATCAGCAAGTTTTTGAAGCAAATGCCGGAAAAGAAGACGGTTTTCATCGACAATTTTCCGGAGCATTTAAACAGCAATGCCGGCGCTGTTTACCAGGACTTTCACCGGGATATTTACCAGGCTCTTTTGTCAAAGGTCCATAAAATCAGGGAGTACCGGGCTATTCATCTGAGTTTGTCGCAAAGTGATTTTCAGTTCGTACCGGCGGCGACGCAGGCCGGGTTCAGGGCCTTCTGTACCGATTATCAGCTGAATCATTCGATCCTGAGGAATATCAGCCCGGAAAATCTTCAGAAGCATGAACTTTTCATCATTTTCGATGATCTTGAACTGGTTCACACGTTAAAACTGATGAATGAACGGGGATGGAAGCCCGCGTGCGACATCGGCATTATTTCGTTCGATGATCATCCGGTGAAGGAAATGATCGCGGGGGGCATTTCGGTGTTAAGCACCGATTTTGTCCAAATGGGAAAGACGGCAGCAGGACTGGTTAAGGGTACGATCAAAGGGCAGATTGCCAATCCTTTTCAATTGATTGAGCGAAATTCATTTTAAGCGGCTTTCCGGTTCATGATTTTCCGGAAGGGCATCAGCAGAGTATTCCAGGGGATCTCCGAGAGCACCATCAAGACCAGCACGGAAGGGAAATAGACCGCTGCCAGCACGATGGCCATGGCATTGTTCATGTAGGCCGCGCTGACTGCTGTGGCAATCTTTCCTTTCCGGTCTTCTTCAAAGCCGATCAGATAGCCGATAATGTGCAGCAGGATAAAGACGATATAGAGAATCCCTGTTTGCCAGAGGATCGCGGCAGGTTCATTGAGAATGGTTTCGCGCTGGGAACCGATAATCGCGTAAACCATCACGGCCAGCAGCAATACGTTCAGCGAGGTGAACAGGTGGCTGGTTTTAACAACGAAGGAAGGGCAGCAGCGTTTAATGAGTTGCGAAGCGAGCATGGGAACAAAGATCAGCATAGCCAGGTCGCGGAACACCAGCCAGTAATTCACCGACAGGTCGCTGATATTCAGCAGCCGGAAAAGCAAAGGCACGGTGACCGGCGCGATCAGCGAGGTGGTAATGACAATGCTGGCCGACAGGGCTGTATTTCCACGGGCAATGTCGGTAAGGGCAGGGGAGGCCGCGCCGGCCGGCATGGCCGTGAGCAGCATCAGTCCGATCGCGGTGTTGCGGTCGAAAGGAAGGGCGGTGAGATAGAAAAAAACCGGAATGGCCAGCATATACACGAAGGTGAAAAACAGGACCTGTCTGTAATTCTTCATTTTTTGCAGAATGTGGGTCACATCTGTTTTCAGAAAGACCATAAAGAGCATGGCCATCAGCGCCGGTTCCAGCAGGGGCATTAACGCGCTGCTGTAGGCCGGGTTGATGAGCCCCAGGATCATCCCGGCAATTAAAAACAGGCCGAAATACCGGTCAAGAAACTGAATCGCTTTTGTCATTATCCTGCTGAATTTCGCGACGAAATTACGACAAAACTTTAAAAGCTTTCTTCGGCAATGACAGATTACGCGTTTCTTAAATTTTTAATCAGCGTCAATACCATGATAACAGCGATAAGCGGGATGAGGCTGGCAACGATCAGAATGGGGGTGAACGAATAGTGGTCGGAGACATAGCCTACCAGGAATGTGCAGAAGATAGTCCCGATCTGGGCGGCAGTACCCGACAAACCGCTGACGGTTGCCACCGTTTTGCTTTGGAACAGGTCGGACGGCAGGGTCAGTACCATGGTTGAAGACGATGCATAGGCAAACATGGAGAACCCGAAAATGGCTGCCAGTGCGAAAGGACTGGAGGAGAAAGCGGCAAAGGCGAGGGTAAACATACCCAGCCCGCCGAAAATCACTACGGCTTTGCGGGCGCGCACCACGGGCCAGCCGCGCTTAATGAGCCAGCCTGAAACACCTCCCCCGAAAAAGTTGCCCAGGTCGGCGGCAACAAAGGGGATCCAGAATACCAGCAGGCCTTCTTCCAGTTGGATGTCTTTGCTGACCAGGTAGATGACAAACCAGTCGGCCACAAAGAACCAGACCGGATCGATGAGTGCGCGTCCCATGATAACCCCCCAGGTTTTGCGTTGCCGGAGCAATTGCAGCCATCCGGCAGGAGAAGCCTCTTCCTGCTGCTCCTCTTCCGCTTTTTCGCCGAGGATCATGCTACGTTCCGATTCAGAAATCCGGGGGTGGTTTTCCGGCCGGTGGTACAGCAAGCGCCAGAGGATGAGCCAGAGGAAACCAAGTGATCCGGTGATCACAAAGGCATAACGCCAGCCTCCAAAGGTGTGATAGAGCCAAACGACCAGAAAAGGGGCAATTGCCGCCCCAACGCATCCGCCGCTTTCAAACAGCGCCACGGCCAGTCCCCGTTCGCGTTTGGGGAACCATTCGGAAACCGCTTTTGTGGCGCCGGGCCAGTTGGCTGCTTCCCCGGCGCCGAGGAAAAACCGGAAGGTGCAGAAGCTTTTCAGTCCGCTGGCAAAGGAAGTGGCAATAGCTGCAACGGAGTACCACAACACGGTGATTGATAATCCGTTTCTGGTGCCGACGCGGTCGATGAGGCGTCCGCCCATGCTTTGTCCGATGGCATTGGCGATCCGGAAAGAGATCACAATCAGGGCAAAGTCAGCGTTTGTCCACTGATAATCGGTCTTCAGATAAGGCGCGAGCACCGAAAGCGTCTGCCGGTCGATATAATTCAGCACGGTCGAAAGGAAAAGCAGCCCCGCTATCCACCACCTCAGGGAGGGTATGATTCTGTTGTTGATCATTTTGTTCAGTTTTAGGTTTAGTCAGGCTGGATCTTTTCAGCATTCCGGATCGTGGACGGGCAGAACTTCGCTGGCGTAGTGCAGCACGCCGATACGGGTACCCGGCTCCAGACTGATGCGGTGGTCAAGGTACCGCTGAATCTGGTCTGCCGGCAAATGATGGAACCCCAGTACGTTGGTCAGTACGCTGTCCATGGTAAGGCTGGCCTTGAAACGCCGCTTGATATGATTCAGATACATGCATTCGGAAGCGCCGAACCGGTCCTTGATCTGATTGGCATCCAGCATCTTCCAGAGTGTTTCGTCGCTGTGGCGGGCCAGTCGTCCCATTTCCTCGCCGTGGGTGGGTGCGATGCCCTCATCGCAGGGCGAAAGCAGGATGATGTCGCCGCCCTCTTTGGTCGCCAGCTCGGCCGAGAACAGGCCCTTGTCTGCCTGGGTGAAGTCATAGTCGGACGGATAGGCGCTGCTGACGGTTATGTCGGCTTTTTCGCGGAAACGGGCTCCGAAGATCTGCATTCCCCATTTGACCGCCTCGCGATGGGCATCGATAAAATGCCCGGCAACTGCCTTCAGCAGATCACCGCTGTCGGTCTGGATCACATTCACAATAAAGTGCAGACCCACGGCCCGGGCAAAGTCTTCCATTTCTTCGCGGCAGGGAGTCAGGATCTTCCCCAGTTGTTGCTCGGTTGCTCCCAGCAGGTGCATGGCATTGACGGTTTCTGTTCCGGCCACCCCGGGAAGGAATATTTTGGCCCCGCCGCTCCAGCCTACCGGATGATGAGGCAGGACGCCCCCCACACCAATGCGGAAATCGGCGTCCATCACATCTTTATTGACCACGATCCGCGTTCCCCTACGGGTTTTGCCGTCAACCACCACGAGGTTACGATGACAGTTGTGATGCCTGACTTCAATCTGGCTGATCAGTTCACGGCCAAAGCGTTCTTCGATTTCCGAGTCGGTCATGGGGCGGTGCGTCCCGTAGGCAATAACAAGTTTAATCTGTTCATTTCGGATGCCGGCGGCATGCAGTTCTTCCAGAATCACCGGAAGGATCAGTTTTTGAGGCGTGACCCGGGTCCGATCGTCGGCCATGAGGACGATCCGGGCATTTTTCGGGACAATTTCACTGAGCCGTTTAGTACCAATGGGCTGGCGGATGGCTCTTTGGATCTCTTCGGTTGCCGACTGCGGCGGACGGAATTCATTTCGGTTGAGGTTAAAACATAGGTTTTCCTCCGGAATATTCAGTTCAAGAATCCGCTCGCCATAGTGTACGGGTATGTTTATTTTTGTCATTTTTTATAATTTTTTAATCAGTTGCCTAATCTTTTCCATATAAATTTCCTCCCACTGCGGAGCCAGCAGGCAATTCATCACTTCATAGCCTTCGCGCGGGTAACTGGCCGCATCGGGCGCATAGTGAAGATAGCCGTTTGCGTATCCGGCCAGGAACGTATTGGGGTAAGGTGAATTTTTTTTGACCTCAAATCCGACCTGCGAAAACGCTTCGCCGGGGAAACTAACCAGGACAAAATCACCGATACGCAGTGCCGTCACTGCCGCAGCAACGTGACTGCCGTCCAGCCGCCTGATATCGGCCTGCCGCAGCAGAAGCTGGTGGCGGTCTTCCTGGATTTGCGTCAGTTTTTCCATCGCCAGGATATTTTGCCGGTATTTTTCGAGATCCTTCCGGTTCGCTTCATCCATTTTCTGCAAACCGGCGATGCCGGCTTTTTTTTCAAAAAGGTACTGCTCGGCCGACCAGGAAGGAAATTCCGGTGAAAGGTTGTACTGAATGTACAGTGGAACGAATGATTTGAGATTCAGACTGGTGGAACGGAGTGAAGCCAGCAGCCTGTTTTCCCTTTGGTTTATGCTGTCGAGAAGCGCCGGAATATCGGTGCGAAGGGGCAGGCTGACGGTATCGCAGATCACAGCCAGGTGATTGTTCCTTTTGTCGGTCCGGACCCTTTTCAAACCTTCCATGGTGCTTTCTGCGAGCATTTGCCCGAATACGGTACAGTCGCGGGGATGACTGCGGTCTTTGTACAGGATTTCGGTCACGTCTCCGGCGGCTCCCTGGATGAAGAAGGCCATTGCATGCGACCCCAGTTGCTCTTCAATGAAGCTGCAGGCCAGACCCGGGTATTCGGCCGTAACGTTTTTCCCCGGCACACCGGTGTAGGGATGGCAGGCGTAATTGAACACTACGGCTTTGACTGTTCCGTCCATGTTTTCCAGTTTCAGCAGACCAATGGCCGGGTCGGTATTACCGATTCCCTGAATGTTTTCATCGGGCATATTGGGGTTGGCATGACGGATGGTAAACACCTTTCCGTCTGTTGTCGGGATGCGGCGGTTCATGGCAAAACGGTTTTCAAAGCCCTGACCCGAGCCCGCGCTGACCGGTTCGAGGTTTTTCAGCGCCTTTTGAACAGCCAGTACCGAAAGGTTTTCCACATCCGGGCTGATCTTTCCGCCTTCATTGAGGAAGCCGTCCAGGTGGTTGTGCGAGGCACAGGCCATGACGTGACCGATGCCGGATTCCTTTTTCAGCCGGGCAGAAACAGCGGGCAAAAAGGTGTCGGGAATATCGCCGATTCCCCCGATGGCGATTACGTCCATGGTGAGGATGGCCATGCGCAGGGGTCCGTTTTCCAGCACCAGCGCTCTGACATACAGTGAATCGTGCACATCGCCGCAGCCGGTAGCTGTAATATTGCATTTTCCTGTGCCTGCCCGAAGCCGGGCCAGGGCAGGCATGCTGCCCAGAAGCAGTAAGGCGGCAGTCAGCAGGATCATCAATCTTGCCATCCGTATTGGGATACTGCCCGCGAGACCGTTGCCGGGAACTTGTCTGAACCGCAGAAGCTGCGGCGCAATGGCTCGTTTCATCATACGAGAGTTTTTGCTGAAGTTTCCATTGCCTGCCGGAGCAGCGCCAGGACTTTTTCGCGGCTTTGGTATGCAGCGGCATCGGGATTTGACGTATAGTCAAAGCCCAGCTCCACGGTCAGCGCTCCCTCGTAGCCTGCTCTGGTCAACGCCTGTAAAAAAGGGACAAAGCAGATGGTCCCTTCTCCGGGTATCTTGTGCTGATCGGCCAGGGTATTGTTGTCGTCGAGGTGAATATGCATCGGGATGCCGGTACTTTTCAACAGGTAAACGGCGTCAGCCAGCGATTCCTTATTGACGTGGCAATGCCCGGTATCAAGGGCAATCCCCATGTTTTGATAACCGCGGCTTTCGATCAGCCGGACCCCTTCTTCCACGGTCATGACCAGATCACTTTCGAGCATATGCGCAGGCTCGAGCAACAGCAGCACATCCTTTTGGAAGGCGTAAGCGGCAAGTTCGTCCAGACTTGAGGTGAGTTGTTCCATTCCTTTGCGGTAGCCCTGACCATAGAGGGTTCGTCCGGGACAAAGGCTTACTTTTTTGCAGCCCAACGCAAGGGACGTGTCGATGGCGCGCCTGATATAAGCCACGCTGTCGGTACGGATGCTTTCGATGGGGCTGCACAGATTGGTCGGATAGCCGAATTGCGCCGGAATGAACCCGGAAATGAAGATACCGGTTTCTGTGAGCGTTGCACGTACGGAGTCCAGCGCTTCCGCGTTCATATCCCGGTAATAGGCATGCGGGCGGCCTCCCCAGATTTCGATGGCGGGGTAGCCCATTGCGGCCACTCGCCTGATGGTTTCTTCCAGGGTATAGTTGCAATAGAGTTTGGTGGAAATGCTCAGGTACATTTTTCAGGATTTAAATGTTTTTTAAGCCCCTGCATGACAGTGCCTGCAGGGGCTTACTATGGGAAAATACAAAAAGCTATAGGTTGTTCCGGCGCTTAGCCGGCAATCAGTTTATCGAGCATTCCTCTCATTTTAACCGCTTCATTCATGATATCGGGTATTCCGCTGATATCGATGACCACGTATCCCTGGTAACCTGTTTTCTTCAGTGTATCGATGATCATGTTGAAATCGATATCGCCTTTACCCGGCTGGTAATGATAAGGCCTTGTCCCGTCATTATCGGACAGGTGTACCAGTTTCAGGTATTTACCGAGTTTATAGATCCCCAGGTCCAGGTATTCACTGATGGCATGGGCGTGGGCCACGTCATAGACCATCCCGATGTTTTCAACGGCGCATTCGTTAAAGATGCTGATGATTCCGTCGACCGATGAGATAAAGTCGCCGGCCCGCATTTCCATGGCAAACTGAAGAGCGTGAGCGGATGCCACTGCTGACGCCTTGCGGAGCTGATTAACAACGATCTGCCGCAGGTCTGCCCACCTGAATCCTTCGGGCACATCCACCGCTACGGCCGGACCGCCGGTGTAGATGGAGGTTCTTTCTTTTGGGACCATTTCGGGGGGCAGATAGAAGCAGTTGGTACTCATTTTTGCGCCGATGGCTGCCGTCATTTTACAGATATTGTCCAGGTCAGCCAACGTTTTTTCGCGTTTAGCCTGGTCAAGCGAAAACAGATCGTAGGTGACGGCCATGATGCTGACCACTTCCAGTTTAAGTTCTTTCGACAGGTCAATGATCTCCTGCCAGCGGTCTTCATAATCCTGACAGTCGCCTGCCGTGATTTCCATTTCCATGGTGGTGAATCCGGCAGCAGCGATTTCGCGCATGACTTTCAGCACATTTTTGGCCCGGGGAGGCAGACCGTACAGGGTGATGGGTATGGTAAACCCGCATGTTACTTTCATTCGAAATTTGTTTTTTTAGTTTAACTCAGATTTTATCGTTTTCCGCTGAAATTGAAATAAAGCGTAATGTCTTTGGTGTATTCCTTCCGGCGGTTTGAAAATGCGTTCTTTTGACTCATAGGGCCCAGTCGTTCAGGGTTCCAGATCTTCGTGCCGATCGGGTTGATCCCGTGCAAAAAGGAGATGTCTCCTTTTGGAAAGGGCGGGGAAATCCGGGGAGCGTTGAGTCCTGCCGGTGAAGCGGGTGTGAGCATCCTGAGGAAGATTCCTTCTGTGGCGGTGACGATATCGAAATCCTGCTCTGCCGACCGGACCGTGACCCAGTAAAAGTCGCGGTGATAGCCTTTAAACTCAGGATAGACGCCACTTTCGCCGGTGACGGTATTATTGTATGCTTTTTCCCATACGTCCAGGAGGTTGCCTCTGATCCTGTTTTTCCATACCCGGTAGGGCCCGGAACCCATCCATTGCATGCCTTTCACGAGGTTTTCGGGGTAACTGAAGCTGATCCCCATAAAGTCGGACTGCCCGGGCGGGGTATAACTGATTTCCATTTTCAGCCATCCGTCAGGGAAAAAGGTCCAGCGCAGTTTTTTTATGTCGCCTTCATGTTCGGCTTCAATGATGTACCGGCTGCCTTCGCGGTAGTGCCTGAATGCCTTGAATGTTGCAGTTCCCTCGGCCAGTACGGGGCCCTGATTCAGGCTGACGGGGCCTTTTGAGTTGCGGACCGCGCCAAGCACGCCGGTGGTCTTGTCCCAGCTGATGACCACCTGTCCGGTCCCCAGCGTCAACGATTTTTCGTTATCCTCTACCCGGATGGTGCCCTCTCCGTGTTCCGGAATGACCTTTTCTGCTGTCTTTTCAGGCAGCGAGACCGGCCAGCTCCAGCTACAGATTTCCCGTCCCGAGGGGTCAGTGGCGGAGATATAAAGGACATCGCTTTTCATAAAATCAGCAGGGAGGCTGAGCCGGAGGATACCTTCAGCGCCGGGTGCCAGATCGGGAGAGGGGATAGCCGATTCATGATTGATGCTGCGGTTTTTCCCGCCGGGGCCCGGCAGGCTGACTAACTGATAACGGAAGCGGCATGCGCTCAGGTTGGTGTAGTGGAACCTGTTTTCGACGGCAAACTGTCCGTCGAAGCCGGGCGTGATAAAGCGCTTTTCAAACCACACGGGCGACCAGATTTCCTTTACGGTAAAGAAGCTTGCTTCCTTCTCGCGATAAGGTCCGAGAATTCCGTCGGCACCATGATTTCCATGGGTGTCGGGTTTTCCCTCCTCATCGGTGCGGACAATCGCCTGGTCGGAAAAGTCCCAGAGAAAGCCGCCGGCCGAGA
Organism: Prolixibacteraceae bacterium; assembly: GCA_038562555.1. GTDB lineage: Bacteria > Bacteroidota > Bacteroidia > Bacteroidales > Prolixibacteraceae > JBCFBK01. Next base: position 3,720 of record JBCFBK010000017.1, on the reverse strand, counting down.
TGGGATTATTCCACATCTGGTTCCAGTAATCCTCCAGACCGGCACCGTGGCCTCCGTCGTAGAGACCATGCAGAAATTCGGTCGGAAAGACAACCCGGGTGCCGTTCTGATGAACACCCGTCCCGTAGTTGTACTCCATGTAATGATCCGTATCCGTTTGCCGGAAGACCTGATAGGGATGGATCAGCGGCCGTTTTTGCGGGTCGAGTTCATCAAACCAGTGGTCCAGTTCGGTATTCCATCCTCCCTCGTTCCCGTTGTCCCACATCACGATACTGGGATGGTTCAGATCACGCACGATCAGTTCCCGGGCGAGTTTCGAGCCGGCTTCGGTATCATAAGCACGCTGCCAGCCGGTCAGTTCGTCCAGGACAAAGAGGCCCAGCGAATCACACACGTCAAGAAAATGGGCATCGGGCGGATAATGGCTCATCCTCACCGCGTTCATATTCATATCTTTGATGAGATTCACGTCGTCAATGCTGATTTGTTTGTTTGTCGTTCTTCCGGTCGTGGGCCAGAAGGAATGGCGGTTGATGCCTTTGAACCTGATCTTCACACCATTGACGTAGATCCCGTCCCGTTCCCGGATTTCCACCGTCCGGAACCCGATCCGTTCCTCGACCTGATGGACAAGCCTTTCTCCGTTGTACAGGCAGAGTTCAAGCAGATACAGGTTAGGATCTTCAGGATTCCATGTTTTTATTCCGGTGATTTTTGATTCCAGCCGGAGTGATTCGCCTGCTGACGGGACCTTGATGGAAAACGGCGTTCCCACCGGCTTTCCGCTAAGACTTTTTATCTGAGCCTGCACCCTGTTGGCCCTGAGGATATCCGACAGGTAAATATCAATTTTCAGATCGCCCTCAGCGCGTGCATCGACGGCCAGCCTTTCAATATGTTCGGACGGAAGGGCCTGGAGATACACCGGCCGGTAAATCCCGCCGAAGGTCCAGAAGTCGCCCCGGCGTTCGGCATCATTCACCGACTGATTGGCCGAGTGTTTGCTGACATTCACTTCCAGCAGGTTTTCACGGGTATAGTTCAGCAGTGCCGAGATATCATAGGAGAACCGGTAAAAGCCGCCCTGGTGGATTTCGCCGGCCGGTTTGCCGTTGATCAATACTTCCGTGTCGGTCATGGAACCTTCAAAAACAATTTTCACCACCTTTGTCTTCCATGCTTCCGGAACCAGAAAACGGTAACGGTAAAGCCCTTTTTCCTTCCCTTTCTTATCCTCCTTGTCCTGACCATAATTATAAGTTCCGAATCCCTGGCATTCCCAGTTTGAAGGGACCCCGATGGTCGTCCATTTGCCCGAGTTATTTCCGGCAGTGCAAAAGAATTCCCAGTTCACGGTATTGTCTTTTCCGTGGCCGCTGAGGTATTGATATTCCGTTTTTTGCGGAAATGCCAATGCCGGGAACAACATGCACAGCAGGAACAGGTAGTTGGCTTTTATTTCAAGCATTTTCCGTCTGTTTAGTAACAAAGTTTAATGACGCTGAAATCCGTTATTTCATTCGGTACGCTGATCTGGATTCCGTCTTTTTTTGAAAATTTAAAATCGAGCTTTTTGCCGCCTTCAAGCAGGATCACACCGGAGGGCATTGGCAGGTTTTTCACGGTGATTGATGCCGGATGTTCGGGCAGCAGGTGGACATAGTAGTTGCTCTTGTTTTTGGTCACCGGCAATATGCATAATTCCCTCCACGCGGGGACGGCCTGGGTTCCGATCACCGACTCCTTATTGTTTTTCATCCACACGGACAGTTTTTCACATTCGGTATAATAACCTTTTCGCATCGTTCCGTCGGGTGCCGGGCCGATATTCAGGAGGTAATTACCGCCGTAGGAGCGGGCATAGATCATCAGGGTCATCACCTGATCCAGGTCTCGGTAGCCATCAAGCGGAGAGTAGCCCCAATGGCCGCTCCAGCTTTCGCAGAATTCCCACCATTCGCCTTCCTTCACCTTTTCAGGGCGTTCTGTCTGACTGCTGCGCCAACTGCCTTCTTCCGTCTTGTAATCGCCAAAGGTTCCCTTTCCGTTGGTACTCCAGCGGGGATTGATGACCATTGAGGGCTGCAGCGTGCGGAGCCAGGCATGGACTTTATCGGGATAGGTATCAACACCGGGCCAGCCCACCCCGTCAAACCAGAGCACATCGATCTTCCCGTAACAGGTCATCAGTTCGCTGAGTTGCCCGATCACCGTTTTAAAAAAATGGTCGAATTTCTTTTGGCTTTCTTCGGGAGTGAGCGTAATCTTCCGGTTTTGTTTGAGATCGTTGTCTACCCAGGGATACACATGGGCATAATCTGCATCGGCCCAGTCGCGGGGAGAATAGTAAAACCCGACCTTCATGCCGTATTTGCGGCAGGCCTCCACATAGGGTTTCAGCAGGTCGCGTCCCTGCATGTATTTACCGGTGTTCCATTCGCCGTATTTGGAAGGCCACAGGCAATAGCCATCGTGATGCTTGGCAGTCAGTACCATATACTGAAAGCCGGCTTCGCGGGCGGCCAGCACCCATTTTTCGGGGTCATAGGCCACGGGATCAAAATCTTCAGCGAGCCGGTAGTAATCTTCGGTTGCGATCGGACAGTCGCGCTTTACCCAAAAACAGTTTTTGATCATTGCCCAGGACGGATTCAGGGCTGCCACACTGTGAATTCCCCAGTGCATAAACAGTCCCATGCCGGCTTCGGGAAACCATTGCGCATCCGGATGCTGTGTGCGCTGAAAAGGGGCAGGTTCAATCTGATCGATCAACTGAAAGGCTTCTTCGGCCGTGTAGGTCTTCTGCCCGTAGCCATTGCTGATCAGCATAATAAACGTGAGAGAAAAAAACAGAAATCGCTTCATAATTTTTAGTTTAGTTAAATGATTTATTGAAATGTAAACTTCCCGGTCCATCCGGCTCCTCCTTCATCCCTGTCGGTTGAAAAGCGAACAAACAGATACCTTCCGGAACTCTTGATCTGTAAAGCTGTTCCGGTTGAAGGGCCGGGAATGGTTTTGATTAAATCCGAATCGGTTTGGTTCCCGTCGTAGAAAAACAGGAAATCACCGGAGTCATTTACTGAATAGCTGGTGAACGTGAATGTCACGGTTTTGCCTTGTCCGGCGTCGATCAGATAAGTTTCATCGATGCATCCGCCATAGGTATTTCCAAACTCCGTATTTTTCAAGGTTCCGGGAGCGGTAATCAGCTTGTCATAAATCAGGGTCCGGGAACTGATTTCGTCGGGTGTCTGAAGAATCTGCTCAGGCGAGTGAAGCAGACGTCCGGAAACAGGATCGTTTTCGGGCATATAAACCTTCACATTATCGATATAACCGTAACATTCGTAAAGGGGCATATAATCGTCGGAACCGCCGCCGTAAAAATGGGCGATGTTCAGGTCATCGATTTTCATGCTTTCCGATTCAGTGACCATCAGTTTGAGATTGTTCTCCTGAAAGATCATGCGGCCGTCGACCCATACTTCATGGATACCGTCGGCATTGGCTACGCCATTGGTGAAGGTATTCATAACTACCCGGCGGGTAATGTTGTACCAGTTGCCGTTGTTGAAATAAATGGGGTAATATTTGTAGGCGGATGAAGCCCAGGGGCATTTGCCGGTGGTCCGGTCGTAATGATAGGTAATTAAACTGCCAGCCTGTTTGAACATGCTCTTGCACAGGAATCCGATGTGCGGTTCCGGAAAAGTG
>JBCFBK010000095.1:0-7209 GCA_038562555.1 Prolixibacteraceae bacterium | reverse complement strand
AACAGGCTGCTTTTTTTATTCCCACTACCGGATTTTAGATGAATAGAGCAACAGGCCCCTTTTTTTAAGGGAGGCCGTTTTAATTTTTTGCTAAATTTTTGCCTAGTGGGTAGTTTTCAAAGGGGCTGTTTATGAATATTAATAAAGATCAAAAAGAAATTAAAAGTTTGAAATATTAGTCTATTTGTTAAATTTGTATTTGTTTATATGGAAAAAAGTCAATAAAAATTTTGTAATAACAACAATTTGACTATTTTTGAATCGGATTTGAATCTCTTTTTTTAAAACTGACAAGAAATGTGTGGAATTGTAGGCGTATTTGATTTAAAGACAGATGCACGGGAATTGCGGACTCAGGTTTTGGAGCAGTCGAAGCTGGTCCGGCATCGCGGACCGGACTGGTCGGGTATCTACTGTGGGGAGAAAGCCATCATTGCCCATGAGCGTCTGTCGATTGTGGATCCTGCATCCGGGGGTCAACCCCTCTATAGTAAGGACCGGAAACTGGTTTTGGGTGTAAACGGCGAGATCTATAATCACAGGGCGATCCGTGAAAATACAAAAGACAGTTATGAGTACCAGACCGGTTCTGACTGTGAAGTCATTCTGGCCTTATATCAGGAGAAAGGCGCTGCATTTCTGGACGATTTAAACGGGATATTTGCCTTTGCCTTATACGATGTGGAAGAAGACGCCTACCTGATTGGACGTGATCATATCGGGATCATTCCCCTTTACATGGGATGGGATAAGAAGGGAAACTTTTACGTCGCTTCCGAGCTAAAAGCGCTCGAAGGTTACTGCTCTAAAATTCAGGAATTTCCTCCAGCCAGTTATTTGTACAGCAAAGATGGTGAAATTAAACGGTGGTGGACGCGGGACTGGATGGATTATGAAAATGTAAAAGACAATACCAGCAGTATCGAAGAATTAAAAATAGCAATGGAACAGGCTGTTCACCGGCAGTTAATGTCGGATGTGCCATACGGGGTGCTTTTATCGGGCGGATTGGATTCATCCATTACCTCTGCACTGGCGAAAAAATTTTCAGCCAAACGAATAGAAGACGAAGATAAAAAAGATGCCTGGTGGCCTCAGTTGCATTCGTTTGTTATCGGACTCGAAGGTTCTCCCGATTTGGCAGCGGCCCGCAAAGTAGCCGATCATATCGGTTCGATCCATCATGAGATCCATTATACGATTCAGGAGGGCCTGGATGCCATCCGGGATGTGATTTATCATATCGAGACTTACGATGTCACGACCATCAGGGCTTCCACACCCATGTATATGATGGCCCGTGTAATCCGTTCAATGGGCATAAAAATGGTACTCTCCGGAGAAGGGGCCGACGAAGTTTTCGGCGGGTATCTTTATTTTCACAAAGCACCGAATCCGGAGGAATTTCATAAGGAAACACTGCGGAAGCTGAATAAACTGAATCTTTATGACTGCCTGCGTGCCAACAAATCGCTCGCAGCATGGGGTGTTGAAGGAAGGGTGCCGTTTCTTGACAAGGAATTTCTGGATGTGGCGATGCGCCTGAATCCGAAAGATAAGATGGCCGGAAACGGAAAAATGGAAAAATGGGTGCTCCGCAAGGCATTCGAGAACATACTGCCGGAAAGTGTTGCCTGGAGGCAGAAAGAACAGTTTTCGGATGGCGTCGGCTACGGATGGATTGATACACTCAAGCAAATTGCCAACGAGAAAGTATCTGACGAAATGATGAAAAATGCACATTTCCGGTATCCGATCAATACCCCCATGTCGAAAGAAGAGTATCTCTATCGATCAATATTCAGTGAGCATTTTCCTTCCGATCAGGCCGCTTCCTGTGTCCCCTCGGTACCTTCTATAGCCTGCAGTACAGCCGAGGCGCTTGCCTGGGACGAATCGTTTCGTAAAAATGCAGATCCCTCAGGTCGGGCTGTGGGCAGTGTACATGAGCATGCAATTGCACAAAAACAATAATCATGCTGTTTTGTCCTGCTGTGCTTCAGGTTCTAACCTGCGTTCAGCAAGATGAAAAATTTTTAATTGATAAAATAAAAATAACCATGTACATTCGCCTTTAATTTCACCCAAGGCAATATAAAATCATGGCATATTTTGGAGAAACTGCAGCTTTGCTGACCGCTGTTTTCTGGACAGTGACCAGCATGGCTTTCGAGTCGGCAGGGAAGCGGGTTGGATCGCTTGCTGTTAATCTGATCCGCCTGGTCTTTGCATTTGTCATTTTTGCCGTTTATACCCAAATCACCCGAGGGATGTGGTTTCCGTTTGATGCGGGCGCAGAACGCTGGATGTGGCTTATCCTGTCCGGATTAGTAGGTTTTGTAATTGGCGATCTTTTACTCTTCCAGGCTTTTGTCGTTATCGGAGCCCGTATTTCAATGCTGATCATGGCGATGACTCCCCCTTTCACCGCTTTTATATCCCGGTTGGTTTTGGGTGAAGTTCTTTCGCCAATGAACTGGCTGGGCATGATTGTTACGCTCTCCGGGATCAGCATGGTCATTCTAAAAAGGGAGAATAAGGCACTGAACGGAAGCAAAAGAGGTCAGATGCGCCTTACCACATCTTACTCCATAAAGGGGATCTTTCTCGCGTTGGGAGGAGCACTAGGTCAGGCTACCGGACTGGTTATCAGCAAGAAGGGAATGGGCGATTACGATGCTTTTGCAGCCTCACACATCCGCGTCTTTACCGGAATGGTTGGTTTCACCGCGCTGCTGTTTATTCTAAAACGATATCCCCAGGTTTTGCTTGCCCTTAAAAACAGAGAAGCCATGAAACGGATTTCGCTTGGCTCACTTTTCGGTCCTTTTTTAGGAGTTTCATTTTCGCTGCTTGCTATCCAGCATACCAAGGCCGGTATTGCAGCCACGCTGATGGCCATTGTTCCGGTACTAATCATTCCACCTGCGATATTCATTTTTAAAGAAAAGGTAAACTGGAAGGAAATAGCCGGAGCAATTGTCACGGTTATGGGCGTAGGGTTATTTTTCCTGTAAATCAGATGACCGGATACCCTGTTCAGCCCTTTGCACGTGACTTTTCCCCAGGGATAGTTTCAGCATCAAATATCCAAGGACTCCTGCAGTAAGCGAACCCAGCAGAATACCGATTTTAGACGCATCAATCAAAGCCTGGTCTGCAAAAGCAAGATTCGTGATGAAAAGCGACATGGTAAACCCAACGCCTCCAATAATTCCCACAGCAGCCAGTTGGCCGAAGCGGGTATTATCAGGCAGACTGGAAAAGCCGAACTTAATGGCCAGCCAGGAGAACAGTCCGATGCCGATCGTATTTCCAAGGACAAGACTGGCAGCAATGATCAGCGATAAGCCGATATTCGAAAAGCTGGCGGCATTGATCAGCACCCCGGCGTTGGCGAAGGCAAAAACGGGCATGATCACGAAAGCTACCCACCCGTGCAATTTATTCTCCAGTTCCTGCAAAGGCGACTGCACCTGCCCGGCCAGACTTTCGATGGCGCTTAAGGCTCCGATCTGATCATTATTGAGGATCGGCTGCGGCTGTCCGGGCGTTGATACTGATTCGAATGATTCGAGCGCTTCCCGCATATTTTCCTGGAAGTGAGCAACGTTTATTCTTTTTCTGATTGGTATGGCGAAAGCAACCAACACTCCCGCAAGCGTGGCATGAATACCTGATTTAAGAAACAGCACCCAGATAACCACCGACACGATAAAAAAGAGGTATTTTGAATAGAGTCCCCAACGAGCCAGGGCGAGCAAGCCCGCAAATAATGCAAGTGCGACCAGGATTAGCAACCAATGGATCGATGAGCTGTAAAACAGAGCGATCACGAGGATGGCGCCAAGGTCATCGGCAATGGCAAAAGCAGTAAGAAATATTTTCAAACCGTATGGAACCCGTTTACCCAACAATTGCATAATACCCAGAGAAAACGCAATATCGGTCGCCATAGGTATCGCCCATCCCTGCACGGCTTCAGGCTGGTTGTTCAATGATAAATAAATCAGAACGGGGAACAGCATTCCGCCGCAGGCAGCGATAACCGGCAGGCTGGCTTTCCGGAGGCTGGATAATTCGCCGATCAGGATCTCGCGCTTGACTTCCAGTCCGATCAGGAAAAAGAAAATGGCCATCAAACCGTCGTTTATCCAGTGTGTAAGGGACTTGGAGATGACAAAACCGGCGATGCCGAAGCTTAATTCCTGATGCAGTAGCTCGTGATAAAAATCATAAAACCCGATATTGACGAACAACAGCGTGACTACGGTGACACCCAGCAACAACATGCTTGACGAACTTTCCTCTTTGAAAAAGCGATCGAAGGCATCGGTAATGAACCTCATGTCTTAAATTTTAATGATCAGTTATTCAAGATAACACAGATTTAAATCGATGGTTTAAGGTGTTAAACGAATTCATAACCGATTTAATGATTGGTACGGATTTCGTTGCAGAGAAAAATCTTGTGTTCATATCTCGGGGCTATGTTTCAATCAGATCGGCAATAGTCGCTTTGGTGCAATTGATCAGGTCGGCAGGCGCCAGTTTTAACTGAAGACCACGCTTCCCCGCACTGATATAAATATGCCGGTGTTTTCTGCAGCTTTCATGGATGAAAACAGGAAAGTCCTTTTTCATAGCCAATGGCGAGCATCCGCCACGAATGTAGCCGGTCAGGCCAGGCAATTCCTTCATATGGACCATGGCAATACTTTTGTTCCCTGAGATTTTAGCTGCTTTTTTAAGATCGATTTCCGAATCACCTGGTATTGCGATGACAAATATGCCATTGGCGTTTCCACGCAACACCAATGTCTTAAAGACTTGATCTGCTTTTTGCTCCAGTTTTGAGGCAAGAGTCAAAGCACTTAAATCATTTTCGTCGACTTCATATTCGATTATCTCATAACTGATCTTTTTACTGTCGAGCAGGCGGGCGGCATTTGTCTTTTTTATGGCCATGGGAGTGTTCTTAAACAAAACTGCCGGATTGGAATTTCCCGGCAGCTTTGCTTTATGGTTGAAAGAATTGTTACAAGCTATCTAAAAAACGGGTTACATTTTTTTCGATACGGGATACCAGTTGAGTCGTATCTGATTTCACAAACCGGTCTCCGGTAATATTTTCATAAAGCTCGATGTAACGATCCGATACAGACTGAACGAATGCTTCATCCATCACCGGGATTTTTTGTCCTTCTTTTCCCTGAAACCCATTTTCGATGAGCCATTGACGGACAAACTCCTTGGACAGTTGTTTTTGACTTTCTCCTTTAGCCAAACGTTCTTCATACCCATTGGCGTAAAAATACCGGGAAGAATCGGGCGTATTGATTTCGTCGATCAAATAAATTTTTCCATCTTTTTTCCCGAATTCATATTTGGTATCGACCAGGATCAAACCTTTCTCTGCAGCGATTTCAGTTCCTCTTTTAAAGAGTTTACGGGTGTATTCTTCGAGCAGATCATAATCCTTTTCACTTACCAGCCCGTCGCCAATGATCTCTTCTCTTGAAACATCTTCATCGTGGCCTTCATCTGCTTTTGTTGTCGGTGTGATGATCGGCTCACGAAACTTCTGATTCTCCTTCATTCCCTGCGGAAACGGGATACCGCAGATGCTGCGTTTCCCGTCGCGGTATTCCCGCCAGGCATGACCGGTAAGATAGCCGCGAATGACCATCTCCACCTTGAAAGGTTCACAGTTGTGCCCAACGGTCACATTCGGATCAGGGGAGGCAATTTTCCAGTTGGGTACGATGTCGGCCGTGGCGTCCAGAAATTTAGAAGCGATCTGGTTCAATACCTGTCCCTTGAAAGGAATACCTTCAGGCAATATCACATCAAAAGCTGAAATGCGATCGCTGACCACCATGACCAAAAATTCATCGTTGATATTGTAGACGTCGCGAACCTTGCCATGGTACACGCCCTTTTGTTTTGGGAAGTTAAAATTGGTTCTTGTTAATGCTTTATCCATTTTGCTGATTTTTAATGTCGGTTATACTGATTGGCCCGGCTCATCATCTGAGATCCTTGCCTTTTCTTTTTCAACTTGTTTCCGCTCCATTTGTTGCTGGTAATGCCTGTCGTACGCTTCCACTATTTTCCGCACCAGCCGGTGGCGGACAATATCTCCTGAATTGAATTGTACAAATGCGATATCATCGATATCCCAAAGGATTTTTTTGGCTTGCAGCAGGCCTGATTGGGAGGGTGAGGGGAGGTCGATCTGTGTCTCGTCGCCGGTAATGATGAACTTGGTATTCATTCCCATGCGGGTGAGAAACATTTTTAATTGGTTCAGGGTGGTGTTCTGTGCTTCATCCAGGATAACGAAAGCATCGCTTAAGGTTCGGCCCCGCATAAATGCCAAAGGTGCAATCTGGATGATACCGTCTTTCATAAATTCCTCCAGCTTTTTGTTGGGGATCATGTCCTGCAGTGCATCATACAACGGTTGCAAATAGGGATCGATCTTCTCTTTAAGATCGCCGGGTAAAAACCCCAGTCTTTCGCCTGCTTCCACGGCCGGCCGGCTTAGAATGATCCGCCTGATGTTCCTGTTTTTGAGGGCGCGGACGGCCAGAGCGATGGCCGTGTAGGTCTTTCCGGTCCCCGCAGGACCGATCGCAAATACCAGATCTGATTTCCGTGTGGCCTCAACCAGTACCCGTTGATTGGGCGTACGGGCACGGATGGGTTTTCCGTTATTCCCGTGAAGCAGCACATCTGTCAGGTTCCCGGCCAAAGCTTCTGCCGCCATCGGGTCATCATTCATCACCTGCCGGATCGTCTCTTCAGGCAAAATGTTGAATTGATTGTAATGATCAAGTAAGAGCTGCAGCTTTTGTTCGAAAGCGAAACTTTCTTTTTTATCGCCGTGAATGATTAACTGATTATCCCGGCTGACAATTTTCAGCTTTGGAAAGAACGCTTTTATTAAATCGATCTTTGAATTGTTTACGCCGTAAAATTCAAGGGGATCGACCCCTTCAAGAAGAATCAGTTTCTCAAACATAGAATAATTTAAGTCCTTTTAATAAGAACAAAAATAAGAAAAAGTTCATTGCATTAGTCATTTCTCACGCTCGGCAAAGCTCAAACAAGTTTGGCTTTGCACTCGCTTAATCGAAATGTTCATTGCATTAGTCATTTCGCCTTCGGCGATGTTTCTCACGTTCGGCAGATATCAAGCGATCT
>JBCFBK010000016.1:0-102428 GCA_038562555.1 Prolixibacteraceae bacterium | reverse complement strand
AAGATACTGAATCTGCTTGTGAAAAGTACGGTAGTTCCCGTTGAACTGGCCGCCATTCCACACCCGTTTCAACGCACCGGTAAAGGCACCGTTGAAAGTTCCGTCATACGAATACTGATTGTCCTGGCAACCCGATATCAGCACAATCGACGCCTGGATATCGGCAGCCGATATCTCTTTTCGCTTTAATAAAAGGTTGTCATAAAATTCCTGATTGCTGCTGTAAGTGGCGAGTGCATGCTGGCTGTTCATAAAACGGGGAGAAAAGTCACTGAATGCAATCAGGTTATTGGTCGCCTCCTTGACGATGGTGCCGCTATGACAACTGTCGGATGTGACCAGCACGCGCACACCTTTTTTAAAAGCAAGCCATAATTCATTTAACTCATCGTCGAGAAGCTCCCCGTCGAACAAACACCAGGTTTCGTCCTGTCCGTCGGGTTCATCGCCATTTAAATCGGGCAACTGGCCCCCATGCCCCGAATAAGAGACATAAAAAATATCTCCTGGCTTCAGGCCATTCGCAGCCTGACGGATGGCATTTGTTACATTTTTACGCGTGGCCTTCTCACGAAGCATCAGGTTCGTTTCAAAGTGCTGCGCCGAAGCAATGCGTTCCATATCGGTCGCATCGTTTTCACACGCATTCAGCGTTCCGTCCCACCCGGAGTAATGAGCCGGGTCAACGAAATTCAGTCCGATGTGTAAAGATATTCCTCTGGCCATGTCTGTTAGATTAACGTTTTACTTTGCTCAACAGCTAATTTACAAAATAAAAAAACTCTTTAGCCTCAGCCAAAGAGTTTTTTTAACTGCTGTCTCCGCAGTTCCTTTAATCTTCTGTCATGTATCTCGTATCCTGTATCTTGGTTCTTGTGTCTTGTGTCTTGATACTTGTGTCTTACGACTTACGACTTACGACTATCTTATCTCCCTGATCTTGATACTTCTGAAATGCACCTCATTTCCATGGTCCTGCAGCAGGATGTGACCCGACGGCCAGCCGCCAAAACCTTCCCACTGCACGTATTTGCTTCGGGCAACAAGGGCATAGAAAGCCTGCGTACCACGTTCATACTCCAGCACCTTCCGGTTATTTAGCCAGTGTTCCACATGAGCACCCGTGAAATCGGAAGGCTCCAGACTATTTCCTTTCAGCCATTCCTCATGTCGGGTACCGCATACAATCAGACGTGCCTGGTTCCATTCGCCGGGTTTATTCACAATTTTATTCGGGTGGGCCGGTATCAGATCGTAGAGCGAAGCAATGGTGCGGTTACCGGCAGCGCCTGCTTTTGCATCGGGATGTTTGGCGTCGTCCAGGATCTGGTATTCTAAACCGATCGCTGACTGATCCGTTCCGTATTTTTCGGTGATGAAATATTTGATCCCGCTGTTGGCGCCCTCAGTCATCATGAAATCAAGTTTCAGCTCAAAAGTGGAATATTCATCCAAGGTGACGATGTCACCGCCATTGCCGGCTTCGGCGCCCTGAGCCGCCTGAACGATGAGTTCGCCGTTTTTAACCTGCCATCCTTTGGCGGGGAATGCATCTTTGCCTGCACCTCTCCATCCCTGCGTCGTCTTTCCGTCAAACAAAAGTTTCCAGCCCTGCGCCCGTTCCTGCGGCGAAAGGTTATTGGCAATCAGGTTCACCACCGGAATATCGGTCCACGGGCTCTGTTTCAGGTTTTCGGTTTGAATACGGATATTCTTCCAGCGAATCTGGCGGCCGGCCTCGGATGCATCTCCGATGGAATGTACCTGCAAGGCAATAAAACCTTCAGCTGTCAGGTCGTCGATCAGGTCAGCGCAGGGAATCCCATTGACCCAGGTGCGGATAGAATTTCCGATCGCCTCGATCCGGTAATGATTCCACTCGTCTTTTTTGAAAGCCTTTCTTCCGCAGGGGTTCAGGTCGAGCGGATACAGCCAGCCGCGTCGTCCTTCATCATAAATACCGCCACTCCAGGCCCGTTCGGCCGGGTCAACTTCGCACTGATACCCATGTACCCGTCCGTCTTTATAGTCGGGTTTACTCAGGCTTCTGATCTGGATACCTGAGTTCATCCGGCTGTCGACCAGCAATTCAAGCTCCAGGATAAAGTCACCGTAGTTTTTTTCGGTAGTCATAAACGAATTCGGTGTGTTGGCTACGGTAGTACCAACAATTTCACCGTTAACAACTTCATATTTGGCTTTACCGTTGAGTTGTTTCCAGCCGGTCAGGTCCTTCCCATTAAACAGGTTTGTCCATTCATTGCCGGCAAAGGAACCCGCGCTGATCAGTATGAGAAAAATAAAAGCACCTCGCTTCATGTGTCATTGGATTAAGTTAGTGTATAATAAAACGCTCATGTTCACGACACCGAATATAGTTATTTCTACACGATCTTTCATCCATTGAAAGCGTCTTTTGCCGGTTTTGGACCTCATTTTTATATTTTCCGTGTCCGTTACCGGATTCGTTGGCTTTTGATTTTTCTGAAGACTAATATTTTTCAGGGATGAAGGTCTGGCTCGAAATCGGCGGGCGCATGTAACCATATGCTTCTTTGCGTTCCGGAAGGATGATATTTTCCTGCGGAAGGTCCTGGTAAGGGATCATACTCAACAAATGGCTGATGCAGTTTAAACGTGCGCGCCTTTTGTCGTCGGCAGGGACCACATACCAGGGCGAATGCCGGGTATCGGTATACCGGAACATCTCATCCTTTGCCTGACTGTATTCCAGCCACCGCTCACGCGATTCCAGATCCATCGGGCTCAGTTTCCAATGTTTCAGCGGATCGTTAATGCGCGACTGAAACCGGTGTTCCTGTTCTTCGTCCGAAACCGAGAACCAGTATTTGATCAGGATGATTCCGGCGCGGATCAGCATCCGTTCAAATTCCGGACAGGTGCGCATAAATTCTTCATATTCCTGCTCCGTGCAAAAGCCCATCACATGTTCCACCCCTGCCCGGTTATACCAGCTCCGGTCGAACAAAACCATTTCACCGCCGGCCGGCAGGTGAGGTATGTACCGCTGGAAATACCATTGTGTTTTTTCTCTCTCAGTGGGTGTTCCCAGGGCGACCACCCTGCATATCCTCGGATTAAGCGGCTGGGTGATTGTCTTGATAACGCCCCCCTTCCCTGCTGCATCGCGGCCTTCAAACACAACCACCACTTTCAGGTTTTCGTGCTTGATCCAGTCCTGAAGTTTTACCAGTTCAATGTGCAGTTTCTCCAGTTCCTGTTCAAAAAATTTCGAATCGATTCGTCTCGAATCTTTTTTCTTCGGCTCTACGCTTTGAATGCTTTCGGTATAATCCATAAGATGAAATATGAGGTTAGGTTTTTACCTCATACGTGATTTAAGCGAGAGGGTTAGTTTTGCCAAACAATTAAAATGATATGGCCGTAAGCTCTCTACCCATGCAAGACCGGCAACCTTACTTCAGTTTCAGAAACAGCGGCAGGTAAATCAGGATGGCTACGATGGAGAAGATCAGTCCGCCCATGGCGCCGGCGGCAAAGGCAAACCAGAACACTTCTTTCTGGCCCGACCACACAAAGGGAACCAGGCCCAGAACAGTCGAGATGATCGTCAGAAACACCGGGATGATCTTCTGATTAAAAGCCTTCAGGTACAACCGCAGACTGTTTTTCTTTTTTCTTTCCCTGCAAAAATGATTGTAATCGTTGATGATGTACAGGCCCGCATTCACTACGATTCCCGATAACAGGATAAAGGAGGCAAAGCCGCCCTGGTCAAAGTTGAAGTCGAACAGGTAAAAGGTCAGGAAAACCCCGGCAAACGATACCGGGATCATCAGGATGATGGCAAAAGGCTGGCGTAGCGATTCCAGCAGGATGGAACAGATAAAGTAAATGATCACGATTACCAGCAGGATCAGCAGGTATTGCTTTTTGTCTTTTTTATCCCAGCCCCACCCCCAGTTGACCTGTTTTACTGAATATCCCAGCGGCAGGATTTCGCTCAGTTCCTTCTCGTGCCGTTCCCGCACAATCTTCGACAAAGGCTCCGGTCCCACGAAGTCATACGCAACCACCAGCTGGTACTGCTGGTTGGTTTTGTGAATCTCGTTGCCTGACTTTTGTTTGCTCACCTGTGCGAAACCCGACAGTTTCAGTTGCTTATCGCCGATTTCAATGGGCCGGTGTTTCAGGTCCCACACGTTAAAACGGCCATAGGAGCCGGATACCAGCGACACGGGCTGCAACTCGTTATTATGGTACACCGGGCTCAGATTGGCCTTGTAGACCTTGTCTTTCAGGAACGTGTAGAATTGTCCGATCTGCACGTCATTTAGTCCAAAGCCCTGCTTGTCGAAATCCAGGTAGTACTCATAGAGGGTGGTGCTGTTCCAGCCGGTCGAACCGGTAATTTCAATGTCTTTGACCCGTTCGTTTCCGGAGAGCTTTTTTGAAAGCAGTTCAGCATAACCATACAACTGGTCGTAATTGTAACCTTCCAGGATGATGCGGCTGTTCTTAAAGCCCGTGTTCAGTTCGTTCGAAAACCCGCGCCCCACCCCGTACACGGCCCAGTCAAGCCCGCCCAGGCTGATCGCTTTCGAGGTGATCTCTTCCTTCAAAAAATACGGGAACGAGCCGTTCTCCACATCCGGTTTAAAGCTGATCCTGATCGAGGAGTTGTTATAGGAGCTTACCGAGGTTTCAAATAATTCGATCTCATCAAAGCGGCTCAAAAAGTTTTCCATTTTTTCGATGGCTTCGTTGAGCTGCTGCACCGTGCAGCCTTCGGGCATTTTACCCCGAACGTACAACATCGTTCTGGAGGGCTCCGAGTAAAAGGAACTCTCAAACACGTATTCCGAAAACAGCCTGAGCGATCCGCCCAATACTTTCTCCAGTACCGGTTTCGCATCTTCGGTGAACCAGCTGCCCCCAAGGGTTTTATTATACCTGTCCGCCCATTTGCCTTCTTTTTCGATTTTTGCGGGCAGCCATTGTACCGGGATTCCGAATCCGAGGACAAAGAGCAGGATAAAGGCCCATTTAAATCGTTTGCTGAAACGGATAAACCGCCCGTAGAACCAGGTCAGCCTTACCGTTCGTCGCCTTCTTTTAATCTGTCTGACACTGCGCCGCGCTTTCATTCTGATCTTCTCCATCAGAGCCGGGATGAAAAACAGGGCCACGCACAGCGACACCGACAGGTTGACGATGATCACCCAGGCAAACTCGACCAGGTTCACCCGCTGCTCTTCCTTTAAGAAAAAGATCATGCACAGGGCCCCGATCGTGGTCAGCGTGGCCGCCAGGACAGCCAGGAATGCCTTTTTATTTCCCTGGTGCAGGATATGGTCGATCATGATAATGCTGCTGTCGATGATCATGCCAAAGGAAATGGTGATGCCGGCCAGGGTATAGAGGTGAATTTCGATTTTCAGCAGGTAATAGAAAATACAGGCCACCACCAGGTTTGTCAGGATGCTCACCGTGATCAAAAACAGGTATTTCAGCTGGCGGCTGATCAAAAGGACAAAGGTGAGCAGGATGACCAGGGAAAGGATGGTCCGGGTAAAGACCTTGCGCAGTTCATCGCGGATGTACTGCGTCGAATCGTTTGCCAGCAGCAGCGAATAGCCCGGGGGAAGGGCTGCCTGAAGCTTTGCGGTCGTTTCTTTTATTTCCTTCGCCAGTTCCAGGTTATTGACATCTTCGCGGGGATAGATCACCATGTTGATCGTGTTGAGCCCGTTGATGCGGAAATACGACGAAGGTTGCTGTTCCTGGTATTGAATAGTGGCCAGATCGCCAAGAAAGATGACCCTGCCCCCGGTCTTTTTGATGGGAATGCGCTGCCAGCCGATGCTGTCGTGCACGCCGTTCTGCAGGTAGATACCCGTAATGGTACCGTTATTCTCATCGGCGCCCGAAACAAAGCCTTGTCCCAGGTACCCTTCGCCAAAATAGTCCTGAATGCCGCTTACCAGCTCACCCGAGCCGATCCCGAGGGTCTGGAGCCGGTCGCTGTCGAAGGTGATCTGCCATTCAAAAGGCGTCGATCCGTAAACCTTCACCCCGCTGATCCCTTCCAGGAGCGAGAGCGCGGGGACCAGATGATCTTCGGCATATTTCTGGATGAAATACGGGCTGGCGCTGGCATTGAGCGTGTAAGTCATCACCGGCTCCACGTTCTGTCCCCCTGTTCCCATCGAAAGTTCCGGAAAGGAAACCTGTTCAGGCAGTTCCGGGTAAGCCTGACGGATGAGCGAGGCGATCTCGAAACGGACGGCGTCGGGATTGACCTCCTTCTTGAACGACAGGCTGATGCGTCCGTTCCCCTTCGACGAGACCGACGAAACCTCCCTGATGCCCTTCACCGAGCTGAACAGTCCCTCCAGCCGGGAGGTCACCTCCTGTTCAATGACGCGCGCCGATGCATCCGGCCAGTAATAGCTCACTGTCAGTCGCGGAAGCGAGCGCGACACGTTCAGTTGCACGTTCAGCAGCGGCATCAGTCCCGCTCCCATGATCACCAGCAGCACAAAGACCACGATCACGGAAAACGACGGCAAACGATATGAGGTTGAAGGGTTCAAAGTTACAGGTTAGAATGTCATATTGTTTGTTAGTACTGTTTTTTATTCATAGGGAAATACTACTTTACCCTTAATTCTTAGAATAACAGGAGAATCTGTACCATTATAGTAAATCCCAATTTCTTTATAAAATGAACCTGAAGAGATTGCATCATATTTGATATCAATCATTCCAAATTCCCCTGGCTTTATAGGCTTTTTTGCCCAATCTACAATAGTACAACCGCAGGTGGTCCTAACATTATCAATCATTAACGCTGTCTTACCCAAATTAATAAATTGAAAATGGCATGTCACCGGTTTCTTAAAAAAAACGTCGCCAAAATTATACTCTTGTTGGGTAAATAGGATGACGGCTTTAGATTGATTCTCTGGGGGAGAACAATTAATCCACAAAAATGGTAATATCAAAAAAAAAAACCTTTCATGTATTTTATTAATTCTCATAAGTTCGGCAAAACATGTTTAAATAAGCATCAGTTAAAACAGGAAAATTTTTATTGGGGACAAAGAGATCACGAACTTTTTTGCTTTCGTCGATTGTAAAAAAAAATAGTGTGGCGTCATATTCCAATTGATTATCCATGAGATATTCTTTTCCCAGATTTATCACATGCCAGTCTTTAAGAACATTTTTAGTGTAATAGCTAAATTCTGTTTTTGTTTGAAATGTACCAGTGATTATAATGTCACAGATAAATTTTCCTTTAAGTTTATTTAATGAAAGTAAAATACTGTCTAAACATTTCTGGCAGCTTTTAGTGTTTAGCCTCAAAATGAGACTTCCTTGGAAATTTATTGTGTCAAGCAATCGACTTTCTATCAAAGTTCCTTCATAACTGCTTTCCACTTGCTTTTGATATATAAATGATTTAATCAACTCCTTTTGTTGCTTTTTATTTTCTTTCACTATTTGTCTTAAGTCGTTAATTTTAGCATTTTGCATAACAGTTCTTAGACCCAGGAAAACATCAAACGAAAATAATAGAATGATGATGATCGGAATGAGAATTTTTCTTATCATTTTAACTTGTACTGGATAATTACAGGGTTATCCCCTAGTCTCAAAGCAGATACCGAAGGGGCTAATTTTTCTGGCTCGTTCATTTTTATCAATAATTTTTCTGGTTCTGTAACCGCATAAATTGAATTCTCATTCATGAATAGGGGCATGAAAAACTTATTCCATCCAAGATCTTCTTGTTCCGCAGATATTTCTATGCTTTCGTGCGAACTTTTGTTGTAAAAAAAATATTCAAAGCGCCTCTGATGCTGATAAGATAAAAACAACCAATCTTTATTTGTAAGAAACCGGTAAAAGCCAAGAAAATAATTCGCCAAGGCATCTTCAAAAAACTTGACTTGCTTACCATTCTTAGGAACTTCCATTATGTTTAAATCTTTTTTCAGTCTGTCTGGTGCTGTTCTGTTTCCGAAATTTAGTTTGTACCTAACCGATATATTATTGCCGTCAAAATTAAAAATAGATCCATTAAGAGGTTCGACAAACAGAATACTTTTGTCTGACTCTTTCTGTATAATATAAGAAAACTCCAGCCTAAAAGAAGTTGATTCAATGCCTGCGATATGATTTGTAATTTTTCCCTGTTGATCTATTTTAATGAATTTAATAATTTCAGAATTTATATCTGTATCAAATTTCATATTCGGTAAATCTGTGACATAACCCAAAAGAATATTATCTTTCTCATCTAGTGCAAATGCACGCATGTATGCATTCACTCGAATTTCATCTATAAATTGTCCGTCCAAACGGTACCGGATAATTTTTTTTTGAGTGCTGTCATACAAGTATAGCAGAGATTTCGATTCATTTATAACAAACTGCTTTGGATATAAAAATTCACCGGGGCCTTTTCCTTGTCTGCCAATTTTATTTAAAAACTTGCCATCATGGTTAAACGCAAAAACTTGTTTGGTCTTCTGATCTAAAATAAAAAAGCGGCCCTCAAATTCTGAGAATTGAGAAACTCCTCCCATAAGACAACTATTGGTTGTTTCTAATGGTATATATTGAACGGAAGAAAATAGTTCGGTGAATTCTACGGCTTTATTTTTTTTTGAACCGATATTTATTGTCTCGACTGAAGGATCCTTCAGTTCAGTTTGGCAGGACTGGGTGCAGATAGCCAAAACAATAATAAGCAATTTGAAAATTTTGTTTCTCATGACCAACACTTATTTTTGGGAAGAGAATGTCCTCCCTGATTAACGAGTAGTAGTAAAATATTCTGTTTGGACATTCCCCTCAATCATTATTTACCAGGGATTGCATGAATCGTTAGCATCATAACATCCATAGATTCCGCTACCTCCGCCGGTAACATCACAAATTCCAAATCTCATCAGTAATACAGTTCCCCATCCTTCCGGAAATACTTCACACGCCTCCGACTTGAGAGCCTGTAGATTCAATGACGATGTGGAACTTGTGGCAATAATACTTACGTTGGCAACCACCAATAGAAAAATAAAAATAAAACTTAAAGGATAAATAAATCTTTTTTTCATAATGTAGATATTTACTAAAACATATCGAAAATGCTTATTTTTTGTAGAATAACAAAAGCCCGATCTGGCTTGTGTTAAATGCAATTATACAAATTTTAATATCTTTGCTCCCCGAAAGGAGAGCTACCAAAACTGTTGTTTAATGAGCATTGGACTAAGTTTAAGTGGTTTTCTCCTTTTTTTATTTTTCCATTACTGGATAGTAAGTTAATATAGAAAAATAAATATATAAAAAATAATTAATATAGAGTATATTTTTCTTTGAAAATATACTCTATATTATTAATCGCTGGATTTCAGGTTGCTGTCATTGGTGTTAATCTTGCATCTGTTGACGAATTCCTTACTGGCGATTAACTTGTTTACGACTGATTTATTCCTACTAAAAGCTCATAGCTAACAGCTTTTTACTCTTTTGTCTTGTGTCTCTTTTCAAATAATAATACGCCAGCGGCACCAAAAACAAGCTCACCAATGTTCCCAGGGTCATTCCCCCGATCACCGCCAGGGCCAGTGGTTTCTGCAGTTCCGACCCCAGGTCAGAGGTAAACAGCAGCGGTACCAGGGCCAGCACTGAGGTCAGGCTGGTCATCAAAATCGGCTTCAGCCGCCGGTGTCCGGCTTCGGTAATGGCCCGGATCACCGGGTATCCTTCCTTCACCAACTGGTTCATGGTATCGACCTTCAGGATCGAGTCATTGATGATGATCCCGGTCATCACCACCATTCCGATCATCGACATCAGGTTAATCCCCTCTCCGCCCAGTTTCAGCATCAGCAAAGCGCCGAATACGTCGATGGGGATTTCCATGAGCACAATCAGCGGAAGCACCAGCGACTCGAACTGCGAAGCCAGGATGAAAAACAGCAGGGCCAGTGAAATGGCAAAGATCAGCGAGAGCTCTTTTACCAGTTCCCGGTTCGACAGGATGCTCCCCGTGAAGCTGACCTCATAGCTGCGGTCCCCGCTGAGGCTTTCCCTGACCCTTGTCATTGCCTCCCCCGCTTTTGCGGCTTCAATCTCCAGACCGACCGGGTAATACTCGCCCTCCTTGCCGGCCATGATGGTCTTCAGCTCTTCTCCCTTGCTTTCGGTTACCAGGTTGCGCACGGGGATCAGCTCGTTTTTGGCGTTAGGCACAAAAAGCCCGCTCAGGATCTCCCCAATTGTTTTGGTCTGGTCGCCCAGGATAACCGGCACGAAATCCTGGTTATCGGTGAGCAGCAGCAACTGGTTCTCGTTAAACGCGCTTTTCAGTTTGTTGTGCACGGTACCGAAGGATACATCATACAGCAGCAGTTTAGCCGGGTCGGTGTGCAAAACGGAGTACTCATACAATGGCAGCGACTCAATTTTTTGCCCAGGGAAGGCGCTGCGAAGCCCGCTCAGGGTCTTTTCCAGAAAGCCGATCCGGCTCGGGCCAAAGTCATCTACCGCCCGCAGTCTTGCCACCAGCGGCTTCTCCCTGTCCGAAAAGATCATATTGAAAATGTTGCCTGCTTCTGAAAAACTAAAAAGGCTTTCCGGGTAGTTTTCCCGGAGGTAAGCGGAAGCCTGGTCAATAGCCGGCTGCAGGTCTGGTGCACGTTTTGTTTTCAGGTAGATCAGCACTTCCGACGAGGTGGCCGAGCTGCCTTTGTCCATGATAAACTGCTGCTCGCCGATCAGGCAGGTATTTTCCAGGAGCAGGCTGTCGAGCCCAGCCATCAACTGCAGTGTTCGTTTTTTATTCTCATCGATATGAATCCGTTCGTTCCAGTCAACCTGGAGCAGGATCTCATCTTTAGTGATCGGCGGGAGCTTTGTTTTTTCCATGACCATGAATAAGGCTACAGCCCCCAGCAGGAAGGCGCCGGTCAGCGTCCACGACAATGCCTGGTGACGCATCACGAACTTAAAGCCTTTCATGTATGCTTTTTCATAGTTCACCGAGCTGATTTTCTCCAGGAAGCGGTTAACGCGGTTGGGTCCCTCTTTCCGGTAAAGGATCCGGTAGTAAACCGGGATCATCGTCACGGCAACCCCAAGCGAAGCAAGCTGGCTCACAGTCACGGCCAGCGCCTGGTCGTAAAACATGGCCCCGGTAATCCCGCTGATAAAGATCAGGGGAATGTACACGGCACAGGTGGTGAACATCGAACTGAGCAGCGGACTGAATACTTCGTTGGTCCCGGTCACACAGGCTTTGATCAGCGCCAGCGTACCCACTTCCCAATCCGTCTCTGTTATTGCCTGCGTTTTCAGTTCTTCCCTTTTCTCTTTTCCGGTCTCCCATCTCCGGTCTCCCATCTCCGGTCTCCTGTTCCTCCTCTCCCGGTGCTGGGTGATGTTGTCAATCACCACGATCGAATTGTCGGTCATCATGCCCACACCCAGGATGATCCCGGCCAGGGAAATAATATTGACCGAGATGCCCAGCAGATAAAAGAAGAGCATGGTAATGATCAGAGCCGTGGGAATGGTAATGCCAATTAAAAGAGGCGCGCGGAAGTCCTTCAGGAAGAAGAACATCACCAGAAAGGCCAGGACAGCACCCTGCACCAGGTTTTGCCTCAGATTGCTGATCGAATAATCCAGCAGTTGCGTCTGGTTGCGGGTAATATGGAAGTCAATGCCGGGATAGTCCTGTTCAAAACGGGCAATCAGGCCGCCTAGTTTTTCCTTTAACCCGGCCATACGGGCATCGCTTTGCTTGATCACGGCAATGGTTACGGCGTCCAGACCGTTTTGGAGCACCTTGCCTTTTTGTTTTTGCGGATGTTCGGTAACCTGAGCCAGATCCTTCAGTTGCAGTAAGCGGTCGCCAACTTTAAACCAGATATTTTCAATATCTTGTTTATTTTGCAATGTGGATGAAAACCTGACGTTATACTGGTACTGTCCGTCGCGGATCAGCAGGTTTCCCAGGCGGATGTTGCTGTTTGAAATCAGCGATTCGAGCTTCTCCTGACTGACTCCCAATGCCTGCAGCTTCCTGGTATCGGGAAGAATCAGCAGTTCCGAGCTTACCAGCCCGCTCATATCGACCATGGCCACTTCGGGAAGCTGTTCGATGCGCTTGCGGATCACGTTCGAAGCAAAACGGCTCAGCTCCACGAACTTTTGCGACACCGGAAAAAGATCACCCCTTTGCGCCTCTGCGCCATCGCGTTCAGTTTTAACATTTGCTCCTTCTCGTGTAGCTCCCTGAACGGGCTCCATCGACTGCATTTTTTCTTGTGTCTTGATACTTGTGTCTTGATACTTGACACTCAGATTCAGATACAACACCGGGATGTCGGTCGCATTGGCCTTGATGACCCGGGGCCTTGGAATTTCCCGCGGAAGGTAGTTCATGGCCCGGTCAATCTTTTCATTCACCTCAATAAAGGCGAAGTCAATGTCGGTGCCGTAGTCGAACTTTAGTCGGATCACCGCCGTCTCATTGCGGGTTTCGCTGGTAATATCAGCCAGGTGGGTCACCTGCATCAGTTGCCTGCGGACGGGCTGCACCACGGTGTTTTCAAGTTCCCGCGCGGGCGTATTGGTTACGCTGAGCTGAACAGTAATCTCGGGGATATCGATGTCCGGCATCAGCGACACCGGGATAAAAGTCGTGGCGAAAATGCCCAGCACCAGGATGGCAATGAAGGTCATGGTGACGGCAATGGGACGCTTAATCAGGAATTCTACCATGAGGAAAGTTCAAGGTTCAACGTTTTAAAAAGTTAAAAGTCTTCTGGTGCTGATTTAGGTTTCTTCTGATTATTGAATTTCCACGCCGCTTTCGTGGGCCAGGTTCAGGTTTCCGGAAATGATCACCGTGTCGCCGGGTTCAAGGGTTCCTCCTTTATCCGGATGGGCGATGACCGAATACGAGCTGCTGTTCTCGGCTACCGTCTGCACGTAGGTCCAGAAGGCAATGCTGTCGCTGACACATTTAAACAAAACTTCCTGGTTCTGGCGCAATACAACCGCCGATTTCGGCACAACCAGCTGTCCCGGGATCTCCTTTTCAACCAGCACCTTCACATTCATGCCCTCCATCAGTGTGCCGGGATTTTTCACCTGTGCCTTAACCAGGATCAGGCCGCTGGCATCGATCAGCGGATTGATTTCAGTGATTCTTCCCTTGTAATGTTTACCTGCGTCCGAAAACGGGATGACCTGCACCTCATCCCCCTGGGTAATCGAGGCGATCTCATTTTCCACCAGCTTGAATTCCACTTCAAACTCAGAGTCGTCGATCAGCGTGCAGAACACATCGCCGCTGCCAACCTGCTCGTATTTCTTTTTGGTGATATTGGCCAAAACACCGCCAAAAGGTGCAATCAGCCGGGTTGATTCCAGGTTAAACTCAGCCGTCTTTAATGACTGCAACGCATCGGCATAACCTGACTTGATGGTGGACATCTGGTAAATATGAGCAGGTATTTGAAGGGTGTCCAGTGTATTGTATCCCTGCCCTATTAATACGTTCTGCATTTCCAGCCGGCTTTGTTTCACTTTGATCTCAGCGCTGTTCAACTGCTGCCGGTAGGTAAACGGCACCAGCGAAGCAATCAGCTGCCCGGTCCGTACATGCTCTCCGTTTCTGACCGGTACCTCTTCCAGTTGCTCACTTACCCGGAACTTCAACTCTCCTTTGCGGAGGGCGATTAACCTGCCGTTGTTAACCAGCTCCTTTTTAAAGGGTCCATTTTCCAGGACCATCACTTCTACAGGATTTTGCTGCTTCACATAAGCCCTTTTTTCCGCCTGTTGAGACTCTTCCGACCGGGTGCCCGAACACGCCGACAGGATAGCGATTGAGGCTATCGCTATGAATTCCGTCAGCTTAGTTGATGTCGTTTTCAAGATGAAAATTTTTTATGGTTAAGTTAGAAACTTTTCGGTTAATATGGAACTTATGCGCAACATATTTTTTAGTTTAATGCAGCGATTATTCAGTAAACGTATAGGCTAAATAATACAGCCGGGGTCGGTGATATCGTGAATTATCTTAATGACATAGTCATATGCTTCAGGTCCGTGTATGGCGACACTTGAACCTGTTTTCAGATTATAAATCTCAATCGCATCCAGAAAACGGTACGGCAATACGATTTTATCTCCGGTTGGTTTTGCAAAAATAAAAGATTGATAGGCTGATTTAAATAATGTGAGCGATATATCTCCTGGGGTTTCTTCTATTTTCCCATACTCTTTAACCACTTTACCTGAAATCAAATCAACTTCCTGTATTTTATATTCAGAAGCGTTCCTCCAATTCCTTCTTTGTATTCACAAATGTTTTCAAAAACGATTGTTTCCTCTTCTGGAAATTTCGAAAAATACCTGGAATTCTTATTTAAAACGTTCATTCCGGGTTTACATTCAATTAAAGAAATAATAATGAAAGCTATTAACAGTCGCGAATCTAAATGAAAATATCTCATAATGATGGTGATATATCTTTTGTAACTTTCGGAAGCTGATATTTTATTACTTCAGGTTCACCGGTTACCGGATTGGTACTGAAGCCGTAAACAATCATTTTTTCTTTGTCAAGCGTCATGATTTTTAAGGACCGGTCCAGTTTATAATTGACCAGGGGCTTACCCTGCCAATTATAGACAAGCAAATTGTCGCCTGCATAACATTCGGATTCAAATTCCTCCCTTGATTTTCCGGCATAGATCACATAGATGTAGTTATTCGTTGAAGTCGCCGAATGAAAGGTATAGAGGTTATCTCTGGTATTTACAGCATGTCCCTCCCTCATATTGATACCAGGACCAAAATAGCTTTTTATACAGCTCCTTTTCGTACTGAGATCTGTGATAGCAATAATTTCAAAATAACCGGCACTTCCTTCAAAACTGGCAAATTGTTTCCGGTCAGGCTTGATCGTTATTCCGGGCTGATAAATCATAGCCAGGTTCGCATCGTTTAATTTGTTTGTTGCCTGGAAATCGGGATATGGTCCGCTAACCTGACTTTTCCCCGGTTTTAAATCCACTAAACAGTACCTGCCTTTCTCAAAAATACCCGTGCAAAGCAATACTGAATCATTAACCGGGTATATTTCAAATCCACCGGGTCCTACCTTTAGTGCATTTGAGAATTGGAGGAATGATTCCCCTCCAACAGTAAAAAGATCCAGTTGCTTTTTCCCTCTGTCGTATTGGGCGAATTTATTTTTACCAAGAACATGCATTCTTCCGGGATAAATCGTTTCATTGGGCCCTTTTCCTTTGTTAATCCCGCTTTCGAGTAATTTCCCGGTGTTGATGTTGAAGATCTTATAGATTTTATCGCTGAACATCTCATTCAGAACAAGAAGAGAATCCATGATTTCCATGTCGACCACTTCTCCCAAATCAATGCTCTTGATTGGAACTACGCTGCCTTTTAACTTCTGAATCTTTGAAAACTCAGCGGTCACAGGGTCCTCTTTCGCGTAACAGCAAAAAGACAGAACTAACTGAAGTATTAATATCAGGTTTTTCATCTTTATATCATTTATTCAATATTCGCTTGTATTAAAAACCCGGAGTTGACGTCGTATGCATATAATACACGGTCGTCGTCCGTTACCACAAAACTTTCAATAAGCCTGTTCAAAATCAACTTCCTCTGGGGATTTCCATTCCAGTCATAAACATAAATGCTGCGACCGTGCGATGATTGATCCGTGTTACAGGGCATTCCTGAATAAGACAAGTAAATGTACCGGTTCGTCATCGCGCCGTTAACAAACGCAAATCTTGTCTCGGCTGTCCTGACCATCCCTTTTCCCAGTGGCTTAAACTTGACTTCATATCCTTCGGGGCCATGTACGATCAGTTCCTGCCCGGTTTGAATATCAAAAATTCCAACTGCATCCATAAACCGGTATGGCAAAACGACCTTATCGCCCGTAGGCTTCGAGAAGATGAACGTTTGATGCGCAGATTTAAACGAATCAAAAGATACGTCGCGGGGAATGCTGTGATATTTTGCGTACTCATTGGTTTTCTGGTCCAGGAGCAGGTCAAATTCCTGAATCCTGAAATCAGAATCCTCAAAACCCGTGCTGAAATAATGCAGACTGTCTTTTAAATCAATCCTACCCGGGTAGTCTTTCACTTTGTATTCATTGAACACACGAAAAATACAATCATTAACGGCTTTGTTTTTATCGATCGTCATCAACTTTTTAAGCGTCACGTCCTGAATCCACAAGCTGTTTCCGCTTATTCCGATTCCTGCTGCTCCAATCGCTTCACCCGGTCCCCTGCCCTTCTTTAAATATGGACTGGAAAGGCGTCCTTTTTCCAGGGAGTAATTGTACAGAAAGTGATCCGCACCGTCACTTACATTATAGATTATCAAGGTTGAATCGGATAATCTCATCATTCCCGCTACCCCTTCCTTGAATTCATAAACATCGCGAAAAAGAATGGTGTCTTCCTTTTCAAATGTTGAAAACGATATCGTCTGATTTCTTGAAGGTTCTTTTAGACTGCAACTCTGAAGAACAAGAAACAACGGCCACACAAAAACACATAACCTATTCATAAACAGCACTTTATATCAGGATTTCTGCCTTCGATCTAACGAATCCAGAGACCTCCTCCTTTTTTATTTCTTTTTCTGCAGGGAAAAAATGATCTGGTCCATGAATTCGTTTCTTTAAAATTCCATCAGAATCATAGTATTCGATCAAGTCCGTTACAGAACAAATTCAATCAATACCAACACGGGATTTGATGTCACTTCGAGCTTGTCGACTGCATCAAACAGTTCAGGATTGAGGCATTTGGTCCTTCTTGGATCCAGCTTTTCCAGCAATTTAGTAATTTTTGAATAATCAGCTTCCAGTATAAAACCTTTTTCCCAGGGACCAACAATCCCGGCCATCACATCGCCTTTGCAAGCGGCGTCTTCCTCTCCTTCAAAAAGCACCGTTCGCCCGGATCTTTATTGTAGATCCCAAAGTAGGGCTTCCGGTTGTGCGTGTATTGGATCAATACCATGTGCGTTGATGCGATGTTGTTTGTGGTATTTACTGATCACAGCTATTCTTCTGCACGAATCTGGCAAGACTGCAATTAAACTACGTAAAAGATACTTATTTGGCAAATAAAATTTTGCCTTTAATCTTCCTCACCACCACACCTGCTTCCCGTTTTCATAAGTAAAAATGCGTTCATCATGGCCTCTTGTATGGTTCTGAAGGTAAAGCAACGAACCTGAAGGAGCATTCCCGTAAACCAGTGAATCTGTTGCCGCAACCTTCACTCCCAGGGAAACCCATTTTTTATCCAGGTAATATAGCTCATACTCATCTCCTTTCCGGATAAAGTTATCCCGGTTCCTGGGGGTATAGATTATTTTCGATATCGATACCGGCCGGCCAAAATCGAGACCAACCCAACCATCAGAAGCATTTTTATAATGAAACGAGGTGTATGGATCTCCGTCAAAAGCCTTCGTGTATTCATTTCTACTGCCGGCCGGATCATCATTCGGGGTACCGATCACCGTTCCCGCACAGGCATTGGTATCATTTTTATTTTCAAAAAACAGGATCTCCGCTACATCGCAGTGTGAATTTTCCGGTCCTTTATACCGAATATAACGATACCGCTTTTGGGGATTCACAAATACCGTATTCTGTAATCGAACCGGAGCTTCTTCTATAACTGCCAGTGTGTCCGGATAAATAAAAGACCTGTCGTTGCTTACTTCAAAAACACCGTTAACCATCAGTCTGGTAAAACCCTCCGTGTCATAGATCTCGAACTTGGATAAAAGACAGACCGTATCTTGCTGCTCCCGGGGCTCCAGAAGCTGTATCTTTCCATTCGCTCCTGTCATTTTAAGCGCCCCGGTTTGGAATTCCAGTTGTTCATTTTTCCAGCCTGCAATCCTGAAAATAATATCCGACTTCACATTTTCAAACCGGGTCTGTCCTTTCCTGTATCGCGCCCAGGCTACCGGCACCCACCCCTGTCGTTGTGACACACACAGATATACGATGGGCAGTTTTGTATTTTCATCGTACCAGGCCGAGTCTGGTATGGAAACAGCGCGGATCGGATTATTGCCCGTATAGAGCGATGTAGCGTCGGCAATACGGGGATAGGAAAAGAAAGGCGGAAATGAAGCGGAAGCGGACAAAGCAAGCAACTGTTTTTCCAGCTCCTTGTTCCGGCCGAACATTCTGCGATACACTTTCGAAGTAAAATGCCGGTTATCTTCGGAACGAAGAATTCCGATACTGGCATCCAGGTAATCGGACGTATAGGTTTCTCCATGCATGTCCAGGATAAATGTCCAGAAGTGGCCTGCATTTCCGCGGGCATGAACCGGCATAAAATCGATTCCACAGGGAATCCCCAACGCCCGTAAAACGTAAACCGTTAAATCGGTCAGTTCGCGACAACTCCCGGTACGCCATTGTTCACACAGGTCGGGACCGATATGCGGCAAGCCAGGGAGGATCGTGGTAAAATGCTTGTCTCCTTTGCTTAACGAATCCAGCACGACCCGGGCTGCAAATAAAGGATCTGCCGCTTCCGGTAAATCCCGGTACGAATTCAGCAAACAGTTGTATTTTTCATAGAGCTTTTGCCTCCACAGCGTTGGTTGTTCATCCTCTATCCTGTAAGGAAGAATGCATTCACAGAAATCGGCAAACGAAACGTTTTTGCCCCAGGGTTGTTCTTCCCAGACTTTGAATGCCCATTCGATGTGATCCATTAGGAACGAAGCCTTAATTTCCTTGATATCCCGTTTCCTTTCCACCAAATGTGTGGAAAAACGCCCATATCGCTGAGTAAAGGAATCCAGCACGGCCTGGGGGTCCTTTCCTGTTAATGCCAGTTCTCCGTAAAGCGGCAAATAGTTATCCAGCAATTCACCTTCATAGAAACCGTAAAAGGGCATATTTTCGATCAGGAAACATGCAGCCTGGTATTTCAGGCTGTCGGCCGGGCTCGTGGAATAATGAGCCAGTACCTTTTCCAGTTCCGGACGATTCTCTTCCGCCAGATCCAATGCATTCCTCACCTCCCCCGGGATAATCGGTCCACAGGAACAGATCAGGAACAGAATCTGGGAATAGCAGAAAAAATACTTCACTTGGCTAACTTGTTCAATGGTTCGATGAAGTTCTTGTATAGTATCCCGCGCAAGGCTTTCTTCAACTCCAAGACAGAAGCTCTTTCACCACCAATGCTGCCTCTCTTGCGAATAGGTAAATATCCGGCTGTACTTTCCCGTATCATGAATTCTTATCATTAGCAAAGCATTCTCAGGAACATGGTCAAAAGAAATCTGCGTAGAAACAGCGTCTTTGATTCCTAACGATTTCCACCCGAAATCCCAATACAAGAGCTCATAAATTCCTTCTTTCCGGATGTTTGCGTCAAAAGCAAAGTAAAATTCAAATCTGCCGGGGATGACAGGTTTCCCAAAATCATATCCAAACCATGTTCCTTTTGCCGTGCCGTCCTGATCTTTTACCGATGTGAATACCGCTGCGGTCAGCAAATCGTCATCAACCGTTTTTCTAAAGATCATACTATCTGCCGGACTTGAGCTTATCAGTTTGCCTTTGATCTCTTTTTCTCCCTCTTTGTCTTTTACGAAGAACTTAATTTCATTTAGTTTAAGCTTTTTACAGGGAAGTGAAAGCCGGATAAAGCGGCAGTTTGAATTTGCATTAAAAGGAATGGACCAGGTTCCGGCTTCATATGCCTTGTTCATTAGAAAAAGGACCTCTCTTCTCTCAAAATTCCGGTCGTTTGATGCTTCAATTGCTGCCCCTATAAATGCCTGTTTGTAATCTTTTAATTCCGGGCGGGGATAAGCAACGTGCGTGACACTGATCTTCCGGATATGTACTGTATCAGGGCAAAGAATTGAAGGAGATCCGTCATCATTTAACAGGATTGGGTAGGCGACGGGCCACAATGAACTGAATTTATAAATGCATGGCAAATAAACATTCCCGGTTCCCATCGAATGAAATGTTGCTTTTCCCCTCTTTATTTTTCCAAAAGCAACGGGGACCCATGTCTGGTTACTGCCCAGAACGCAGGCATATGCGTAATCGTTGT
Organism: Prolixibacteraceae bacterium; assembly: GCA_038562555.1. Taxonomy (GTDB): domain Bacteria; phylum Bacteroidota; class Bacteroidia; order Bacteroidales; family Prolixibacteraceae; genus JBCFBK01. The sequence continues at coordinate 82,248 of JBCFBK010000016.1, read as the reverse complement.
CTTTTAGGTCGTTGGCTACACGCGTTTCGATATCGAATGTTTTCAAATATTCCCCGGTAACGTCCGTGATAAACGGGTTACGAAATAAAGGCGGGATCTCCTCTCCTGTTTTTAGGGCATGTTCCAACAGTTCGGAAATATTCCTGGTAAACGTTTCCCTGTATACTTTGGGGAACTGGATCGGTCCAATTGCCGGATGTATTCTTTGGCGGGAATAAATGGCTTTTAAATACCGCATACTATCCAGCCAGAATGGCTCAAAGGGATAAAAGCCGTCTTTAAACTTCAGGGTATTCCATTCGTGACCGACCTCGTGAACCCTGCAGGCAGGAACAAAATCGATCGCCACCGGGATCCCGAACGAGCGAAGTAAAAGGCAATTGAACCAGCATTTCTGGGGGCAATGAGTCACCCTCGATTTGAGGTAGTCGTCCAGTTTGATATACGGAAAGTTATCGGCAACCCGCCATCCCAATGTAACGTCGTTAAAATTGTACAACAGCGAATCGCATAGCTGATGAACATTGTTTGCATCTGTAATGGAATAATGCTGAGTAAAATACGATCTCCAATTCTCCAGGCAATAACCGTTCTGAATGCGGTATGGCAAAACGTATTCAAGAAAATCTTCAAACAAAATGCTATCTTTAAACGGGTTCTGGTCGTAGTACTTAAAGGCCAGATCAATATTGCTGATCAGCATGCCCGATTTTACATGTGACAGGTCATCCTCTCTTTTGGAATATACATCCGTTAAGGGATAAACTGCACTCAGGCTATCCATCAGCGGATTCACCTTGCCCTTTATCGTTTCCAATGAAAGACCCCTGCTTTTCATAGAATTTATCGTGTCGATCACAGGCCTGTAGTGATCCAGATTGGTTGAATCATAAGAAAAATGTCCGGGCATATTTTCAATCAGAAAACAAGCTGCTTGTAGTTTTAAGCTGTCCGATTCGTCTTGCCGGTAACGCTCCAGAACTTTTTCCAGTTCCTTCCGGTTTTCTCCGGCAAGCTCCAGTGCCTTTTTTACTCCGGAAGGGAGATCCCTGCTACATGCATAGGTTAAAAACAAGAGCACCATCTGGGAAAAAAGAAAAGATTTCATATCAAAGTTTAAACACCTTCTTACCACCATACCTGCTGATCGTTTTCATACGTAAAGATGCGTTCTTCATGTCCTTCGTCAAGACATCTCAGGATGAAAAGAGCTTTGTTTGGAACATGGTGATAAACTAATTCGTTACTCTTTGCCTTCTGTATACCTAATGAAGTCCACCCGTTATCCCAATACAGCAATTCATAATGGAGACCCGGAAATATATTATTCTCATCCGTCCTCGGACAAAATCCGACGGATGTTATGTTTTTGGGAGTCCCAAAATCAAGTCCAACCCACCACTGATAATCCGGACCACTTATCAATCCGGGCATGTAGGGCAGGATGAAGGTTGACAAATCATTGTCCAACGCCCTGTTCATGATATCCGGAGCTAACTTATCTGCACACATTGGATTTCCTGTTAATGCTTCTGTCCGGGTGCCGGTATGCGTGTAAAATCCGATTTCTGCCAGGTTACCGTACTTTCCTTTAGCGAACAGGAACCGGGCGTACCGGTATGGCTTTGATTGATCAAGGTTAATTGTTTGAAAAATAAAGTCAGAAGTATCTTTTATCGTGACCAGATCAACGGCATCGCTAAAATCGGCATTGTTGGCGCCCTGGAATTTACCTCCAATCAGCGTTTGAGGCCATTCCATTTTAAACGGAAAAACAGGGTATTTTCGTTTTATCGTAACAGGCTTGTCTGAACTTATCGGCTCAAAATATTCTTTTTGCCCGCTATGGGTTAAGTGAAATGCCTGTCCGGCGGGAATGAGCGAGCCTCCTTTATAATAAGCCGGTACATAAACAACATCCTTCCCCATATTTTTGAAAGTTGCTTTATCTCCCTCCATTTTGCCCCATTGTACCGGAACAATACCGGCTGCACTAAAAACGCAGAGATAAGCATACCGGGTATCTTCCGGCTTATTGGTAACGAAAACTTCGACATCGCATGTTTCGAAATATTCGGAAGACACGTCCCTTTTTTTGATATCTAAAAACAACGGCGGGATGTCGCGATAAACGATTCGTGGATCGCCCGCCTGACCTTCTCTGTTGGTTTGGTAACAGTACCGGTATACTTTTGCCAACCGGAAATTGCCGTAAAGCGGATCTGAAGACTTGTTGTTATAAAGCTTCCTGTATTTCCATTTGTCTTCTTCCCAGAACGATTCAAACGGGTAGATTTTCCCGTTATATACCAGAACATTCCATTGGTGCCGATCGTTGCGGTTTCCCCAGTTGGGTACAAAATCGATCGCAACCGGAATTCCCACGGAGGCAAACAACATTGAATTGAACCAGCATTTGGTTCCGCATTCTCCCCTTTTGGAAATACTGAAATCGCTCAGTTTCAAGTATGGATAGTCAGGCATAATTTCATAGGTATGCATAAAACTGGTGCACCTGAATAATAAACTGTCAACAAGTCGTTGTACCGGCATGGGGTATTTCTCTATGATATAGCTGAAATTATCATTGAAGAACCTATTCCTCCATTCTTCAAGACAAAGTCCTTTCTGTTTCCTGTAAGGTAACAGGTATTCGCAAAAGTCAGAAAATGAAATACGATCAGCGTACGGGTTACCTCGCCAACCCTCGAAGGCCCTGTCCACATGAGCGATCAGGTAGTCCGACGAAACATGTTGAATATCTGCCCAAACCGGGCGGCTGTATATATCTGCATAGACATTATGCGATTGAAGTATATTCTGCCATATTGAATTCATCCGCCTGATCAGGTCCAGTTCCGGGTGTTCCTCCCTATACCTGATCAACGAATCATAAGCGAACAAGGCGGGCCTGTAAACCTTCAGCATTGAACTGTCATATGAAAAATGTCCGGGCATATTTTCAATCAGAAAACAAGCTGCTTGCAGTTTTAGGCTGTCCGATTCTTTTTGCCGGTAATGCGCCAAAACTTGTTTCAGTTCCTGCCGGTTCTCTCCGGCAAGCTCCAGTGCCTTTTTTACCCCGGAAGGGATTTCTCTGATACAAGCGCAGCTTAAAAAAAGGAGCAATATCTGGAAAAAGAGAAAAGGTTTCATCTCAAAATTTAAACTCCCTCTTAAACTGGCTCTAATTTATAAATTGTTTAAAGAGATCCGACGTATCTTTAAGTGCTGAAACCCCTGGCCAGTATTGATTTCCCAAGGTATCCAACAAAAAGATATGCTCTTCAACTCCTCTGGTGTGATTGTGCAGCCAAAATGCCGTATTTGCAGGCAGGTCATAAAAAAGAGTATCTCTTTTTGCTGTTTCCCTACGAATAGACTGCCACCCGTTGTCCCAATATAACAGTTCGTAGGAATCGCCGGGACGAACATCATTATCATCGTTACGGGCCTGAATGCTAAAATATCGGATCTTACCGGGTTTTTGCAAATGATAAATCGCATTCAAAGTATGCGCCTGAAAATAAGTCAAAGGATCATCATCCGTCAAATCATACTCATTACCCTTAACTTTTTTGTTATTGATCCTGATTTCCAACCCGGCATTAACCCATTGTTGCTCATCATTCAATAAATGAAAAGCAGCCAAAAATAAGCATGCATTATCGGGACGTCCAACAAAATAGTAGTTGTATTCTTTTGAATTGGAAGTTTTGATCAGTTGTACACTGGATCTTTTTATATGATTTATTTCATGAATAACTTCAGCGTCTGAAAGGTCATTCTTATTTGCACCGAATACCAGGCATCCGTTTAAGGAATTGATAAAGGTGTATTTCGCCGTGTTTCGAGCGACAAAAGGCGGATATTTACGGATGATGTTTGCAGATTGCACCTGATCAAAGTCAGGAATAAGAGGTTTGACTTTTCCATCGGTTGTTAAATAAAATACGGAAGTTTTGCTGTTTAAGTCTTTAGATTTTTTCACCCCATAAATGATATCGGGCCCAAGGTTTTTGAAAATTATTTTTTTACCGGAAGACACGGACTCGGCAACAGGAAACCAATTACCATCATTATTAAATACACATAATTCAAAAGTGCTTTTGTTTGAATTAACATCCAGTACCACATTTTTTGAGTCCTTATAATGGTCAGTTACATCCAGCGCATGCATAAAGTTGATTGATTCTCCGTTTATTACATGAAAACAGTTACGGTAGACTTTAGGAATGTTTTCCAGCCGGTACAGGTCATTCAATAATTGTCTGTTATCAGTGTCATATGCAAATTCCCCTTCCGGTGCAATAACCGTAAGCCATGAATGTCCCATCGAATGGTGATTTCCCCAATGGGGTATATAGTCTTTGCAGGCAGCAATTCCTATACTTCGAAGGATATGAATCATCAGGTTAACAGAATTGCCACAATTACCGAACCGAATCCGGTTTAGTTGGCGCACGGGCAATTGTCCGGGGTATTTTACCTGATCAACAAATTTAATATTTACCGAATCAAGCAAAACAGGTACTAAATCTTTCATTGTTATACCATTTTCCATTGCAGCATAAACCCACGAAAATTCTTTATAAAATTCTTTCCGAATAGCCACATCCGCAGGCTCAAATGTAGCCCTGTACGGGAGAACAAAATGCAGGAAATCTTCATGGTTACATCTAAATGACTCTGGTAAACGATTGTACGCCGTATAAGCAAGGTCAATATTTTCGATTAACTGATCTGCGGTTATACAATCCATATCCCGTTCAATTGGCAAATTATAATTGTTATAAATGGATATGCTGTCCATCCTTTCATTGAAGACATCTGCTGCCTGATAAGCATCAAGTCCTGCATTTAATGCTTTGATTGCGCTGTTAAATGCAGGTTCGAATACTTCATGTCCTTTCGTATGGGTCCAGTGTCCCATATTTGAAAGGATATAATTTGCCGCCTCCAGCTTTTCAGGACTTACAGACTGGTAATGCTGAATAACTTCCTGGAATTTTTCCTGGGCAGGGTCATGCTTTCCGCAGGAGAACAGGAGTAAAATCAGAAAAATGAAAGGTAAAAGTTTCATGATATAACGAATTCATATCTTCAAGATCATCTATTTTCCTTACCTCAGCTTGGTCTCACCTTCGTTCCACTCTTACTCATCATACGTTATAAGGCTGTAATGCTCTCTATTCAAGGCTTTCCGGGATTTTATCATTAAAGTCCTCTTTTTAAACCATGTTGCCCTTCTGGCCACGATAGATATTCATGAACTGCCTGCCGGATCTTCTTCGCATCATAATTGATCCACAAGTGAGCATTTGGATTAATCAGTTCTTTTCTTTTGTGGATAAACTGTCACGATAACGACAGCGCATCCTGCTTCTTTCCGGGTAAGAGAAAAGAGCAACTTGAACTCTTCAGGGTACCGGAGCGGATAGTCAAACCAGCTGACATCCAAGTCTGCTGAAGGATCAATAACCTCGTGAAAAAACTTCACCTCCGCTTGATTAATTACATCGGGGATTTTATCGAATTTCCCACTCCTGTAAATTTCCAATCTGGCATCGTTATGATACTTTTTTGAGCTCAGCACGTAGAATCTGAGATTAAACCCTTTTGAATAGCAAAACCTGGTACTTTTTACAAAATGGTCAATGTCTGGCATTTTCCTTGGATCTTTCCGCTTCAAACTGTTTTCATTCACATAAAGCGGCATCGTAAACAAAATAAGATTACTATCTTGTTCAATTGCATCGTGTTTGATCTTTTTCTTTACAATTTCTGCTAATTCATCAGTCTCGTTAACTGTCTGGGATATTGCCTTATTGGTGGTCGCCACAGCCAACGAAAAACTAATAGCCAGTGAAATAATAAACATATAATCCATTTTCATGCTTATCTTGGATTAAAATTGTGGTAAATCATAATAGACAATACCCCCGGTTTCCGGGGGAAAAGGTATTATTCGATTATTTTCAAAATAGATATCAAATATTGTTGCTGAGTATTCAAGGTCAATTTTGGCAACAGGTTTCCTTTTCCAGTTATAAATATGAAGTTTATTGGGGATGATTGAAATTCTCTCATTTTGTTTAGTTTCATTTTTTGAGATTATCAAAATAAAGGTTCCAAAATTGTTTATTTGATACCGGAGAACCTATAAGTTTTATTTTATTACTACGATCCAGCAATACTGTTTTATACATGTTTTCTTGAGGGAAATGATTTATACTCGAAAACTTACCTTTTTTATCAATATAAAATTCAAAATCAGAAGGCAGATCTTCAGAATACATTTTTTTAAAATATTCAATATCAATATTTTCTATAACAAAAAACAAGCGGTTTGATATTTTATTTTCTTTCATCTTTTTAAAAAACGGAATCCAGTTTCTTATTTCCTGAACACACATTTGGCAATCACCTGATACCAAAGCAATGATTTTGTTTTCGCTTGTATCTCTTAATTTATACGATTGACATATTTGCTTGTTCTTCAATAATATAAGTGAATCTGGTATAATAATTTCTCGATTATACCAATATCGAACTATTTCTTCATTCCGTTTATATTCAGGACTATTATTCTTAATCGTGCAACTGATAACAATTACTAATCCTATAAGTAAATATCTAGTCATCCTCATGACAAAACTATTTCAGAAAGTTGGCACTTGATAATAGACAATTCCCCCGGTTTCAGGACAAAAAGTATAGAGAAGATTATTTTGTGAATCTACATCGAATGAAACGAGGGGGTATTCCAGGTTAAGTACTGCAACCGGATTCCCTTCCCAATTATATACAAGAATCTTTTTTGCATAATTTGGAGTAAGTTCTCCTCCTTTTGTTTCCATTCGTTTCTCTCCTGAATACATGCAGTATATATATTCGTTATCTGATCGAATGTCGGATGTGGTAAGTACTTGATCAATTTTGCTGTAATCCGGGTCCTGGAGAATATTATCTGGTCCATGTACTGCTGAAATTACTTTTCCCCTATCATCTACGATTGCAAAAACATCGGCAAAGCGATAAGCTATTGCATGAATTTTTTTTATAGGATGATCTGCATACATGTAATTTGAAGTAAATTTCCGTGATTCATCATCAATCTTACTATATATTTGAAGTTTATCAGGAACAGATAACGTGTCGACTATTTCACCTCTATGATTAAAGTAAGAAATTAAAACATTTTTGTCTACTGCTGCAAAAGAAAATATTTCAGGATGATCACATTCAAATTGGATAAAAAAATTATCGGGTGGTAATGGAATAGAATAAGTTGGTTTATACTCATTTCTAACTAAAATATCTGAAATGCTAAATTTCCACATCTTCTGATGTCCCATATCCCTAAACCATATTATCCCGCTTTTTTTATCGACACAAGCCAAACCCGGACTGCTTATTTCATTTGGACCACGTCCAACTTCTCCTAAGGAAATGATATGTTCAAAATTATTTTTGTTGTATATATGAATACATTTCGTTGTTCCAGGTGTACTCGTAACAATTAGCAATGAATCGAATATATCAATCTGCCCGGCTTTAAATACAAAACCTTCATCTATACGATTCCCATGTAAAGAATGAGCTTGGGGAAATTGCTTAATTATTTTTAACCTGTTTTCTTTGCATGAAACGAAGAAAGCAATAACTCCCCAAAAAAGGATATAATAAAAAAAAGCTTTCATAGTGTTAATCTTAAAATTAAACAAAACTTAATTGAGGGGTGCCTCGAACTTTCGAGACACTCCTCTTTTATTGCTATTTGAATCCGTTTTTCAAAATATTTAATTTCTGAAAGTTTAAGACAGCTTTGATTAACTACAGGTTCCAGAGCCTCCAATACTTATTTGGTAGAATTGACCATTACAAGTCGTACAATAAAAACAATAGTCACTATAATTAGTTGAAGTTTGGCATCCTAGTCGACATCCGGTCCCTTCTCCTGGAGGTTCTGCATTAGCATTTAATAATTGAATATTTGCTAACGATAAGCTTGAACCTTTCATCTCTTTGTTCTCTAAATGTAAATTTACAATCATAAGAACAAAAAATACAAATGTTATTATTATTGATAGTTTCATAATTCTGAAAATTACTTTATGACTTATTAATATTCTCTCGTTACTAATCGATTATTTTTTTTTTTTTTTGCTCCCGTAGGAGCTACCACTTCTGAAGCTTGAATTCAGGGTAAGGCATGGGACTATTTCCTTCTTTTATAAAATTTTGGCGTTTCAGAAGGATTCCCTCCAACTCCAACCTGATTCCTTCTATTACAATAGATTCGATTTTTACCTGCTTTCCCAGTGATTCTTTGGCTGTAATCACTGCCTTTTCTTGTCTGCTTTCGTCATATAATTTAGCTAACAAGCATTTTGAATAGAACCGGCTGGGACTCATGCACCAAACATGTGCGTATGCCTGCTCTATCTCGTTAGTTTCTTCCAGTTTTTTATAACTGTCTCCTAGGGTTGTATATCCTACTGTCTTTGGGTACCAACAGGCTGCCTGTTGAAGGATTTCTGTGACTTTGAAAGGCTCACCGTTTATAGGAAGAGTCTTCCCGTAAAGTACCTGCACGACTCCTACAAGTATCAAAACCAAAAACAACAATGATTTAGGCAAAAGAATAAGACACATGGTTACCAATCCCGTCATCAGGAATAAAAAAAAGATTGTTCCCCCGCTTTGTAGCGCATGCATCAGTGACTCCACACTGACTGAAGGCATGATCAAGAACATCGTCCCGGTGATCAGAAGCAAAACTGTTGTAAACAGCTCATACCCTACCGCAATTTCTTTTGTCTTTTTCATTGGGTACTTAATTCTTTGTACAAGTTCGTATGTGTAAATTCCAAATACAAATTATTGTTCAGTTATTATCCGAAGGGTCTGTTCGGATAATAAACGAAAAAGTCTTCCGCGCGAAAAAGGTATTTGGTATAGTTCTTGTATGATAAGCATTCCTTCCTCATTGATTGATTTTATTTCATGTATGTTGACCAGATAAGATCGATGACACCTTAGAAAATTTTCTTTTGGTAACTGTTTTTCTAGCCTTTTTAAAGGTTTACTTATTAAATACGATCTCCCGGATTTCATAAATATATGTGAATAGCAGCGGTCAGCTTGGCAATAACATATTTCAGATATGTCAACGCTGATTTCCAGGTTATTGATCTTTATTTTTAACTTATTTGAATTGTATTCATCCATGGTTAATTTAGTCAATAGTTTTAAATATACGTCTCCACTTAAAGCCATCCCAATCGTTTGAAAACAGGACAAGATCAACTTTACCTATTATATTTTCTTCGGGAGCAACCCCCCAGTACCGGGAGTCATTGGAATTGTTCCGGTTGTCGCCCATCATGAAATAGTAGTTGTGCTGAAAAGTATATTCAACTGCTGGAGCTCCATCCAAATAATAACAATCATCTCGTTCTTCAAGCTTTGCCTGTTCCAACCTGTTGATCGTTCTTTCATAAAGCAAATAATTCCTTCGGTTCAGTTGAATGGTCATCCCTTTGACTGGAACGATCAAGGGACCATAATGATCTATTGTCCATGCAACCGAAGAGTCTTTGGGGTCAACCCAGTGATCCGGATCGTTCGGACAGACTTTTGCCCTAATGGAATCAAGATACCTCAATTCTTGCAATTGGTCCTTTTGCCTCCTGGTTAACAAAAGTTCAACAGATCGTCCTTCCCGGGTCATCGCGTAGCCTCCTGCGATATGAATTCCCAGGCTATCTGCCAGCCTCGAAAAAAGCCTGGGGTTATCCGTCCAAACCCGATAAAGCCGTTTCGCCTGTCCAGATTCGCGTAATAATTGACTGTTTACTCTTACACCCCCGTTTTCAATCATAAGCGTATCGCCAGGAAGGGCAACACAACGTTTGATAAAAAAATTATTCCTCCCTCCCCACAGCGGATGGATAAAAACTGTCACGTCATTTCTTTTGATATTGCCAAACCCGTTTAACCGCCGGTATTTCCAGTATACCGAATCGGGATTAACGTCTGCCTTGGCCCTCAGATACCAAGCCAGGTTAATCCAAGGGATCTCATATGGTGAAGCAGGCAGCTTTGGTCCGTAAGCCAACTTGCTGACCAGCACTTTGTCACCGGGGATCAATGTATCTTCCATGGAGCCACTCGGTATGGAAAAGATCTCGATAAAGAAGACCCGGAACACGATTGCCAGAATAAACACCCCAACAAACAGACCTGCAGTTTTCAGCCACTTGTGTTTTTCCAGCTTTTCAGGAATCCTCAGACGATGTAATAAATAAACAATTCCTGCCAGTAATGTCAGGGGTACAGCCAGCCAATAGATACCAGCGAGGAAGAAGAAGAGCCCTGACGCCAGCAACAGCAATATAATGCCTTTTTTACTCACTTTTTTCAGCTTGCTGATCATCCGGATACTGAACCTGGCCTTTTATTTTTAAAACAACGGGTGAATTAGGTCCGTTGTAATGGACGTAAATCTCCTTGTGAAATACTCCCGGGAATTCGGCATCATACCGGATGTTGATCATTCCTGACTTTCCCGGTTTGACAGGTGTTCTGGTCCATTGAGCGACCGTGCACCCACAGGAGGTTTTCACATCACTGATTACCAGAGCTGTCTCTCCCGGATTGGAAAACTCAAATTGATATTCTACCGTCTTCTTATAGGCCAGAGATCCAAAATCATGCTCCTGCCCATTAAACCGGATACCGGCATCGTTGCGGGTGACAGACGTTGAACAGGCTGTGAGCAAAAACAATAAACTCCATGTAACGTAATTATTCATATTCAGCTCTTGTTTATTCAATTCTGACTTTAAACCTGCCATCAAAACCCGTTTTCTCCAGGTGTGCTCACCACACCTGCCAATCCTTCCCGTAAATGAAAATGCGTTCTTCAACCCGAAGAGACTCCTGAGTAGTAAAGTCTTTTCACAGCTCCGCCTCCTCAGTCCCATGCCAAGTTCTGCCGAACATTAAATCGTCTCATTATCAAAAACTTACTATACAAATTAATAATGAGACGAGTCGGTTATATATTTTGAAATAATCTCTTCCATTTCGGCTTTGATCTCTTCAATGGCTGTTGATTCGATCTTGACCTGCTTCGCCAGTAATTCTTTGGCAATAATCACAGCCTTTTCCTTTTGACCGCTTTCATCGTATAATTTAGCTAACAGGTATTTCGGGTAAAACCGGCTGGGATTCATGTACCAGGAGTGCAGATAAGCCTGCTCAGCTTTCTCCGTTTTTCCTAGTTTTTTATAACTGTCTCCCATCGCTGTATAAACGACCGTATTGGGGTACCGACCTGCTGCCTGCTGCAGGACTTCTATTGCTCTGGAATGCTCACCGGCCATGGAAAGCGCTTTTCCGTAATTGGTCAAAAAATCGCCGTCTTCGTGTAGTACGGGGTAAGCTTTTTCATAATCTTCAAGACAGGCTTCATATGCCCCCATCTGGTAAACCTGAAATGCGCTCTGCCAATCCTGGTATGCCAGAGTGTATCGTTTACTGAATCTGTACCCTGCCGTGATCCCGCCAAGCAGGATCAATGTTAATAGGATTCTTAAAGAGAAAGCAACAACCTGGCCTGTACATTTACCGGAAAGCTTAGGTATCCTGATCGCCTTTTGCGGAGCCAGGCCGGCAACCACTGCCAGATAAAAAACAAGACTGGTCTTAATGGGCAGGATTTGTGCCGGGTAGGAAAGAAGAGAGAAAACAAGAATACCGACCACTCCGGCTTTCGCGATCACCAGAAGTCTGTAATCCGGATCGTGGATATCGGGCGACTGATTCGATCCTCCAGGTTTATTCGGATAATGGACTGAGGATGCAAAAATACCCGCCAGCACAGCCAGGATCAAAACCAGTCCGATGATGCCGTTCTCTGCTGTCTGCTGGATCAGTTCATTGAATGCATAGTTACTGTCACCGGCCACCATCGCCCCTTCCCTTTCCGGATCCCTTTCGAAATAACCGGCCTGGTAGTCCATATAGCGCGCCTTGAACCGGTCCAATCCAACCCCGGTTAGAGAGTGATCTCCGATCAGGTTCAGGCTGACTTTCCAGATTAGTGTCCTTCCGTCGGCCGATCCCTTTTTGTAAAAATATAACCCGGATAAAATGCCTCCTGTTAAAACAATTGCCAATAAAAGAATTCCTGCCTTTTTTAATGAGGTGTCCAAGTGCTTTCCAAGCCATCCCAAAAACGGGTATTTGAAAAGCATCAAGACAATTGCCGGAACAATTACTGCCAGCCACGCAGCCCGGGAACGGGAAGCCGGTAAAACCATTACAATCAGGACCAGTACAAAAACGGCAATCACACCGGTTCGCTCCTGTTTCTTTTGTTCTGGTTCTTCCGTTTGCTTCCCTCCCCGAAATAAGCTGCTGACTTTCTGAATAAGGGAAGATAAAAAAGTCTCTTGTATTACCCTGAGCCTGTCTTTTATCAGGCTGCTGCCGCAGACAGGAATATCCGGTTTGATACGGAACAGATAAAAGCCCAGTGCCGCAGGGAAAATGCAGGCCAGATAACCCGCATAAGGCCCCGGATTGAAAAAGCTGCCACTCATTTTAAACAGGCTGTGATGCGAAGCATAAAATCCCCATAATTGCAGGTTGCCGTAAACCGCCTGAATACCTCCACCAAGCATCAGGAACAGAAACTGCAGGGCGTAATAAGACCGGTCTGTTTGCCGTAAGGCGATATAAAACAAAATAAGCCCGCAAAACTCCATCAATCGTAAAGAAACCGGAACATGCTTTACAAAACTGTTTAAAATGAGGTAGACTATCCAGAGCAGGAGCGTCAAATCAACCAGGCCGATTCGAATAGATCTGCTGGCCGGACTGAGAATCAACCGCAAGCCCAGAATCCCTCCCGTTCCAATCATCAGGTGCAGAAAAAGAATCGTTTTCCCGCTTTGTGTTCCGTTCATCAACTGGTCCATGCTGACTGAAGGCAGGATCAGCAGAGTCAGACCGGACAAAAGCAACAACCCGATAGCTAGCGTATCCTGTGGATTATATATCGTATGTTTCTTTATCATTTAAAGTTTAAGTATCCGTCGCGAAATATAAACTAAACTTTATCTCGGGTCATAAAAAAAAGAGCGGGAGCACGATTAATTGCAGATACCGTTACACTGCTCACTCCATAGCCACCCGCAGCCTGAGGTGATTGAACAACCAGCAGATATGCAATCTCCACCACTGCAATAATCAGACGACGTATTACAGGAGCAACTCCCTGACTCAGAATTTGCGGAGACATTTCTGTTTAAGCCTTCCAGCATGGAAAGCTCGTCATTAAACTGGTATTGTTCGGTATACAGGCGGTAAACCAAAAAAGCAACGTACTGGTCAGACCATCCGAGCTTTCCTGTTGCATAGCTGATCCATCCATCTGCAAACAGGTATCGATTAGCCTGATTTCCCTCCATGCTTGCTTCAACAAAATAATCAGTGCCGATATGATCGATCAGCTTTTGAAGATGGGAGCGCTCGTCATCAGAAAAAGAACCGGAAGAAAGCACATGCTTAATCTTGTTGATCCATACCTCTCTTTTCTTTTGGGCATCCCAACTGTTATACACCGCTTTCTGCAACAGAAGATCGAAATCGGCAAATTCGGTTACCGGTACTTTAGCCAATTCTTCCCTGTTCTCCAATACATACGCGTTGACAACCGGATCGCACGAAAATTCAAACTCAGACTGCTGGCAGGAGAATAAAACAGACAACAAGCAAACGGAAAGTAGAATTGTTTTCATGGCACAATATCTTTCCGTAAATTTAAAGATTATATACAAAATAATTTATATAATCGAATAAAAATTCTTTTTCAGATTCTTGTTTTTCGGTAATATCTCAGGTACAGCACAATAAAGCTAAAACAGGCAATCAAAGGAAAAACATGATCAAAGTTTCGGAAGATCTGGTAAAAATACGTTCTGACCGGTGCGTTTGGTTCCATCAGATTTTTGCATATTGGCAAGAAACAAGTATCAAGCACCCCAAAAACGATCGCGGCGAGAAAAATAAAAAAAATAGTTTTATTCTTTATTTCAAGATTCTCGATAAATGAAATTGTCCTCTTTTCAAAGAAATAGAGGCTCATAAAAAAAACAATGCAAATAAAACAGGTAATCTTCAGATAACCGGAAACCCAGACAAGTGAAAGTTGGGGTTCCCAATCGGCCAGGCGGAGAATGATAAAAAGAAGCTTTGACGTGGCCCCCAGAAAGTAATAAAGAAGAAAGTAAATTGGGACACCTGCCATAATGAGAAGCGACTTCTTTATTTCAATCGCCTGATCGTCTGCCTCCCGACTGTCCTCTTCCCATTTAAAATGACCGGAATCCAATCGCTTCACTGCAATACCAAAAGCTTCCCCGCCGGCCAGGCCCATTGCTTCCAATTCAGCCATTAATTGAAGCATTCGGCCTTTTAGTTCCTGCCGACTGGAAAAGCGGCCCGCTGAATTCCATTCAGAACGGTTGCACCACCGATCTATCCGTGCAGACCAATCTGCTTCGTTTTCCCCGCGTTGCAGTTCCCTCTCGCCGTTTTTTCTGGGGAGGAAGCTGAGCTTTCTTCCATATCGCCAATACAGGAAGATGAGGCTCAGGCAAAAAAGGAACGGAAAGCTAAAACGAAAATAGAAGAATACATCGTATAGTTGTCCCCATATCCTCTGGGCGTAACCAATCGTTCTGATCTCCTCATAGAGATATTGTCGCCCCAAAGCGAAAAGAAAGGTGATGAACAATAACAGGAGGGCGTGGCGGGGCTTTAACCGGACCTGGTGAAAAAAACGGGAGAACCTCCGGTCCATAAAGAAAATGACCGCAGAAACCGCAATCAGCATGAATTGTGCTCCATACAGGTAGTGGCTTATCCATTGCATCGCCGTATCTCCGCTCACACCAAAAATGGTTAGCCCGTAAAATACAAGCATTGCCGAACATGCAAAGAAATAATAAGAGAGAAAAAAGCCGAGCGTGCCTGCAAGTACCAGCACGGTCTTCTCCATTTG
The DNA here is from genome assembly GCA_038562555.1 of Prolixibacteraceae bacterium. Taxonomy (GTDB): domain Bacteria; phylum Bacteroidota; class Bacteroidia; order Bacteroidales; family Prolixibacteraceae; genus JBCFBK01. Next base: position 67,169 of record JBCFBK010000016.1, on the reverse strand, counting down.
AAAGAATCTGTTGTTTACGGTATGGTAGTCTTCCACTACATCGAAGCTCAGGCGCAACCGCCGGGATGCTACCCAAAAGGCCTCTTCCTGATCCAGCCCTGCCCTTTCCCAACGCTCCGCCGAATCCAGCAAATGACATTTCAGTTCTTCCGAATCGGCTTCGGTAATCTCAGGAACCTTTTTTACCTGCGCTGTCCATTCCCAAAGCTGACGGTCTAAATTAAAACCGATACCTCCTTCCATTCAATTTACCGGTGTTTGCAGAAAACATGGATTAAAGTTAAACAGAATCAGTCAATCCTGTACACAAATAGGATGAATTATCAATATTTATGCGAAGGTGGTATTGTATGGCTCGAATGCGCTGGTCGCCGGAACGGATCTATTGCATGTACCCGAAAGCGTCTTTTAAGGGAGGATCAGGCATATCAAAGGCATATCAAAGACTACTCAGAGAGTACTCAAGAACGCAGATAGACCGTATATACTCCGTGAATGATGTAATATGTTTAGTTGTAGAATGTCTTTAGAAAACCGCAACTTCCCTGATAATTAACAGCTACAGTGGCCTTTAGGCTCATTGGAGGCCGGCAATAACCGACTGAACCAGATTCCAGTCGTACATATTCTGCTCAAGCTGCTTCTTCCCTTCTGCCTCAAGTGAATAATATTTACGCGGACGTTCGCCGGCCTGAACCTTCCAGTACGATTTGATCATACCGTCATTTTCCAGCTTCTTCAATACCGGATAAATCCCTGCTTCCTGCCATTTGATCTCACCATTGCTAAGATCTTTAACCCGCTGAACAATTTCATAACCATAATTGTCTCCTTTGGTTAGGACCGTCAGGATAATAAGGCCTGCAGAGGCCCCCACAAGTTCTCGCGATATACTTTTCATTCCAAATCTCTTTTATGATACAAAGCTAATAAATTATAACGAAAATTCCGTATATATATTTTACACAATATGATTACGACGTATATTAGGAGTCAGGATGCGACTGCAGCGGGTATTCGTCTCTATGAACTTCTTGCTGAATAACTAATGAATTTCCTTCAGCAACCGGTTCCACCTGAAGCCAGTGGAGTCGCTGGAAAAGATGATCAGCCTGGCCTTACCAATGATTTCTTCTTCCGGCACGAATCCCCGGTAACGCGAGTCGTCCGAAAGATTGCGGTTGTCGCCCATCATGAAATAGTAGTTCCGCCGGAACGTGTAGGTCTCTGACGGTTCTTCATCCATATAACAGCGGCCCTTTCGCATTTCAATCTGACGCGACTCCAGTTGCTCAATCGTTCTTTTGTAAAGCAAAAAGTTTCTGCGATTCAGTGGGATTTGAAGTCCCTTGCGGGGAATTACCAATGGTCCGAAATTGTCGGCGGTCCACTTAAACAGTTTGTCTCTCGGTTCTACCCACTGCTCCGGATCGTTCGTACCGATATCGGCCCTGACCGAATCGATCCCTGCGGCTTTTTCGATTGCTGACCGCTGCCCGGCAGTAAGGATCATGCTCACTGATTCGGTTGTCTTCCCTTTGAAATACCTTCGCCAAATCTCAATGCCCCGGCTGCCTGCAATGTTGGCGATCTGGTCGGGATTGTCACACCAAACCCGGTAAAGCCGTTTGCTTAAAACCGGTTCGGCAAGGGCTTTTCCGTTAATGCGAACCTGGCCTTCCCGGATAACCAGGGTATCTCCGGGAAGGCCAACACAACGCTTAATAAAGAAACTCCTGCCCGTACCCTCCAAATGACGGGTAAAAACCACCACTTCATTCCGGCGAAGGTCAGGAAGCCGGCCCGGCTGTTTGGTTACCAGCACATAGTCGCCCGGCAGTAAGGTTTCTTCCATGGAACCGCTGGGTATCCACACCACTTTTACAAACAGGTGAAATGCCGTTACCGCCGCAATCAACACGATCAGAAACAGAATAATCCGCCTCATTGAATTCGCTTCACCGCTCCTTATTTTAACGGATCGGCGCCAATCGTGCCAAACAGCTCACGGATGTACTCCTCCGACTCAACATACGCCAATTGCTTCCGGGCATCTTCCAGTCGCGCCGAAAGGTTAAGCTGATGAGAGGTTTCCTCGAAATTCTTCAAGGTCAGCACATGTTCCAGATACCGGATGTTGGACTTCCGGAAAGCAATGTCGCGTTCCTGTTTCACGTTCAGCCGTCTGCGGTACCAGTCGCTCGACAACACATATTCACGGGTAAACAGCTTGCGGACGTCGGGATGGTAACGGTCTTTCCCTTCAAAATTTCCGTCAACCATGATCTTTAACAAGGCCTGAAGCGGAGGACACAAGGCTTCGTAAGTGCCATCGCTCATCAGTCCCTGGGCGACCCGCTTTTGGGTAATCACCAGGTTCTTAAGCGACAGAACAAAGGTATCCATGTCCTGCAGTTCCGGACGCAGCATGTCTTCGGAAAATACGGCATCGGGATTGCTGAAGATCCGGCCGAGAAAATGACGGGCAAACTTGACTGTAATCCGGTAGCCCAGCAGGCTGGCTTCAATGAGTTCGCCTTTGTGTTCAAAATTCTCCACTTTTTCAAGATATCCATGCCCGATCAGGTATTGGGGATCCCGCTCTTCAACCGACATCCGCGAGATAATTTCGGGCATCAGCAGACTGATATCGTGGTCGACCTTGTATTTGGGACCCACATACCCGGCCGCCGACGACATGGGCTCATAGCCGGTAAGAATATACGAAAGCAGCGCATTGTTCAGATCGGCCGAAACAAGCAGATTGTTAAATGGTCCCTTGGTGAGGGCTCCCTCCGACCCGAATCCTGTTGTCGAAGGCGATTTCCCGGTTATGCTGCAAATGAAATCGATAAACAGCTCCGGCAGTTCCTGGTAATGCAACGGATTATAAATGGCCAGCGGCGGCACCTGACTCTCCGCATCGGCAGGATTGTTGCGGCGTCCCGGTAATACCGCGTTGACCGGAAGGAACAAGGGCTTATCAAGGGGAATTTTCCGGAAAATCCGCGTACAGTTTTCAGCCACGTATTTTTCAACCGGATTCACCAGGTCCGGCCGTACCTGCAGGTAACGCGGATTGGCCGAAGGAACTCCATCCACCAGGCGCGGTTCGGAAGGCACCACCAGGTACTCAGCCCCGGTGTCGTTCAGAAAATTATTGATCAGTTCCTTTACAGGGGCGGTATAGTAATCAAAGCCGATGGTATCTTCTTTGATTTTCACGACTTCCTTGCGCGTAAGCGGCTCAAAGTTCGACAGGAAGGTGTTGGGTGACGACAGGTCCTTTTCAGCCTGCTTGTCATAGCCCTTGATCACACAATCGTCGGGACGCTGGAACAAACGGGCCTCGCAATTAATCAGCAGCTTCACCGCCGGGTTATGATACGCCGGGTTCAGTCCGGTCAACTGCTCCGACTTCAGCACAATCGACGCCGTAATATCATCCTCCGTCTGTACTTTTTCGGCCGGATAGAAATCCTGCCGCAACTGGAAAATACGCCATGAATTATCGGTATCATGGCCAACCCGGAGGTAATTGGTGATCAGCTTCAGGTTTTGAAATTTCAGCTCATTTCCCGGAATCCCGTTAATCCGGTCAACCGAAAAATAATCGCGCCAGTGCTGGTCCCATTCGTTGTGATAACGGCGCTTTACAATATAGATCAGATCCTTGATCCGCTCGGGAACCGACCGCAGCCACTGGTTGTACTCATCGGTATACTCGTCCGACGGAGTCAGCAACTTGATCACGGAACCCAATGTTCGTCTCGGATCAAGGATTTTTCGCGAGGGGACCGTATAAACCACCGGAACCTTAAAACGGTTCGAGAAGTCCTTGTTCATGATTTCTTCCACCTGATCAAGCTCCCGAGGTAAATCGGCAACAATGACCGACCCCTGGATCATGGCATCTTTAATCGACTTTGAAATCTCCGACTTCCCTCCTCCTGAGACGGTACAGGGCTTGTGGCAGAAAGTCCCCTCGGCAGCGGTGCCGGTCAGGTGCCAGCGCTTGCCATTCAGGCGCTTCCGCATCTCCACTTTATATCCTGACGGGAAAACATAGTAGAATGAAGGCGCCAACCGGATCGATTGCCTTTTCCCTTCGGAAGTCCAGGTAACAGTTTGCTCAAACACATTAAACTCCGCATCTTCAGGCACGTAGATAATCTGGCTGTATTTTCGGTCGATCCCGTATCCTTCGGGCTGGATCTTCATCATATCGCCGAATAATTCGGTCATTTTCGCGAAGGTCAATCCGTTTTTGGGCAACCTGTCGTCGGCATGAAACCGTTCGCCCAGGTCATACGATGGAAAGGCCAGCGCCCCGCCGGCATGTTCTTCTTCGGCCAGACCATAGAGGTTGGCCGAATAACTGATCTGGGTCTTGACCTCCTTTTTGCAATAGCCAAAATAGTTATCGGCAATGATGGTGACCACCACGCCGCGCTCATCGCGGGCAGTGACTTTAAAGGCATTGCCGTCATTATAAAGTTCATCTTCACTTTTCCAGCACATCCCGTCGCGCCGTTGCCGCTCGGTTGCCTGATCGAAAGGCGGAAGCCCGAGATCTTTCTTTTTCATACCGGTCAGGTGGGTAGCCAGAATAACGCAACCGGAATGCCCGGTCCAGTTTTCAGCATTCAGGGCCGCATCGTTCTCCGGCAAATACGGATCACCGGCATTCCCGAAAATGGACTCCACAAAATCCAGATTACCAATCAGGTTGCCCGGAGCAATAAAACAGATCTCCATCGATTTTTCCGCGATAATTCCCTTGACCTCCGGAACCACCACCGGACGCAACAAAAGACTGACGAACAATTCGGCCTGCTCAATCTCGCCTGAGGTGAATGGCAGCCTCATTAACTCCTTCGGCGGGTTAACAGCCGCTTTTAACAGGCGCGCAAAGGTAACTTTCGGAACAGCTTTTTTATCGTTGGGGACGGGAAGACCGCCTTCGCATATGTGAAATACCCCTTTGGTGGTTCGTTTATCACTTTTAGGATTATGCAGGATCCCCTGAGATGTCCGGTAGGTCTTCACAATATCGGTTTCATACATGGCGGTGTGCGGAGGAGTCGACATCATCCGGGCAAGGCCGTGCGTATCAAGCACGAATGCATTTCGCGGCAGGAAAATCTCCTGCATTTCCGGCAGGTCGCCCAGGTAGTCGGCCAAAAATTGCTGGACCCGGTTTCCAATGGGAGGTAAATAATTTAACAGTAAGCGCGACTGTTCCTTATAATTACTGAGCAGGGGAGCTGCAATTTCAAGAAACTGGGCCGAACGGTCATCCTGGTACCACGGTTGCCCCAGAGCCGCCAACTTTAAATTGATATACTGAATGATTGTTTTGTTATTTTTGGCGTCTTTAGCCAGATCGATACCCGCTCCAAAAGTTTTCTTCATGACAATCTGTTTAATGTCCTTTATTCTTTCATAAAGGTCTCAAATTCTTTTAAAATAAACACGAATGAAGCGCAAAAGATTGAAGTCTTCACAGTGATTTCACATATGATTCCGCAGCGACACGGATACCCGCAATCGTTACCCGCCGGATGGAAGAACTCGTATGGCCTGATAATTTTTTCTATTTTTGCCATTACGGATTTTAAAATGCCCGGATGCAAATCACTATTCTCATTCTGTACGGCATCGGACTGCTGGCCATAGGCATCTGGTCGGCGTTTCGGGTGAAAACCCCGACCGATTATTTCATTGCAGGAAAAAGAAACGGCGTGCTTCAGATTTCAGGAAGTCTGTTGGCCACGATCCTGGGTGGGTCGGCCGTGCTCGGAACGACCAATCTGGCAGTTTCGCAGGGATGGGCGGCAGCATGGTACCTGCTTGCAGCTTCCTTTGGCCTTTGGTTGCTGGTTCCCCTGGTACGCAAGGTAAGCCGTTTGGGGAAATATACCCTGACCGACATGGTGGGTCGCTTTTACGGCGAAACGGCACGAAAATCAGCTTCGGTCATTATTCCTCTTGCCTGGACCGGGATCGTGGCCGCCCAGATTGTGGCAGCGGCAAAAATCCTGTTCAGCATTTTTGAACTTCCCTACGAATCGGGCGTATTGCTTTCAGGCCTGGTTTTTATCGGCTATACGCTGATTGGCGGACAAATTTCCATTCTGAAAACGGATTTCTTTCAGGCCATTGTGATCCTTGTCGGCATTGTCATCTGCGCCCTCTTCCTGAGTTGGCTGCCGGAGACCCGCGTTTCATCGCTGACGGGTTCATTCCCCTTTAATGACAAATTCGGAACGATCGACCTGTTGATCCTCGTTTTGACCTTTTCAAGCACCTTTGTGGTGGGGCCCGATATCTATTCGCGGGTATTCTGCGCCAGAGATGAGTCGACAGCCCGTAAGAGCGTGATCCTGGTGGCCGCCATACTGATCCCCTTTGCATTTGTGCTCACCTATCTGGGCGTATTTGCCCATGAGAACCTTCCGGCTGAAGCGCTGCACGGATCAGTAGCCCTGATCGAGCTGATTGCCTTTTACCTGCCCGGCTGGGCCGTGGGACTGATGGCTGCGGCACTGCTGTCAGCCGTACTGTCATCGGCCGATACCACGCTGCTTAGTGCATCGATCATCTTAACTGAACTGTTGTCAGGCAACATCGACAATAAGAAATCACTGGCCCATACACGGCTTTTCATCATTCTGATCGGAATAATCAGTATGTTTGTTGCCCTGAAAATCACCTCCATCATCGGCATGTTGCTGCTGGCCCTGGCCGTTTATTCAGGCGCTTTTATTGTGCCGCTGATCGCAGCGCTGTCGAACATGAAAGTGAACAAACAAATGGGTGTACCGGCTATGATTACCGGCGGAGCTATTGCCCTGGCCGGAAAGATACTAATCGACAGTTATGGCTTTTCCTGGGGAAACTGGATAATCATCGCAGCCTTCGCCGTCAACTTTTCTCTTTTAAGATTCAGTAAGTCATTAGTCGTAAGTCATAAGTAATTAGTTGTTAGTCTTCCGGCCTCCGGTCTCCATTCTCCGTTGGCCTATCCCAGTTCAACAATGGTGATGCCGGCGCCGCCAAACTGGACATGCTCATCCCGGAATGACTTGACTACCGGGTCCGATTTCAGGTAATTACGGATCATTTCTTTCAGGATTCCTGTTCCTTTCCCGTGCAAAATGCGAAGCTCCCGCACATCGAGCATAACCGCTTCGTCAACGAATGCCTGAATCAGGCCAATGGCTTCTTCTGCCCGCTGTCCGCGAATATCGATTTCCGCTTTAAAATTCAGTTTCTTTTCCGAAATATCCCGGTTAATGTTAGCCCGGGTGCGGTTTGTTCCACGCAGCTCCTTTTTTGCCTCATTGTTACTGATCCGTTCAAGTTTGCTGCGGCTGACCGACGTGCGCAGTTGTCCGAATGCAACAATGACGTTCTTCTCTCCCACTTCCAGAATTTCCCCAATTGTTCCCTGTTCTTTTATGCGGACCAGGTCGCCTGGTTCAAGCTCTTTATCTTTTTCCGGAATAGTTTCTTTTTTCACCGGCTCAACCTTCACTTGTCGTTTTTCCTTTTTTTGCCTGAGCTTTTCGATCTTGCTTTTAATCCATTCGTCATCGGTTGATCCCGCCTGGACTATCTCTTCACGAAAGGTATCCAATTCCTGGCGAATAGCCCGTGTCTTCTCCTTTTCAGCCTGATTTTCCCGGATTTCGCGGATGGTATTTTCGACGGTTTTATTCGCCTCCGACAGGATTTTTTCAGCCTCCGACTTAGCGTCGCCCAGGATTTGCTTTCGCTGCTCATTCAGCTTGTTCAAATCGGCTTCATACTTTTCAGCGACTTCATCCAACGTCTTCTCAACCTGCCTGATCCGCTGTCGCTTTGCTTCCCAATACCTCTTGTCGCGCAGGATATCGCGCAGGTGCTTGTCAAAGTTAATATGATCCTTCCCGATCTTATTGGTGGCTTCCTGAAGAATGGATTCCGGCATGCCGATTTTGCGGGCAATTTCAAAGGCAAAAGAACTTCCCGGCTTTCCCGTTTCCAGTTGAAAAAGCGGTTCCATACGATTGGCATCATACATCATGGCCCCGTTTTCGATCCCTTCGGCCGAAGAGGCAAAATGTTTCAGGTTGGTATAATGCGTGGTAATCACACCAAAGGTTCCCTGTTTGCTCAACTGATCGAGTATCGCTTCGGCAATGGCTCCGCCCAGCATGGGCTCGGTGCCGGTTCCGAATTCATCGATCAGCACCAAGGTGCGGTTATGGGCATGTTTCAGGAAGAACTTCATGTTCATCAGGTGTGAACTGTAGGTACTCAGGTCATTCTCGATCGACTGTTCATCACCGATATCGATAAAGATATGCTCGAAAATTCCCGCCTCACTGGTCTCGTCAACCGGTATCAGGAGTCCGCACTGCAACATGTACTGCAGCAGGCCTACCGTTTTCAGGCAGACTGATTTGCCCCCCGCATTAGGTCCTGAAATCATCAGAATATGCTTTTCCGGCGTCAGCCGGATATCCAGCGGAACAACGCTGCGTTTCTCCCGTTCAAGGCTGAATTTCAGCAGCGGGTGGACAGCCCTCTTCCAGTCAAGCAGGGGCGTGTCGCTGATTGCCGGTCTGATCGCTCCCATGCGTAAACCCAAAACAGCCTTTGCCCTTAAAAAATCGATCAGCCCTAGAAAATCATATAACGCCATCAGTTCGTAGAGATAAGGCCTGATATCGTTCGAAAATTCGATCAGGATCCGCACGATCTCCCGCTTCTCGGCATACTCCAGTTCCCGGATTTCATTGTTTAGTTCAACGACCTCGGCCGGCTCAATAAATGACGTTTTTCCTGTAGCCGATTCATCATGAATGATACCGCTGATCTTTCGTTTCAGTCCCGACGCAATGGGAATAACCGGACGACCATCACGCACCGAAACAGAAGCATCTTCCTCCACCAGTCCCTCGCGCTGCGCTTCCTTTAAGATACTGTGCAAACGTTTTGAAACATGATTTTGCTTTGTCTGTAATTCCCGCCTGATCCTGGCCAGTTCAGACGAAGCCTGATCTTTGATCTTGCCAAAGGGTGAAAGAATCTGATCGATCCGCTCCTTAATATAGGGAAAAACCTGCACGCGCCCAAGCAGTTGTTTCAGCGTCGCATACCGTTCTTCCTGCTGGCCCGTTAAATAGCGGACAATCGCCGTAATGGTTTCAAGTGAGCGCTTAAGATCAAAAAGCTCCTGTACCTCCAGAAAGCGGCCTTCCGTCTTAATCTTTGCAAGTGCCGGACGCAGGTCAAAATAATAACTGGTCGGAAAACCGTCGTTTTCTGCAATCAGCCGTGAAAATTCTTCCGTGGCGGAGAGCTCAAACAGGATACGATCCTGGTCGGCATAAAAAATAATTTCATCCACCTTGTCCTGCCCCATCGAACTCAGGCAGTTGCCCTTTAGAATTTCACGGATCCGGTCAAACCCGATCTTGGCTTCAAAATTGTCAGGATAAATTTTTGTCATAGCTTTTTCCTCGGGCAAAAATAAGAAGAAAAACCCGTTTTCCGTTCTCCGGTTTCCGCTGTGCTCTATACCAGCTTCTTAATGAGCTCAAAAAGCTGTTGAACCAGAAATGGCTTTCCGAGATAGGCGTCCATCCCCGAATCGTAACAATTGGCAATCACTTCACCTTCCTCGCTGGCCGTCAGGGCGATAATGACTGATTTTTTGTGGCGGAAGTTTTTTGCCTCATACATCCGTATTGCAGCCGTTGCTTCATAGCCGTTCATGTCAGGCATATTGATGTCCATTAAAATAACGTCATAGGGTTTCTGCATGAATTTGGAAAGTGCTTCCGAACCATTAAAAGCAACGTCAACCTCACGCAGGTGTCCCTTTAGCAGCAAGGTAACTATGCGGCGATTTACAGGATTATCGTCCGCCACCAGCAGGCTTAAATTTGATAAGTCAGTCTCAGTTGTCATTTCCTTTTCGTGAGCTAATAATCGAGGACCGAATTTAACAAAAATATTAACCTGAACGTCGTTTTAACCAAATCGACCGATAAAAATTTAATCAACCGGGGCTTTTTCATCCGGAAAACGCATGGCATATTCCTTCCAGAAGCTTTTAACCTCTGTCTTCATCTCTTTTCTCAGCAACAGGATACCAATTAAATTGGGTATGGTCATCAGCGCTATGGTGATCCCGGAGAATGTCCAGATGAGCGTGGTATCGGTAAATGAGGCAAAGAAGAAACCGATGACATAAAGTATGTGGTAATAAATAACCGCTTTCGGGCCGAAAAGGAAGGTAACCGCCCGGTCTCCGTAATAAGACCACGAAATGGCAGTGGAAAAGGCGAACAGCAATAAGCCGATGGCCACAATGTATTTTCCGTAGTTCCCAAACCAACTTTTCGTGAATGCTTCCGTTGTCAGCGGAGCGCTGTGAATTAACGATTTCCCTTTAAAAACGATCTGTTCATTTCCGGTTACCGCGCCGTTTCGGATTCCGACCTTGCCGGAATAGGGTGTTGTACCCGAGAATACCTGAATGTCTTCTGCAACCGACCGTGAATGAATAACCGTCACAGCATCCCTGATCTGCCCCTTCTCAACGGTTATCTCGCCCGAATATAGCGGAAGCTGGTTCTTTCCAAGTAAAAATTCGTATAGTTTATGCTGATCTTCCGCACGGGAGTCATCGTATGCTGACGCTAAAATCCGTAAATCAGCACGCTGAAACTGATTCTCAAATTTCTCATTCCATACGCCCGACGAGAGAATAACCATGCCGGTTAGCATACAAATGATTACGGTATCAATAAAGGGCTCCAGCAAAGCAACCAGCCCTTCCGAAACCGGTTCATGAGCCCGCGCAGCGGCATGTGCAATCGGAGCCGACCCCTGCCCTGCCTCATTAGAAAACAGCCCGCGGTTAACTCCCCGGTTAAAGGCGAACGAAAATCCTGCTCCCAGAAAACCGCCGACAGCAGCAGTACCGGTAAAAACATCGCGAAACATGGAAACAAAGGCAGGTATCAGATTCTGGTAATTATAAATGATCACCGTCAGCGATCCGGCAAAATAAATCAAGGCCATGATCGGAACCAACCTGGAGGAAACGCGGGCAATCCGTTTTATGCCACCTATGATCACAAATCCTAAAAGTACTGCCAGAACCAGACCCGTTAACAGTTTGCTGATGCCGAAAGTCGTAAAAACGGCATTTGAAATGGAATTAATCTGAGGCAGGTTTCCTGTTCCGAATGAAGAAAAAATGGTCGCCACTGCAAAAATAATTGCCATCCAACGCAGTCCAAGGCGGTTTCTCATATAGTACATCGGTCCGCCGGCCATCGTTCCGTCGGCTGTTTTTTCCCGGTATTTATGCGAAAGTGTGACTTCAACAAATTTGGTTGTCATGCCAATCAGGGCAGTCACCAGCATCCAGAAAAGTGCTGCCGGTCCTCCCAGATGAATAGCCAAAGCCACTCCGGCTATATTCCCCGTACCCACCGTCCCCGACAGAGCTGTAGCCAGGGCCTGAAAATGCGTGGTGTCGCCCACATCACCGGCGCGGTCAAACTTGCCACGAACAATCCTGAGCGAATATTTCAAATATCTTAATTGCGGAAATTTCAGGTAGATCGTAAAAAAAAATCCTGTTCCCAGGAGGAGATAAACAAACCAGTCACTTCCGCCAAGGTGACCGTCAACCCATGAAAGATACCCGTTCAATTTGTTCATAGAATTCTTTTTACACAAATTTCACCCGAAAAATAAGCTTTTGAATTGGTTTTTACCTATTTTTGTTCAGAACAATTAAACAAAAAAGCTATGCTACCAAAATTTTTGCTTGCTGACAATTCGCAGGAATCACCGGACACGATTTATGTTGTCCATACGGAAGAACCAAAATTCATTGTGGAAAGTGATATCGAAGATTTTTGGTCAAATCAGGATATTCACTGGCTGAGTGAGGCACCTGAATCTCAGGAACTGATCAAATCGCTGCTGGAACAGGCAGAAAACTTTCTGGAAGACGAATTTGAAAACCAGGAAGATTTATACGACGAAGAAGACGATGATGAAGTATAAAAAATATAATCAAAAAAGCTTACCTCTCGGTAAGCTTTTTTGATTTAAGCCTGCGATTGCTCAATATCTTTCATACTAAGTTGTATTCTTTTCCGGGAAATATCCACCTCCGTCACTTTTACCTTTACGTGCTGATGCAGCCGGACAATTTCAGTCGGGTCGCTTATAAACCGGCCGGCCAGTTGCGATACGTGTACCAATCCATCTTGCTTAACCCCGATATCAACAAAAGCTCCGAATTTGGTAATGTTGCTCACAATTCCTGGCAGGACCATGCCGATTCGCAGGTCTTCCATTTTATAAATGCCCTCGGCAAATTCAAATACCCGGATCCCCTGACGCGGGTCACGTCCGGGCTTCGCCAGTTCGGCCCGGATGTCCATTAAGGTCGGCAGACCTGTTTTTGCGTTGACATAAGCCTCCCATTTTATTAGATTCTGCAACTGCTTTGAACCGATCAGGTCGCTGACAGAGCACTTCAGATCACAGGCAATTTTTTCCACCACATGATACGACTCGGGATGAACCGCCGAATTGTCGAGCGGATTCGGGGCGTCCGGGATCCGCAGGAATCCCGCAGACTGTTCAAATGCCCGTGGTCCCATGCGGGGAATCTTCATCAGTTCTTTTCGCGACGAAAAAGGTCCGTTTTCGCGCCTGAAGTCAACCAGGTTTTGCGCCAATTGCGGCCCCAGTCCTGAGATATAGGTCAAGAGATGCATGGAAGCCGTATTCACATTGACGCCAACAAGGTTCACGGCCGACTCCACGACAGCATCAAGGCCCTCCTTCAACAGCTTTTGGTCAACATCATGCTGATATTGGCCCACTCCGATCGACTTCGGATCGATCTTGACCAGTTCGGCCAGCGGGTCCATCAACCGGCGGCCAATCGATATGGCACCCCGAACCGTAACATCATACTTCGGGAATTCGTCCCGGGCCACCTTTGACGCAGAATAAACAGAGGCACCGTCTTCTGATACTACAAATACCTTCAGTTCCCGGTCGTAGTGCAACTTTTTAATAAAAAATTCCGTTTCACGGCTGGCAGTTCCGTTTCCAATGGCAATCGCGTCTATTTGGTAAGCGCCCACCAGCGAGCTTATCTTTCGGGCTGCCTGCTTTGTTTCTTCCTGCGGTTTGTGCGGGTAAATCGTCTCATTGTGAAGCAGGTTTCCCTGGGCATCGAGGCAAACCACCTTGCAGCCGGTCCGGTAACCCGGGTCAATAGCCATAACCCGCTTCTGACCCAACGGAGGTGCCAGCAGCAACTGCCGCAGGTTTTCAGAAAAGACGCGGATCGCCTCCTGATCTGCCTTCACCTTCGATGCAGCAGCAAACTCCGTTTCAATAGACGGTGCCAGCAAACGCCTATAACTGTCCCGTACAGCCAACTCCACCTGTCTGCAGGAATCATTCCCGGCGTGTACAAAAAAACTCACCAGCCGCTCCGCAGTCCTTTCTTCGTCCACTTCGACCCATACCCGCAGAAAACCTTCGTTTTCCCCGCGACGCATAGCCAGCAGACGGTGTGAGGGACAATGTTTCAAAGGTTCTTCCCAGTCGAAATAGTCGCGATATTTTTCGCCCTCTTCTTCCTTACTCTTCACAACTTTCGACCGGATAACAGCCGAGGAGCCAAAAGCGCCCCTGACGATATTCCTTGCCTTTTCGTTCTCACTGATCCACTCGGCGAGAATATCGCGGGCCCCGGCCAAAGCATCTTGAGCCGATTCCACGTCACCTTTTACAAAAGCAGAAGCACGGCCTATGATATCGCCGTCCGGCTGAGCCTTCAGTATTTCGGCTAGAGGCTCAAGACCTCTGGCACGGGCAATGGAAGCCCTGGTTTTTCGCTTAGGCTTATAGGGCAGGTAAATATCTTCCAGCTCTGTCATCTCAAAGCAACTTTCAATCCGTCTTTTCAGCACATCCGAAAGCTGCCCCTGTTCTTCGATCGTTTTCAGAATCGTCTCCCTGCGTTTTAACAATTCCTCCATTTTTGCCTTCGCATCTTTAATTGCGCCGATCTGCACCTCATCCAGACTGCCGGTACGTTCTTTCCGGTAGCGTGAGATAAACGGTACGGTTGCGCCTTCATCCAGCAAAGCGACCGTATTTTTAACCTGTTGGCTATTCAGTCCGACTGATCCGGCCAGGCGTCGAATGATTTCTGGAGTCATCATATCCTTCATGTTTGTGGGCTTGAAGATACTCAGAAAAATTCAATAATAAAACGTGATTATTCATAATAAATAAAGAACATATGATTGAATAATTAAACCGATTAATTTCGTTTTTATTTTCATCTTCGGTTTTACGATTAGAAAAATGCACCCGATTTAATTACCGAATTACCAATTTGATTTATCAAACAAATATTTTAAATGATCAAAAGAATTTTATAAATTTACGTAGAAATTTAAAACTTAATACTAAACATAAGTAAAAAATAATGTTCTTAATGAACGTTTTTTCATTATTAATCATATAATATCGAAAGAAAATAATTATTTTGCGACGAGTTTAATTACGGCTATGGAAAGAATCGGTCACGGAGATTACAGCGTTCATCTGGCTTTTGAAGAAATTCAGCTGCCGCCCTTTCAGGATATCCTGCTAATCGGAAAAAAATCACCTCACGGCAGGATGGGATTGTCACGCTCGCTGCAATTTCTGATGCCTGATGAATTCGAAGTGATAGAAGTGGATGATCCTGTTGTCGATACAGCCTTCATAAACAAAAGGCTTCTTAAGAAGATGGACCGGCAACAGATCCTCTCTGTCCTCAGGAGACAGGTATTTCCATTTGTAAGAGAAGATGAGATCCTGAAAGTCGATTTCAAAGTAAAAATATACAGCAGGTCTGTCAAGGAATAGCTTAAGTATGCTTATTAAACGTCACTTATCCGCTTTATATCAAAAGATTGATGCTTACCGCGCGGTTGGTTCCATCGAAGAGGAGCTGATCAGGCGAAATTTTTTGGTCGTCTTCGAAAATGATGAATTCTGCGGCATACTCACTCCAATCGATCTGGTAAAGAGTCCCCGGAAACTTGTGATCGACTGTCTGTCGAGAAAAATTGCCTTAAACAGTAATGAAGATATTCTGACCGCCTGGTCCCGGATGTTAAGTACAAACTCCTATGTTCTTCCCGTTTATGAAAAGGGTCATTTTGCAGGGATCATAGAAGAAAAGAATATTGTCGATGCTTTACAAAAGAAGATCGGTCAACTCAACCAGGAATCGCAGATCTCTCAGCAAATCAAGAAAGAATTCATCAACTGTCTTTCACACGAAATAAGAACTCCTCTAAACGGCATACTTGGATTTATGAATATCCTGGCGGAGATGGATCTCAGTCAGATTGACGAAAGTTATAAGGAATATGCAGAAATGATCACCACCAATGCCGACAGCTTTTTATTAATGATGAACGACCTGGTCGATCTCTCGTTGAAGCAATCGGGAGAAAAACTGCCTCTCCGCCAGGAAAAGGTATCGATCGAAAAAATATTCCATGAGTTGGACGACATTTTCCAGCAAAAAGCATTGATGCATAAGAAACATCTGAAGCTGGTTTGCAAAGGCCCTGAACCTGAATCTGCTCTGATCACCGACGCCGAAAAGTTAAAACATATCCTGTATCATTTGCTGGATAACGCCTTGAAATTCTCGACAGCCCACACACCGATTGAGTATGGCATAGAAAAAACCACCGATCATTTAGTTACGTTTTTTGTGACCAGTTCCGGCCAGCCAATTACTAATAAAGATAAACACCAGATATTCAATTTATTCGACCGTTCTGGTTCAGGACGGTTAACAACCGACGGATTAGGGATCGGACTCACGGTCGCGAAGAATTTTGTAGAATCACTCAACGGCTCGATCGATATCGTTACTACGGAAAATGCCAACACCTTCAATGTTTCGATTCCCCGAATGATATCCTGATCTTACCGGATACGGTCGATGGAACGGATCAGCGCTTCATCTTTCCCGATATTCCGGATGGCCAGATAATCGAGAATAATGGCAACAAGTGGGAACACCACGGCGATTTTGAAACTAATCTGAGCCTGATCGAATGAATAGTAGGTAAAAAAGAAAAAAAGTCCAAAAAGCCCCAGCATAAGCAGGATAGAAAAAATCAGTATTCTGATTTGAAGTATTCTTCTTTTATAAGTAAATACAGCAAATACGTGCAGCAGCAGGATCAAAGCAATAAAGGCGGCCACCGGTATTCCGTTTTCCACGAGGTCTCCATCTCTCATAATTCCCCTGATATCAAAAAGGAAAAGCTGGCCATTCATGGCAATTTCCGCAAACGGAAGCACAAATAACAGGCCGATCAGCATCGCCGCCAGCAAGATAAACATGGTTTGTATTCTCTGTATCATTGTTTTTCATTTTACCGCAAAAATACATTTTTCGAAAAGAAAGGGCAAGTTCATTCTTATTTATTGCCGGTTGGCGGTTCAGATAAACACCTCGATCCGCTTATTGTTCCGGGTATACCAGATAAAACCGGAGATATGGAGATAGCCGCAGGCTTCAAGCGCCCGCATATAATTCCTTATTTGCCCAGCATATTTGTCCAGTTCTTTTTCTCCGGATTTATAATCGACAACAATAATATGGTCGTCTGAGAGCATAATCCGGTCGGGTCTTTTAAGTCCGCTTTCCCCGGTCAGGATGTTCCGTTCATTCACAATCCGGTAGCTTCCGTCGAACCAGCTTTTTACCTCCGGATCGGCAATCAGGTTGCTTAACTGATTTTCTATCTCAACCGCGTCGGACTGGGTCAGCATACCCTGAAAGACCAGTTGGGTTATTGCCTTGCTCAGTTCGTCTGCCTGTTTGATTCTGGCAAGGATCTCGTGAATTAATCTTCCTTTATTGATATTTTGCCCCGGATGGTCTCCTGTTTCAAAGAAATTTTCATAGTTCTTACGTAACCGCAGGTAGTTGCTGAAATCGGTAAACCGAAAATCCCTGACGCGAATGCTTCCCTCCCTTTTTTTCCGGGGCTTTCCGGCAACCATCAATGTTCCGGTTTCCAGGATCTGCATTTCCTCCCGGAAAAACCCGGACAACTTGAGGGTCCACTGGTCCCGGCCGTCGTGAGGGTATAACGGATCCTGCTTAATACCTGCCAAAAGAAGGTCGCCTGTCGAACACAGCTTGTTCTCGCTCCAGGACGACCAGGTGAACAGGGCTTTGCGTGCGCGGGTAAACGCCACGTAAAGCAAGTTAAGGTTATCGATATAGTTATTCATTTTTTCAGTGAAATATTCCCGGCTGAAAAGTGACGCTTTCATGCCACTTGAACACCGCACCGGAACCAGTTCCAGCCGGTTAAAAGGGGCGGTTACCGGCTTACACCACAGGATAGAAGCATGTTGTGCAGCGACATCAAGCGACCAGTCGCAAAAAGGAATGAATACGTAATTGTATTCCAAACCTTTTGCCTTATGGATGGTCTGGATCCGGATTGCGTCCAGATCTTCGGAAACAGAAATCGTTTTTTTCTGCCCCTGTTCTTCCCACCACGAAAGAAAAGCCGAAAGATCGGCACTCTTATTTCGCATAAAAGCGTTCACCTGATCAATAAAAGCCTGAAGATAAGCAAGTTCTTCTGTCAATTCAAACAGGTTAAACATCTCACAAATCTTAAAAATAGTTTCCTGCAGATTACGTGATCCCAGGCTTTTTATGAAATAATCGCTCTCTAAAAATAAGTACAATGCATTGGCCTGTTCCTGAACGGATTCAAACTGATGGCCCAGGTCGGGTTTGTAAGGCACGCGGAAATTCATGCTCAACTGTTCCTGGTATACCGCCGGCTGAAAAACAGGCAGCTTGTCCAGGGCTGTCAGGGCAGGTTCAATTTCACTGTAATACAGGTAATTTGCACGGGCTAGTTCAAGTTGATCTGCAGGATCAGTCAGCAAGGCAAGCAGAGAAAGGACGAAAGAAACCGAAGAAGCATTTTTTACGTACAGCGATTCGCCCGACAGTACGTTAAAATTGTAGCCTTCGACCGCCTTTTCCTTTTCTGAGAGCAGGCGGTCGGCAACGAGAGAAGCATCTGACTTCCTGCGGACCAGGATGGCCATCTCACTGGCCAAAGCGCCTGCTTCCTGGACAAGTTTAATCTGTGCAATTAAGTCATCCAGCGCACGTTGCCGTATTTCGGGCTCGTCTTCCTGTTCATCGTCGGTATCCCCGGTGCCTTTCTTCCTTTTGTTCTGAAAAAAACGCATGCGGATGTATCCATCGCTGTCGTCGTCGCCGCGCCCCACTTCCTGAACGCTCTCTCCGTAGATTTTTTCCATCTCGCCGGAGAGAAAACTTCCTTCCTCTCCTGCTTCAGCCACTTCATTACTAAAATGCTGCTGTAATACTGCCGGTATTAACTGAAAAATGCGGTTATTGAAACGGATGATCTGCCCGGAGCTTCTCCAATTTTTGATTAACTGCTTCTCAACGAATCCATTAACAGGGAACTCGCTTTTAATATGCGCTGCCAGCAGATTCCAGTCGCCGCTGCGCCACCGGTAAATAGCCTGTTTCACATCGCCCACAACCATTCCAAGGTTGTTTTCAGCCAGCGAGTCAGCGATCAGGGGTTTGAAATTGTTCCACTGCAATCCCGACGTATCCTGAAATTCATCGATCATGAAATGGCGGTAATACACGCCTGTTTTTTCGTAAATGAAGGGGGTATCGGAATCGGCAATGATCTGCCGGAGAAGGGATCCTGATTCCGAGATCAGCACAACTCCTTTTTCACGGGTGACTTTTCGCACCATCTCCTGCAGGTCGACCAGGATTCCCAACGTGTAAAGCTGGTCTGCAAGGAGCTTCGCCGTTTGATATTCGCGGTTGTTCCGCTCGTGGAAACTGACAATTTCCGCAAGCAAAGGCTGTAAATTCCGGGCAACAAGCTCCGTTTCAGGGTCAGCCTTCGCTTTTATCAGGCCGGAAATGTCCCCCGCCGCGGCCAACAGCCGGGGACCCGGCTTAAGTTCGCCCTGAAGCATCCGGTTAAAGCTGTTAACGGCACCAGTGGCCCCGAATTTAAAGTCAGCCACGCTGAGGCCGGCATCACTGATCAGTTGTAGACCTTTCTGTCCGGTTTCCTTCAGTTTTCTCTCATACCTGCCGATAATTTGCTGCAGATCGTCGCGGTAAGAACGCATAAATCCCCGGTCGTTGAGCTTGTCGCGCAGTATTTCGCTCAGTTCTTTAAAGGTCTCATTGTAGATCTGCCCGCCCAGTTCCAGGATCTCCCGTTTCAGATTCCAGCCCTTTCCCTCCTGGATCTTCTCACGGGCAAACTGTTTCAGCCACTCGAGCAGATCGGGGTTATCATCGACCGAGAGTAACAGTTCATCAACCGCTTCCTCCAGGATCTGATCGTCGTTCAGATCGACCTGATAAGCCGAGTTTATTCCCATTTCCCGGCTAAAAGCTTTGATTACCCGCTGAAAAAAACTGTCGATTGTGCTGATCGACAAGCGGGAATAATCATGCAGGATATTTTTCAGGCATTTTTTGGCACGGGCCGACAGTTCTTCTGCATTCAGCTTCATCTCCTCCTGCAGCACTTCCAGGTAGGCCGTCTCTTTACCGCGGCCAAGCAGGTAGAGTTCCTGAATGACACGGTACTTCATTTCGGTAGTTGCTTTATTCGTGAAGGTAACTGCCAGTATATTTTTGTAATTCAGCGGACTGTGCAGGGCTATTTT
Organism: Prolixibacteraceae bacterium; assembly: GCA_038562555.1. Lineage (GTDB taxonomy): Bacteria > Bacteroidota > Bacteroidia > Bacteroidales > Prolixibacteraceae > JBCFBK01. Next base: position 47,327 of record JBCFBK010000016.1, on the reverse strand, counting down.
CAGGTACTCCACGGTCAGCCGAAAGGTCTTCCCCGCTCCTGCCGAAGCTTTGTATATTTGAAGTTGTGACATGCATCCTTTTTTTGTTAAAGGTAAGAAAAAGCTGACGGATGAAGGCTTTTTCTTACCTTTACAAGACGCTTTAATTTTATAAACTATGGTACTTCAGGTTCTGTTGGTTATTTCCATCGTGCTGCAGTTCTTTGCAGTCGGCGTGGCAGTCAAACTTACTAAAGTGACAAAATACAATTTCTCATGGATGCTATTGACAATCGGTTTTATTCTGATGGCATTCCAGCGGTTGGTTGAATTTCTACCCTATATCAGCGATTTTGAACCTCAGGAACTGGGGCAGGTGATGGTCTGGTTCGGGGTAGTCATCTCGCTGGCCTTCGCCATCGGCGTTTTCCTGATCCAAAAGATCTTTAAGTACATGCAACGGGTGGAAGATTCGCGCCGGCTGACTGAAAAAATGTTCCTGAAAGCAATTATTCAAACCGAGGAGAAAGAACGGAAACGTTTTGCGAAAGACCTGCACGACGGACTTGGTCCTTTACTCTCGACTGTGAAAATGTCCGTTTCATCGCTGGCCCAGCTAAAACATGACCAGGCATCGGACGAAATCGTAAAGAACACCGAGATGGTGATTAACGAAGCGATTAAGTCGCTCAAGGAGATCTCGAACAATCTCAGTCCCCATGTCCTGAATGATTTTGGCTTGCTACGGGCCCTTCGCACCTTTAGCAATAAAATTAACATTGCCAAAGTCATCCATATCAACCTGGAATCGAACCTGGGCGATGAACGTTTTGACAGTGATCTGGAAGTGGTTTTGTACCGGGTTTTGTGTGAACTGATGAACAATACGATCAAACATGCCAAGGCAAAAAAGATCGATATCAGCTTGGTTAAAGAAGGAAAAAATATTACCATTGTATATAAAGACAACGGCAAGGGGATGAATAAAAGCAAACTGATAGAAAAACCGGGCAACAGAGGAATGGGCCTATCGAATATTTTTTCGCGGATCAATTCCATGAAGGGCGAAATTGCTATCGACAGCGAGCCCGGAAAAGGCATGATGGTGACTATAAAAGTAAGGACCGACAATGAATAGCAGGATTCGGAGAATTATTATCGTTGACGATCATACCTTGTTTCGAAACGGGTTAAAAATTCTGCTCAACAGTTTATCCAGTTACAAGGTGGTTGGTGAAGCGGCCAACGGACAGGAATTTCTGGATCTTCTCGGAAAAACAGAAACAGATCTGGTATTGCTCGATATCGATATGCCGGTAATGGATGGAATTACAGCCGCGAAACTTGCTCTTCAAAAGTTCCCGCATGTAAAAATTATTACCTTGTCTATGTATGGCGAAGAAGATTATTACTATAAAATGGTTGACGCCGGCGTTAAAGGATTTCTGCTGAAAAATTCGGACATGACCGAAGTGAAAAATGCGCTGGAAGCGGTGTATGACGGCGGAAATTATTTTTCGTCCGAATTGCTCCAGACGCTGGTGAACAGCCTCCGTACCAGTACAAAACCCAAACAGCTTCAGATGGACTTGTCGGAGCGGGAAATCGAAATCCTGATCCTGATCTGTCAGGGACTTTCCAACCAGGAAATAGCCGAACAGTTATTTATTTCAAAGCGGACCGTCGATAAACACCGGGCAAATATTCTCGAAAAAAGCCAGTGCAAGAATACGGCTCAGCTCGTGATGTACGCCATCAAAAATCAGTTGGTTGAGATATAGGAAATAGTAGCGGGAGAAAGGATTTATTATTTGGTGCGGGTGATTTTGTCGCCTACGAGGAACGGGTCTTTAATTTTTAATTTTTTCTTTAGCCAGGCCGCCGTATAGAAAAAAGGAATTACCGAAACAAGCGGACTCAGTTGTTCGGGAAGTTCCGGCTCGTTCATCACATAGCTGATCCCGCCGGCAGCTTTTATCTTCCGACGCAAAATATCCGTACGTTCATCCCGTATACCGAACGGATTGATTAAAAACACGACAGATCTCTCCGCGGCTTCCTTCACACCATGGTCATACTGAGCCATGGACATGCCGTAAAAAGGAAATTTGGTCGTCTGGGTTAATACCAGAGCCGACTGAAGTGCCGACCCGATATTAGGTCCGGCTCCCAATACGTAAAATCCTTTGAATTTCCGTTTCTTCATGAGAGGATACAGGCTTTTGCCCCATTCAATCCCCAGGGAACGGTACGCGGCCAGGTTTTTCTGCAGAAAGACGATCGCCTGTCTGGGATCGATCCCATGACCGAGAAACAGCACAATTAAAGAATTGATATACGTTTTTGCCGATGAGTAAATTTCCTCTCCGGCACAAAGATCAACCACTACATCTGCCCCATGATGCTTTCCCAGCGGACTTTCAACATCATTCACGATACTCACAAATTTTTCAAAGCGATTGGCACACCAGAGTGTTTCACTGCTCTCGCCCGATTGTGAGATGAGGACGGCTTTTTCAAACTGTCTGACATCTTCGAGATAATTATAGTATTCAGAAGCTAATTCGGGGTAAACCTTTTGCCCCAGGTAACGCAAAGCAAGTGTTGCAAAATAAGAGGACCCCATTCCGATATAAGGCACCTTTTCAGGCAGGATGAGCCCCTTGTTATGCTCATAACAGATGTTCGCGTAATAGGGTATTGCCGAGATTTCCGATTCCACATTGAAATTTTTGGTAGCAAAATCTAATTTACCACTATTCGGCGGATAAGCATTGTCAGCCGGCGAATTTTTTTGCCACCGCCAACGCCTGCCGCCCGTACGAACCGCCAAAAAGATAATAGTGATTCAACAGATGATAGATCTGATAGATCTGAATCCTGTCCGCCCAGCCCGCATCCAGCGGGTACGCATGTTGGTAAGCTTGCCAGGTAACAGCAGAAAAGCCACCAAACAGGCTCATCATCGACAGCTCCATTTCCCGGTCAGCATAACAGGCTGCCGGATCGATCAATGCCGGTCCCCGGCCTGTGTACAGGTAGTTTCCCGACCACAGGTCGCCATGGATCAGCGAGGGCATGGACGAAGCAGGCAAAAGCCGGGGAAGTTCATGGATCAGGCGGTCAAACACCTTTCTCTCGGCAAGCTCGAAACGGGCTTTCCCCTGGATCAGATCGAGCAGGTAGATTAACCGGTTGGTGGCGAAAAAATCGATCCAGTTGGTTTTCCATTCATTTTTCTGAGGTGTTGCTCCGCAGTAGTTGTCATGATCGAAGCCAAACCGGGTGCCATTGTAGCGATGGAGGACGGCTAATCCGGTTCCCAGTTGTTCCTCCTGCCCTTGCGAAGGGCCTGTATCCAGGAGTTCCAGGACAATAAACCCAGGATATTTTCCGGCCTCTGCAGCGAGAATAACCTGGGGAATAATCAGCTTACCTTGTGCCGCTTTTTTCAAATGGCAGAGACCTTCCGCCTCGCGCACAAACAGGTCGGGGGCAGCGGAACGATGCCACTTCAGAAAAAACTGCCCGTCAGTGGTTATTAATTTGGCTGCATTGCTGATGCATCCCCCTCCGAGGCGCTCACTGCCCTGTATCCGGAAACTATTGCCAAACAATACATCCAGTTCCTTCTGCAAATATTTTCCAAATTCTTCTTCCATACATCCAAAGTTCGGAAAAACAGACACAAGTATCAAGTATCAGGTATCAAGACTGAAAAATTGATGCCATAGCGTCTTGATTCTTGATTCTGCAACTAAAAAAGGCCGCCTGCATGAGCAGACAGCCTTCCTGTTTATTTCGCCTGTATATTAAACGTTTATTTTACCTTGTCAACGATTGCTTTAAAGGCAGCTGGTTGATTCATCGCTAAGTCAGCCAATACTTTCCGGTTAATTTCGATTGCGTTCTTCTTTAATAACCCGATTAACTGAGAATAGCTCATTCCTTCCATCCGTGCGGCAGCATTGATACGCTGGATCCAAAGGGCACGGAAATTTCTTTTCTTGGTCTTCCGGTCACGGTAAGCATATTGCATACCCTTTTCCCAGGTATTTTTTGCGACCGTCCAGACGTTTGCGCGGGCGCCAAAATTACCCCTTGTTAATTTGAGGATTCTTTTTCTGCGGGCCCTTGATGCGACATGATTTACTGATCTTGGCATAATTCTGATTTTTTGGTGGTAGCGTCCGGTTATCTGCCGGATCTTTTAAGCTAATTCACCTGGTTTTTAAACTCTAAATACTCACTCCTCTGAAAAGGATCAACTACTTCATGCAAAGCATCAGCTTTACGTTCCGTTCGTCGGTTTTGTCAACCAGACCGATATGGGTCAGGTTTCTTTTACGCTTCGTGCTTTTTTTAGTCAGGATGTGACTTTTAAAAGCATGCTTCCTTTTCAGCTTGCCGGTGCCGGTTACCTGAAACCGCTTTTTTGCACCGGAATTCGTCTTCATTTTTGGCATCTTTCCTAATTTTAATTATCAAAGAACTTACTTCTTCTTTTTGGACGAAATAAACATAGTCATTCTTTTTCCTTCCAGTTGTGGCAGTTGCTCCACTTTGCCGACTTCCTCAAGTGCTGTTGCAAATTTGAGTAACAGAATCTCTCCTTGTTCCTTAAACAGAATGGAACGTCCTTTGAAAAAGACATAAGCTTTCACTTTTGCCCCTTCGGCCAGGAATTTTTCGGCATGCCTCAGCTTAAACTGAAAATCGTGATCATCGGTGTTGGGTCCGAAACGGATTTCCTTTACCACGACTTTCACCGCCTTGGCTTTCATCTCTTTCTGTTTCTTTTTTTGCTGATAAAGAAACTTCTGATAATCGATTATCTTACAAACAGGAGGATCGGCACTGGGAGAAATTTCAACCAGATCCAATTCCTGTGCTTCGGCCATGGCCAACGCATCTTTTAAAGAATAAACTCCCTGGTTTTCTACATTTTCACCGACTAACCGAACCTGGTGAACCCTGATGTGCTCATTGATCCTGTGCTGAGGTGTTGTATCTACTCGTGTTCCTCCTCGATATGGTCTTTTGACAGCGATAAGTAAAACCTCCTATTTCTTTTTAGTTATTTATAAAATGCTGATAATTGCTCTTTAACTTCCTCTTTCAGGAAATCTGCAAATGCTTCCATGGTCATGGTACCCTTGTCGCCTTCACCTTGCTTTCGCACAGCCACCTGACCTGTCTCAGCTTCTTTTTCTCCCACTATCAACAAATAAGGGATGCGTTTTAACTCGTTATCCCTTATTTTACGGCCGATCTTTTCATTGCGGCCATCAATTAAGCTGCGAATATCGCAATTATTTAGAAATTCTGAAACATTTTGGGCATATTCATTATATTTTTCACTGATTGGAAGAATTACCGCCTGATCAGGAGTCAGCCACAACGGAAATTTTCCTGCAGTATGCTCAATGAGCACTGCCACAAAACGTTCCATCGATCCGAATGGCGCCCTGTGGATCATAACGGGCCGGTGGCGTTTGTCATCGGCTCCGATGTATTCCAGTTCAAAGCGTTCGGGCAGGTTGTAATCGACCTGGATAGTCCCCAGTTGCCAGCTTCGCCCAAGCGCATCTTTGACCATAAAATCGAGCTTAGGTCCATAAAAAGCGGCTTCGCCCAGCACGGTAACGGTTTTTAATCCTTTTTCTCCGGCAGCTTCGATAATTGCAGCTTCGGCCTTTTCCCAGTTCTCTACTGAACCAATATATTTTTCAGGGGTTTTGGGATCACGCAAAGAGATCTGTGCGGTGTAATCTTCCAGTCCCAATGCCTTAAATATAATGAAAACAATATCGATCACTTTTTTGAACTCGTCCTTCAACTGGTCGGGACGGCAAAATAAATGAGCGTCGTCCTGGGTAAATCCTCTCACCCGGGTAAGGCCATGCAGTTCACCACTCTGTTCGTAGCGATAAACGGTACCAAATTCGGCCATACGGACAGGGAGATCTTTGTACGACCGCGGTTTGTGGGCATAAATTTCGCAGTGGTGAGGACAGTTCATGGGTTTCAGCATGTACTCTTCACCCTCCTCGGGCGTTTTAATGGTCTGAAATGAATCCGCCCCGTACTTCTGGAAATGTCCGGAAGTTTTATAGAGTTCAACATTGCCAATATGCGGGGTCATTACCTGGTCATAGCCAAACTTTCGCTGCACCTTCTTCAGAAAATCTTCAAGCAGCAACCGCAGTTGGGTGCCTTTCGGCAGCCACAACGGCAGCCCCTGTCCTACTTTTGCTGAAAAGTAGAAGAGTTCCATTTCCTTTCCGATTTTCCGGTGGTCCCTTTTTTTGGCTTCTTCCAGCAGGATCAGGTATTCCTCCAACATTTTTTGTTTTGGGAAAGTAACCCCGTAAACCCGGGTCAACATCGGATTTTTTTCATTTCCGCGCCAGTATGCACCGGCAATCGAAGTCAGCTTAACTGCTTTAATGTATCCGGTATTGGGAAGGTGCGGACCGCGGCAGAGATCGGTGAAATTACCCTGATTGTAAAGGGTGATGGTGCCGTCGGCCAGTTCACTGATCAACTCCTGTTTAAGCGGATCCTGTTTCCGGGTAAACAAATCCATGGCATCAGCCTTCGATATCTCACTGCGAACGATTTCGTGTCTTTCGCGCGAAAGTTCCAGCATCTTCTGCTCGATCTTTTCCAGATCCTTTTCAGTAAGCTGTGTACCTTCGGGCAGGTCAATATCGTAATAGAATCCGGTATCGACCGTGGGGCCAATCCCGAATTTGGTTCCCGGATAAAAGAATTCAATGGCTTCAGCCATCAGGTGCGCCGATGAATGCCAGAAGGTTTCCCGGCCTTCGCGGTCATCCCACGTGAACAGCCTGATCTGCGCATCTGCGTAGAGCGGCCTGTTCAGGTCCCATACGTCACCGTTCACGGAAATCGCCAGCACCTCCTTGCCCAGGCGACTGCTGATGGCATTGGCAATATCGAGACCAGTTACGCCGGACTCGAATTCGCGGATATTGCCGTCGGGGAATGTTATTTTAATCATCTGTCTGTTATTGAGATTCTTTTTTCAGGCTGCAAAGATAACGATTATTAAGCTGACAGAAATAAATTCAATTTTATTTTTTCGGTGATTTCTTGTATCCAGCAATGCTTTTGTACCAAAGCATCCACTTCATTCCCGCCCGGCATCCCTTTCATGAAAAAGGGGTTCCCGTTTTAGCAGAAACCCCTTCTCTCCTGTATATCTATGTTGGACTTAATCATAACGGAACCCAAGGGAAATACCGGCATTATAGGAGGTGTACTCCATGCGGTTGATCGATCCGTAGAGACTGAAAAAAGCGAGTTTAAGCCGGAATCCGGCGCTGAGCGCCATATTAGACGATTCAAAATCCAGCGCAATCGGATCAGTTTCTCCGTAAATAACCGACTGATTACCTTCATATTTTGCAAACGGATAACGCCCTTTCAGATCAATATCCGATTTACTGGAACTGTGTCCTGCGCTGGCAAATAAGGTCAGCACACTCATCTTTTTGGAAACGACAAGTCCATAGCTTGAGGTACGGGTTTCAATCATTAAACGCTGGTTTTCGTCATGATCATAGTCGTTCCGCGAAAGGGCAACAAATGTATCATCATAATCATCGGCCGAAAAATCGAGTGCGCTTTCAGCGTTGATCGCTGAAAAATTGACATACACAGACGCGTCAACGGGCAGTAGTTTTAAGCCGGGGATCCAACGTATAAAATTATGTTTCAAGCCCAGCCCGAACATGTCGAAGCTGATTTCGTCGTCATTGTACGACCGCTCCGGAACGTAGCGGATCGAAAGATCGGAATGAGGCAACACGCCCAGGGTAAGCTGAGCCATTGGCACGGGAACAAGATCATAACCTGACCCCTGAGGCAAATTGAACTGGACAGTCTTTAAAGGGTTATTGGGATCGTTCGGATCAAGCGCAACCTTCATCCTGGGACCGTCTTCTTCTTTACCTGCAGCCGTCGGAGCGTTCGGATCGCCCGAAACAAGACTGGTCCGGGTAAGACCGATTTCATTTACATTGAACGATTGCTGAGAAGTCGGAATCCTCACGGCGCTAACATTAATGGCAAGATCCATCCCAAGTATCTTATGCGTTGACGCGCTGTTGAACCAACCATTGTTCAGCCCGTCGCCAAGAGCCAGAACATAAGGATTCAGATAAGCTTCGACCAGGGTGGAAGCATCATCCTTTCCTGCCTGAATAAACTCGACTACATCCGACTGAGCAAAAACAGCTCCCTGAAGTGATAAGAGTACAACAAAAAGCAATACTTTCTTTTTCATAGAAGTTTAAGTTAATTAGTTAAGTTTCCAGATGCAGATCAAAATTACGTATTCCGGCAATATTAGTTATTACCGGCAGGTTATAATTTTTTGCCGGCGTCAAAAATAAAACCCGTTTTACCTGTTTTATTGAAGAAATTTTTAAAATTTTAGCCTTTCAATTTAAAATGTCAGTTATGCGTAATCTTATTTTTCTGTTTTCTATCGTTATTGGCCTGAGCCTGAACCTGTCAGCCCAGCAAAAGATTACCCTGGAGGATCTCCTTGTTAAAAATACCTTCGGTCAGGAAACAGTCAGGGGACTGCGGTCCATGAACGACGGCCTGCATTACACTGTTCTCGAAGACGGGAACAAAGTCGTTCAGTACAGTTATAAAAACGGTGAAAAAGTTTCGACGGTTTTCGATCTCTCCACTGTTGAAAAGTCTCCCATAAAGAGTTTTTCTGCTTATGAATTCAGCGATGACGAAACGAAACTGCTGCTGACCACGGCTCGTGAACCAATCTACCGCCGTTCCTATACAGCGAGGTATTATATCTGGAATTCCGTCACCAAAGAACTGACCGAACTTTCCGCGAAGGGACCGCAACAGGTGGCGACCTTCTCTCCCGATGGTGAACGGGTGGCCTTTGTGCGCGAAAACAACATCTTTATCAAGAGCCTGAAATTCGGAACGGAAAACCAGGTGACCACCAGCGGTAAGCGGAACGAGATTATTAACGGGATACCCGACTGGGTTTATGAGGAAGAATTCTCCTACAACAAGGCTTTTGCCTGGTCGCCCGATTCGAAATTCCTGGCCTACACGCGCTTCGATGAAACACAGGTGAAAGAATTTTCGATGACCATGTACCGCGGAAAAGCGCCCGAAATGAAAGAGAACGACCGCTATCCGTCAGCCTATACCTTTAAATACCCAAAAGCAGGCGAGGCGAATGCACTGGTAAGCGTTCATGTTTATGATCTGAAATCTAAAACCACCATTAAAGCGGATTTGGGTGAAGAAAAAGATATCTATATCCCCCGCCTGAAGTGGACTGCCGACAGCGAAGAATTGGCCATTATGCGGTTAAACCGGAGGCAGAACGAGCTGAACGTGTTGCTGGCGAATCCTTATACCGGCGACAGCCGGCTGTTTTACACCGAAAAAAATGAACGGTATATCGCTGAAGAATTTCTCGATGATTTTATTTTCCTGCCCGACAACGACTACTTCGTAGTGAACAGTGAGCGGAACGGCTACGCTCACCTTTACCTTTACAACCGACAGGGATTTTTGGTCCGGCAACTCACCGACGGGAAGTTTGACGTAACCGGCTTCTATGGTTTCGATAAGAAACGAAAAATCTTTTATTACCAGGCAGCTCAGGAATCACCGTTAAGACGGGAAGTTTACTTTGCCAGCCTTGATGGAAAAAAGAAAGGAAAACTCTCCGGCAACGCGGGTATCAACCAGGCTGAATTCAGCGCCGGGTTCCAGTATTTCATCAATTATTTCACCAATGTCAGTACACCAAATCTGGTCACCCTCCACAGCAGCGACGGGAAGCAGATCCGGGTATTGGAAGAAAACAAAGCGCTGCAGGGCAGACTCTCCGGATACCCGATCAGTCCAAAGGAATTTTTCAGCTTTAACACCTCCGACGGGACTTCGCTAAATGGCTGGATGCTAAAGCCTGCCGGTTTTAATCCTGCTAAGAAATATCCGGTAGTCATGTTCCAGTACAGCGGACCTAACTCCCAGGAGGTGCGTGATTCCTGGTCGGTCGACTGGGAGCATTTCCTGGCGCAGGAAGGATTTTTGGTAGCATGCGTCGATCCGCGCGGGACAGCGGCCCGTGGTGAGGATTTCAGGAAAATTACGTATCTGCAGTTGGGGAAATATGAGTCGGACGATCAAATTGAAGCAGCAAAGCACCTGGGCACCCTCCCCTATGTCGACAAAAGTAAAATTGCCATCTGGGGATGGAGTTACGGTGGTTTCACAACCCTGCTGGCGCTTGAAAAAGGCGGTCAGGTTTTTAAAGCCGGCATTGCTGTGGCTCCGATCTCTCATTATAAGTTTTATGACACGGTTTATACCGAGCGGTATATGCGAACCCCACGCGAAAATCCCGAAGGGTATGATGACAACGCTCCCTTAAATCATCCTGGGGGCATCACCGGAAATCTCCTGCTGGTCCATGGTTCGGCCGATGACAATGTTCACTTCCAGAATACCATGGAAATGTCGGAAGCGCTGGTTCAGGCCGGTGTTCCCTTTGAGATGGCCGTTTACACCAACCGTAACCACGGTATATTCGGAGGAAACACCCGGATGCACCTCTTCCGGAAAATGACGGATTTTTTAAAAACGAATCTGAAATAGCCGGGAAGCTGCCAGTTGTTAATCATTCAAAAGCCATGGATCAAAAACTCATGGCTTTTGATTTTAAGGTTTCATTGTTTTTTTCGCTCATCACTTTTTTCATCATTTGTTCAACCAGTTGGTCGCTGTAAGGTGAAAGGCTTTGTTCTTTCTTTCCGATAAAGGAAAACCGAACAGGCGAAAACGATTCAAACGCGTCAACAAACGATTCGCTGAAATAGTTCTTATTGCTTAAAACGGCCCCGGTAAGAAACAGGTCGATACTTTTTTTCATGAGGGCTTTAAATACCGGAACCCGCGGTGAACTAAGATGATCGGCCCGATCGAGTATCTTCAGGCCCAGAGAATAGGTTTTATTAAGCCAAATGTCAAGTTTTCCCCGTTCCGCCAGGGTAGCGTAAGCCGTCATGAGCGAATCGGCCAGATCTGCCCCCGTGTCCTGCAAGTCATCCAGCAGTTGCAAATAAGCGCCGTAGTGATAGAAGAATTCTTCCTCCCGGGGAGTCAGATCGCCAAAAACCAGATATCCGTCGGCAATGACCGATGCGCCGCCTTTATGAAGGCAGATACCGAACGATTCATCAAAGCTCATATTGTGGTCTTTCTTAATCAACCCGACACTCCGGCTCTGCGCCTCGTGAATATTGAGCAGGCTCCGGTAAACACGCGGATACTCATCCCGGTTCCAGAACCCTTCGATAAGGCTGACCATTTTAAAAATCTTTCGTTCGTGTTTATTAAAGGCGACGAGCTCCTCTCCGTTCAGTCGTCGTCCGAAACGGCCGCAAAACTCATCTTTTTGAGCTGAGGTGACCGTTGGATTGTCCAGGTAATTATCGGTGTACGGGTACAGCATGCTGTAAGCGAATATAGGTGGAGTAAGGCATACCGGCCGGTCCATCAGAAACTGCAGTCCGTTCATGATCCAGACATTGCGCACAGCCTGAAAAAGGTCAGGAGGACTAATGGCCGGGTCAAACTGCCGGGCAGTACGGATAAAAGATAAGGTTGAATCCATCATCCCTTCCGAAAACATAATTTGTGTCAGTTCTTCCGGATACCCGACCGTGTCCCGAAAAAAAGATGACAGCAGTTGCATCATCCGGTAATTGGCCGGTCCGTCGTTGTTATTGTCCGTTGTATTCAGTTCGAGAAAAGCCTTTTTTTGAAAAAGCTCAAACTGTTCTTCTTTCGTCCTCTTCTCGTGCTGGTTAAAGCGCGGAAGGCCGACAGGAAAATTGCCGGCACTTTCATTCCACATCCGGATAAAGTCGACTGAATAGTCCATATGGCTGGTTTTACCTGTTTATGGTGTTAAAATCAATTTTCATTCCTTCTGCTTGTACGAATCCAACAACCGTGTTGAGCCTGGCAAAAGCGAATTACCAAAAACCCCGGGATTCTTGCGTCAAAGAGATCAATAAAATAGCATAAATACATCATTATTCCGTCAAAAGCCTTGCTTTTGTCGGTGAAACGCCCCGGCAGCATATTTTTTTCTTTTATGGTGGAAAAATTTTCAGCAAGGCTGGTGCGCGTATAAAATTTTTCTATATTTGCATCGCCTTAGCAGAAAGGACGGGCTTAAGCAGACGAAAGAGTCGTTACCAACTTGAACCCGGAAAATAAAAATAATGCCCAGATGGCGGAATTGGTAGACGCACTAGTTTCAGGGACTAGCGTTCGCAAGGACGTGCAGGTTCGAGTCCTGTTCTGGGCACAGAAAGCCGCGGTTTACGCGGCTTTCGTGTTTTAAAACGGTTCTGCCCAATCTTCTCGTACCATCGATGTAATCCGGGACCGATTCAATCCCGTTGACCGCCGAGTACCAAAATACTTAGGAATCTGTTCGTGAGGGCAACAGATCTTTTGCATAACAGAACATTGCCGGAATTCCCCCGGTATGCAGGAACAAAACATTTGATCCTGACGTTAGCAATTTCTTTTCCATTAAATCCATCATTCCGAAAAAGGCCCTTGCGGTATACACCGGATCGAGCAAAATTCCTTCTGTTTCAGCCAGTGTTTTAATAGCCTTTCTCTCCTGTTCGGTTACGATGCCATACCCGCCTTTGTCATAGTCCCTGATCAGCATGATCTCCGGCTGGGCTGAGCCGGGCCTCCGGTTATGGAATTCCAATACTCCCGGAACAAGCTCGCGAATAATCTCTTCCAATGTTTTGCCCTGGGTCTCGTCCTTATCAATATTAATCCCGACGATTTTGCTGTCGACCTGGTACAATTCACATCCTGCCAGTAATCCGGCATGAGTGCCTCCTGAACTGGAGGCAAAGACGATATAGTCCATCGACAGGTTGGCTGCCTTTAACTGCTCCCTGATCTCCAGCACTGCATTGGCATAACCCAACGCACCAGTCTTGTTTGATCCTCCATAAGGAATAATATAGGGTTTGTTTCCCTCCTTCTTTAATTTCTCAGCTAAAATAGTCATATCCTCCCCTTTTCGATGATTACCGGCAAAATGAATCTTTGCCCCCAGCAACCCGGAAAGCAAAAGGTTCCCGTTATATTCTTCAGGTTCTTCCCCTCCCAGTAACAAGTGACATTTCAACCCTGTCTGCGCACAGGCGGCCGCTGTCAGACGGCAGTGGTTCGATTGCTGCGCTCCGGCAGTAATGACCGTATTACATCCCTGGTCAAAGGCATCCTGCAGAAGGTATTCCAGTTTCCGGATCTTGTTGCCCCCTGTCGCCACGCCGTTATGGTCATCCCGCTTGATAAATATCCGGTGGCCATTAAACTGCTTCGATAGATTTTTTAATTCATATAAAGGAGTCGGGAAAAATCCCAATGATAGCTTCTTTTTCATTCCTGTTTATATTTGGGACAATAATGCCCGTTTCATTTGCTGTAATGTGTTTAATATATGCCAGTCGTTACCAGCAGCGTATTCGGTATCGGGAACAAGCTTAACAACACCTTTTTTGCAGACATCCATTAGTGTTTGACTACGGTCTGGGCAAAACCTGCAGCGGGTAATGTCGGCATTAATGTCTTCATTTTCTTGAAACTTACTGATTTATCCGGTTAAAGCGAGTATCTTTGTCAAAAATAGTAAATGAACGAAAAATTCGATTTAAATCACTGGCATCGTATTAAAATGACGCTTAAGAAGAAGTATCCTCAACTCACAGACGCCGACTTAATGTGGAGGCATGAAACAAAAGACGAGCTGTTCCGAACACTGGCAGATAAACTTGGCAGGTCAAGGAGCGAGTTTACCGCCGAAGTTGATGCTTTGTGATTTACATTTATTTGCAGCCGTTATTAAGTGTTCTCTCGTGCAATAAAATGAACAGATTAATCCGGTACAGGGAAGGCACGCCGGATTAATCTGCTTTTATTTATTCTCCCGCAAAGACTTGTCGGTTACAGTGGATTCAATCCCTGATAAAACTGACTTAAAACAATAATTGAAAAGAAATTTCTCGGGATCCCGCAGGTAATCAATCTCACCCTCCCGCACTTCTTCGCCAGGCATCGGGTTTGAATGCATCATTTTTATATTGGCGATAAAGGTTTTTAAACGTTCCCGTATGGCAGTTGTTTTGTCAGTTTCTTTATTTTTTACGGAAACATCCAGATCATGGTAAAGCAAGCTCATTTTGCCGTTGGCCCCCGTGTCGTCTGCAGAAAATTGAAAGCTCATTTCGTCTATGACTCCTGTGTTCGCATGCATGTACCCATTTTTATCCAGCATGGGGTTGAGTTGGGCAACTTCCATTTCAGACAGGGTCCCGGCAACAAAAAATGTATTTCGCTGATCCGACAAGTTACTCTCGAGCGACACCTGGAGTCTTCCCTTTCCCATTAACAGGGCATGACATTTAAGCCTGAATACATTTTTATCATTTTCCGCAGGATCGTTTATAACGTTATAAATTGTTACGCCTATTTCGCTAAACCGGATGTACCCCGGCTCATTAGCCTCTTCGTCATGTTCCGTATAACGAATATCGCCGCCGAGAATGGCCACCGAATCGATGACAATCCTTCCGGAATAATTGCGGATCATCTCCTGGAAGGTTGGTTTATCCCGATGCCTGAATTCTTCACGTTTATCCCGAAAAGCATCCACATTAAGTTCACCGATTTCAGCATAGGTACCGAGCAGATCGCCCGACTCGAGGTATGCTGCAGCAGAAAAACCTTCCAAGGAAATCTGTGAAGCGGTCACTTCAAAACGATCGGTCTCATATTGGTGCAGATCGGTAAACGCATAGTCGGGATAGTTCGGATGGAGCGTAAAACGGTCAGCGGTCAGGACACTTGACTTTGCCGAATATCTCAGTCCGTTTGAGGTGACCGTATAAAAGCTGTCCGGGAAAGTCACCGCGATTTCCCCCGCGTAAAAATCAAATTCTTTCAGTGCTCCCGCCGATAGCGTATCAAATTTTGCAATATACAGGTCATCAACATCCAGATTGCCGTCTTTTACCTGATAAGCCTGAGCTGATTCTGTACTGTGAATGTCCGCCGATACTTTTTCGACCGATATATTCCCGATCCTGATATTCCTGGACGAAACCTTCGGCTGACCATCCATCTCCGAAAAATTAATATTACCTGTAAAATTACTGCCGGTAATGACCAGTTTTCTGATTTCTATATCCTGACTTTTAAAAGCTTTCCAAATGTTGATCCCCCTGAATTCTATCGATGAAATTTCACCGGTCAGCGCAGCTGAGCTCGTCTTTTGTTTCGGAGTCAGTTGAATTTTCTTCATATCCAGTCCGGCCCTCCATAAGGAGAGATCGATAGCCTCAATTTCAACCATGTAGTTTCCGTCCCCCCTGTTTAGTGCTGCTTCAATCTTTTTCTCTGCCCAGGACTCAACGATCAGACTCATAAAAAAGCCCAGCAACAGAAACGCTGCAATGACTCCAAAGACAATTTTAACCGATTTACTATTTCGCATGTATTTATTTCTTTTAACTGAACCAGATATGTTCGTAAAGATCTTAAGTTCCAACAACTAATATCGCCAATTGTTAGTTGCTCCGCATAATTAAAACCCGCCAAAGGCGTAAATTCTTGCTATGTCGTATGTCGTTTTACTGTGAAGGAATTCATCACAGGCCAAATGTTCATAATGTAATGACTTTTAAAAGCTATTTTATGCGTGTTTTATCCAAACAATTCGATAAATTAGACGCTTCATATACCCGGTCAAAAAAGTTTGTGAGTTGAAACATGTCCGGAATATCAGTGAGGCAATAAGCTACGTCAACGATCATTTTAAACAAGCTTAGCTGTAACATGTTACAAAAAATGGAAAACCTCAAAACGGACCCGACTCTTTCGTCAAAAGTGCTGCGTCCGGGCCGTCGTCTCGATACCACCAACTGTAAGGATTTTGAATGCTTGCTGAAGCCGCTGATTGAATGTGAACAGTTTTTGATCATTGATCTTTCCGGATGTCATTATTTGTCCAGTTCAGGCATCCGGATCCTGTTAAAAGCAAAAAAGACCCTCCTGACCCGGCAGGGAGAGTTATTCCTGACAGGCGTGCTGCCCGAAGTTTACCAGGTGCTTGAAATGGCGGGCATGCAGCATATCTTCCGGTTTGAAGAAACTCCGGAGACAGCCTGTCTGGCCATTCAAACCATTCAGAGCCGTATTTTCGATCCGAGAGAGTGGACGACCGGCGATTACCGTTTCCTATACCAGCCCGTGGAAAGCAACAGCGCACCGGCTTTGGTCTGGAAGAACGACGGCATAGCCGGCTACGATGAACTGGGCATGTCGGTGGGTTTTGGTGTACCGGCCGAACCGGGATTTGACGGCAGCGACATGCCGGGTTTGTTCGTAACAACAGGAAAATGTGCCGCCTTTGCACCCCACGGGCAGGACGTCGATTTCAGGGTTGCTCCGGAACCGGGTAAGGCCGGTATTTTGATCGCCGAGGGGATTTCATTCGGCCGGGATCCTTCAGGAATTATGCAATTAAAGGCAGCGCGGTCTATTTCGTTCGGTGAGCTGGCAAAAGCAGCGGGTGCCTTAAAAGAAATCCTCGACCCCGGCGCTAACGAAGTGATGCTGCTGGCAGTCACAGACCGGGACACCACAAGTTCATTAACGGTTGCTTTATTCAACGACGATTCACTTGCAAGGCTGACCCGGTCAACCCATATGTCCTTTTTCCCGGATTCCGTCATGACTGCAGGCAACGTGATAACAGGTATTTCCTTTATTCTGGACGAATGGCAAACGATAAACAAAGGCGGCTCGCTTCCTGAATTGCTTAACGAAAATCTGACCATTGAAAATATCACGGGTATCCAGGCGTTGAACCCCGGTAAAGTGCTGAAAAATCCGCAGACCTGGGTCTTCCTGTCAAAAGGCATGAGACCTGCTGCCGGATCACGTTTGATCATCGAAACCTCCGACCCCTGGGAAACAGAGCCCGATCTGGAATTTCTGATCAGAAGATTATATACCGATTCAATGCAGGTAAAGGTTACCGAGCTTTATGGCGGCTATTCGGCGCGGACCTTTCAGATGACCTCCTATGACGAGTTGGGAAGAAAAATGAGGCCGACCGTACTGAAAATAGCCAACCGTGCCCTGATCAGCCGGGAATCAGAACGCTGCCGCCAATATGCGCTGCCCTACATTTTTAATAACAGCGCCGTTGTTCTGGGTACGGAATATTACGGCAAAAAAGGGGCGTTGAGATACAACTTTGTAGGAATCGGCGGCGAAGATTCACCGCTCAAATGGCTGACTTTTTACTTTCGCGACTGTGAAATGGATGTTCTGGAGCCTATTTTTGATAAAATCTTTCTTCAGATCCTGAAACCCTGGTACGGACAGCCGGTTGCCGAAACGATCTACCCGTTCAGGGATCATGACCCGACTTTAACGTTCTTTCCCCATATTTACAAAATGGTCCAGGAACTCTTTTCCGTCTCTGCTGATGAAAAACAGCTTGTCATCAGCGGATCTGCCCGGCCGGTTCTTAACCCCTACTGGTTCCTGAAGCATCAGTTTTCATCGCACCGGGAAACAGGGATCGGCTATTACAGCGGGATCTGTCACGGCGACCTTAATATGCAGAATATCCTGCTTGACGAACAGATGAATGTTTATCTGATCGACTTTTCGGAAACAAGACCCCGGTCTGTAATTTCCGATTTTGCGCGATTGGAAGCTATTTTCCTGGTCGACAATGCACCCCTGGAGGATGAATCTGATCTGAACGATTATCTGCAGTTTATAAATGAATTCTATTCAGGGGACGTGCTTTACGAACGCAAAGAACATTTCTACAGTGGAAGGCACGCCAGGAAAGTAGTCAAACATGCTGCCCTGGCCTTGAAAATGCGGGAATACGCATCGCTCAGTGTCCGGGGAAATCAGGACCCGCTCCCCTACTACCTGGCTTTGCTGGAATGGGTGCTTCCCGTTGTATGTTACACCCTTCCGGCCCTTCAGAAGCAGCTGTCGATGTTTGTTTCAGCTCTCCTTTGTGAAAAATTACTCAAGCGTATCGAAAACGCGGACAGCTAACAGTATTGTTCGTACAGCAATGCCGCTACCGACTCATCAAACAGTTCGCGTTTCTGAACCCGGTCGAATGTATCCATCAGGTCATGAACGCGGACCCGCTTCTTTGCTTCATCAGCGAGATCCTCGACAATCTGTCCGCGGTGCATCATCACAATCCGGTCGGGCAGATCGACTGCCTGCTGCATCGAATGCGTAACCATCAGCGCCGTCAGCTTTTCCTGGTCGATAATTTGTTTAGTCAGTTCAGCCACTTTTGCAGCACTCTTCGGATCAAGCGCCGCCGTATGCTCATCGAGCAGAAGCAGTTTGGGGCGCAGCCAGGTAGCCATGAGCAAGGTAAGCGCCTGCCGCTGTCCGCCCGATAAGGTCCCGATCGGATTGTCAAGCCGGTCCTCCAGACCCATTTTCAGCATACGCACGCGATCGGCAATTTCGTCTTTTACTTTCGTTGTCACGGCAATTGTGAGCGGACGCGATTGTCCTCGCCGCATAGCCATGACGATATTTTCGGCAATCGTCATTTCGGCTGCCGTACCGGCAAAAGGATTTTGAAAAACCCTTCCGATCAATTGAGCGCGTTTATATTCAGGCCATTGATCGATCCGTTGGTCGTCGAGGTAAATGGCCCCGGCATCAGGTTTAAAAGTACCGGCAATGGCGTTGAGCAACGTGCTTTTGCCTGACCCGTTTGTTCCGATAACGGCGGTAAAACTTCCTTCCTTTATGAGCAAGCCTATGTTTTTAAGCGCTTTCACTTCATTGACGGTATAAGGGAAAAACGTCTTTGAGAGGCCTTCAATCTTAAGCATGGCGCGATCCTCCGAAAATATTTTTACTGAATGATTTGAACAAGCCGGGAGCGACAAGAGCGGCGAACACAAAGAATGCGGTAACCAATTTAAGGTCGTTGGGATTCAATCCCCAACGCAGCGCGATTGCTATAAGCAACCGGAACAGAATGGTACCGAGTATAGCTCCCGTAATGGTTAGTCCGATGCCCGATCTTCCAACAAGTGCCTCGCCGATGATGATGCTGGCCAGTCCCCATACCATCATGCCGATGCCCATCTGAACGTCGGCAAATCCCTGGTACTGCGCCAGCAGCGCACCTGATAAGGCAACAAGGCCGTTGGATAAGGCAAGACTGAATACAACCATGGTATTGTTACTTACTCCCTGGGCTCTGACCATTTGGGCATTATTTCCCGTCGCGCGGAGAACGGTGCCGAAATGCGTCAGTAAAAAACGGTATAACACGATGGCCAAAATAACACAAAACAGCAGGCTGCTGATAAAAAAAGCCAGATCGATCACCGGAACCGACCAGCCAAAAATAAAGATATTGGGACTCTCATTAACCGTCTTTAAAATCACATTTTGGGTGCCTTCGGAAACTGTTTTGGTATCAAGCAGTGGTATATTGCTCCTTCCCATAATTCTCAGGTTGATCGAGTAAAGAGCCGTCATCATCAGAATGCCGGCAAGGATTTCCTGAATCTTAAATTTGGTATGCAGGATACCGGTAACAGCTCCGGCGAGCGCTCCGGCCAGGAACGCTAAAGCTGTGGCTAACCAGGGATTCCAGCCGGCCATGATCAAAACGGCCGACAAAGAAGCGCCCAGTGTGATCGATCCGTCGACTGTAATATCGGTAAACCGGATCATACGAAAGCTGATCAGCATGCCCAGTGAGAGCAGCGAAAGGATTAACCCCATTGTGAATGCACCAATGACCAGATTCATAGCAGACCCTCCTTGCCTTTTAGAGGAGCGCACCAGCATGCACCCCGGATGAATGAACTTTCGCCTAAGCCCATAACCGGGCGGTTATCGTCGATCAGATGCATCAGTGCCATCGGAGGCGGTCCGCTGAAGAACTTATCGACCTGCTGCTTCAGATCAATATTCCCGTTTGGCAAAGGCTGATACGGGAACACAAGGGCATGCATGTGAGCGAACAGACCGGGCTTTGACGGTAATTGCCGGAGCCAGGGCTTATTTTCCGCTTCAGATGCCTGAGCGACAAGCCCGAAAATAACCGACTGCTCGCCTCCAAAAACCTTTTCGCCGCTGAACGATAACCAGTCGCGGATAGTCATCGTATTCCCGAGGGGCTCCGCGCCAATCTCACCGGGCGACTTAATCAGGTTCGCCCCGACTAAGCCTCCGGTTTCGGCGATAATCACAAAGGCAGCCACCGCAGAACCACTTACCGCAAGCGCCTGACCGGCAAGCTCAGATACCGTAACTGCAGGTTTTTCGTCACCGGGCGAAAAACGGAACAAATGCGACATATCGCCCTGAATGCTCAACGCCTGTACAGCCAATATCTCGGGAATAAAATTATTCAGGCTCAGCAGGTAATCAGGACGGAGCTTCTCTTCAGGTGCCAGATAAGCCAGGTTCCCGCAAACGGCAATGAACTCACCGAACTGACTGGTCGATTCGTCCGTTCGCATGGAAGTACTGCCGATCCCCAGGGCAAACGTATCCGGCGAAAAAGTAAGAACCGTTGCTTTTGACGGGTCAATACTGCCCCATTTCTGCCAGGCATCCGTTACCGCAAACTGAAGCGGCCTGCGGGAATTTAACCGGTATAATTCCTGTTTGAAATCACCCCCTACGGATTTCGGCTGCATCAGCGGCTGCAGGTCGGCCGGCAGCGAGTCAACGAGCCAGCTCCCAAATCCTGTGGCCTCCAGCGTCTTTGAAACAAAGTCAGTGGCATGCACGATCCCGAAACTGCCCCTGACACTGTTCAGTTCTTTGGTAATACGGACAAGCGACCGGATACCTGCAGAACTTAAAAATCCAATGGCGGCAGCATCTACAATCAGGTGATGATCGCCGGTACGGATGTACTTCAGAAAAACATCTGCAAAATATTCGGACCAGGTGGCGTCCAGACGGCCGCTCGCGGTGACGACCAAATATTTCCCGATTTGCTCTGTTTTGATTTCCATAGCTGAATGACTATTTGTTTAATACAATGGCTTTGGCCGAAAATGTATCTGAGATCCGGAGCTTATACTTATCAGCCAGGGCCGGGTTATAGATGAGCTTTTCGGAACTGGTGTTCCGGAAAGGGATCAGTGCCGGACTTTTACCCTGAAGCACACTAACAGCCATCTCGCCGGCTTCCAGTCCCGCGTCGTAGTAATCGCGCGAAAGACATATGGTCCCGCCGTCTTTGATCTGATCGCTGTCAAAGACAAAAACCGGCAGGTTATTTTCAGCAGCCTTCCTTGAAATCAGGGCAAACCCTGGCCTGGTAAGGTTATCAACCACCTGGCAGACCAATTGAATATCATTTCTGCACAGTTCAATGGCGGCCTGCGGAACATCAGCACTTGACGTGACGGGAACAGCCACCAGGCCTATCCCTTTCTTCTGCAATGCATCCTTAAACCAGTCCTTATAGAGCACACTGTTAATCTCGGCAGGCGTATACAGGGTGCCCACGCATTTTATACCCGGCAGAGTTTCGCTTATAATTGCAGCCATTCCCTCAAAAGGAGAACGGGTTGTAATGCCGGTCACATTCGGGAGATGATCAGTCTCTGACTTTCCCGCGCCGGCTCTGACCCCGTCGCCCACGCCGGTAAAGACAATTTTGGTCTCGGCGCCGGCCTGCCGCAGGGCAGCCTGGAGCGCCGGCGTAGAAACAACCATCAACAAATCAGCCCGGTCAGATTTCACTGCAGTCATAATGCTTGATAAAGTCGACATATCGCCCTGGGCATTGTAAACAACCAACTCATAATCCTTTCCCTCAACCAAGCCTGCCTTTTTAATGCCATCCAGCAAGCCCTCGCGGCTTCGTTCGGCAAATTCCGTTTCACTATAAAGGACCATACGCAACTTATACGGGGGGTTGCGCTCCGCCCGGATAACATTTTTAACGGGGACTGAAACTTCTGTTTTGGCTAAAACGCTGTCCTGTTTTTGAAGAATATCCTGAACAACCGGGTTCATTTTCCATTTTCCAAATGAAGTCAGCACTTCCTGATTCACCCTTAATTCTTCCGGGATAACATTTTCAATTCTGAACTCCGAAGGACTCTTCCCCCGCAGGATTGCTGCAGCGATATCAGCGGTGTAGATCCCTACCGTATAATAGTTGGCGCCCAGACTGAAAATCGTGCCGATTTTAACGTCGGCGGGATCGTTTGTAAAAACAGGTATACCTGCCTGTCTGGCCAGATTAATGATCATGCTTGCGGCGGAACTGGCAACTGTGTCTCCGCCAATCCAAACTGCCTCTACTCCTTTTGCCATCAAAGACCGCGCTGCTTCCGATACCTCTGAAGTGTTCGTGGCAATTGCTTCCACCAATTCTATGCCGGCTTCACCGCAAAACTCCCTCGCTTCGTTCAGGCATGCTTCCGAACACTGTTCCCCCGGATTCCAGACAACTCCGATCTTTCTGATGCGGGGATACAGTTCACGGGCAATCCGGAAAGCTCTCTTTACCGGCTGAAACGTTCCCACGCCTGCCAGGTACGGCGGATGTTGATCTGCTCCCGGACCGGTGATGCCAACTCCGGTTCCGTAGGGATCGGTGACAGCCCCGAATACATGCAGTTTCCCAATCGACTGGTTAGCCTTCGAAAAGATCTGCAACGACATCGTACTCGAAGTGATGACCAGATCATAGGGACTGTTGGCAATCTCCCGCGCGATGGTGTTCGCAGTGGCCACATCGCCCTGGGGATTAAACAATCTGATATTATGATTGTCAGGAGCAACACACCCCAGTTCTTTCAGGCGGGCAAGCACACCGGCAACGTGATTATCGAGCACAGGAGTCGATCGGACCTGCATAACCGCTATTGAAGGAAATTGAATTTGACCGGAGTTTTCGTCTGCACCTTGCCGTTGTTCCAGATCAGACAGCAATAAAAGCGCAGATGCACCCGTAATCAGGGTAATTACGAGCCAAAGGTCCTTGATCAGGTTTTTCATTAGTCAGTCTAATTATGTTAGCGCAGGAACACCGGAAGTGACTCCGCTTCACAGGTAAATCCCGCTTTCTTTTTGTTCAGGTGGTGGTTTGACCGCGCTGCAAGATACAAATTTATGAATGAAGAGAAATAGAGAGCATAAGTAAAATTCATTCTAAATTAAAAAAAATTTATACCTGAAATTAGGGGCCGGTTTAAAGTACTGCTAAAAATTTTACCTTTGAGAATTCCAAAACAAACGAAACCTGAAATAACCTATTTTTTAATAAACTTATGCTAAAATTTGTGTGGCTTCGATCCATGGCGCTACAAAAAAAGCCCCTGAAAATTTGCTGGCTTCTAAGTTTACTCTTGATTCTGCTGCTGCAGAATGCATGCAGCAACAAGCATCCGGAGATTAGCCGGTTATCAGATCTGGAGGGAGGAAAGCGGATTGCCGTACCAACGGGCACGGTGGCTGATCAACTTACCCTGAATCACTTTCCCGACGCCAAAATCAAATACTACAACAGTGTTTACGATTGTGCTTTGGCCGTATTAGCCGGAAAAGCTGACGGAGCCGTTTACGATTTGCCGGTATTGTTGAACATCGCGGCAAAAACCGAAGGGGGTGCGGTCCTGGACGGATTGCTTGCCCCCGATCAGTATGGTTTTGCCGTTACCCGCGACAATGCAACGCTGAAAGCAACGATCGACAGTGTACTGCACGAAATCCGGGCAAACGGGCAATATGCCGACATGTCTGCCCGGTGGTTTCCGAAACAGGGATCTCCCAAAGCTATGCCGGTTATCACAAATGATGGTAATCAGGGGACGCTGCTGTTCGGAACTGCTGCGGTAACAGAACCCATGGCGTATATTGACCAGGAGCAGAAAATTACCGGATTCGACATCGAGTTTGCGTCCTATATCGCTCAAAAGCTGAACAGGAAGCTGGAAGTTGTCAACCTTGAATTTGGAGCTTTAATCCCTGCTTTGATCTCGGGAAAAGTCGACATGATCGGAGCCGGCATATCGATTACCGAAGAACGAGCGAAAAAAGTACTCTTTTCAGAAAGTTATTATGATAACGGGATTGCTGTGTTTGTAAAGAAAGCTGGTGCGGCTGCAGTTAGTCCCGGGAGAACAGATTTCAAAGCGCAAAAACTGGGGGTCCTGATGGGCTCGATCCACGATGCCTATGCCCACGGGCAATTTCCCGAAGCCTCTGTCTATCCGTTCAACACCTTACCCGATATGCTGCTCGCCATCCAGTCAGGTAAAGTGGATGCCGGTTTTATCGACCAGACTTCCCTAAAAGAAATTGTAAGCCGCGACTCCGATTTCAGGGTTGTCGAAGATTCTCTATTTACCACTGATATTGCCGCCGGATTCAGCAGGAAAAGTGTCGAACTGCGTTCACGGTTTAATGAGTTTCTGAAAGGAATTAAGGCTGATGGCACCTACGACGCCATGGTCAACCGCTGGATGGAGCAAGTCGACGCAGAAATGCCTGAAATACCCGTTACCGGTGCAGGCGGTATTTTAAACGTCGGGATCGTAAGTGACCTGGGACTACCTTTTGAGTTGAGAGTCAACGACCAGTGGAAGGGCTTTGACGTGGAACTTGCCGGCCGTTTTGCGGCCAGCCTGGACAAAAAGGCCGTTTTTACCGATATCCCTTTCGGAAGCCTGCTTCCCTCGCTTGTGGCAGGTAAAATCGATATCATTACGGCCTCGATGATGATCACCGACGAACGGAAAAAGCAAATTGATTTCTCTGACCCGTATTATGCCTCAGGCGCAATCCTACTCGGCTACAAAAACACCGCAACGCAGCCGCGAAACGACAAACTGGCTGTTTTGGACGATATTGCAGACAAGCGGGTCGGTATTTTTACGGGTACCGTTCATGACCGCTTCCTCGCCGAAAACTATCCCAATGCCAAAGTTTTCCGCTTCGAAAGCACCGCAGATATGATGACCTCGCTGAAAAACAACAAAGTCGATGCGGCTATGTTTGATCTGATTACTGCGGGTCTGGTCCTTAAGCGTAACCCTGATCTTGGCCTGCTGACAGATGATGTATTCGATATGCCTCTGGGTGTCGGATTTAGTAAAAAGAACACGGAACTGCTGAAAGAATTCAATGATTTTCTGAAAGCGATCAAACAAGACGGAACATACCGGAAAATGGCAGAACGCTGGTTCGTGAAGGATGCAGACGAAGCGGTGATGCCTGCATTCAAAGAGGTTTCGTCCGGTAAAAAACTTGTCGTGGGTGTTTCGGTTGAAGATCTTCCCTATGTAGCCGTCGTCAATGATCAGTATGTTGGCTTCGACATCGAAATGATCCGCACGTTTGCCGACCGGCGTAACTATGATCTTGAATTCATCAACATCGAGTTTCCGGCCCTTGTTGCAGCCCTGTCTTCCGGCAAGGTAGATATGATCTCCGACGGGATTTGCATTAGTCCCGAGCGAGCCGAACAGATCAATTTTTCGGACGAATACGCCATGTTCCGGACGGCCGTGATCGCACATAAAAGTAAACTGGCCAGCTATGAAGGACAGCTTGTCGAACCAACTAGGGAGTCATTCCTGACTAAATTTACAAACAGCTTTTACAATAACATTATTCGCGAAAACAGGTATCTGATGATCTTAAGAGGCCTTTGGATCACCATTGTGATCTCTGTGTTCGCCGCATTGGTCGGCACGCTCACGGGCGGACTGATCTGTATGATGCGCATGTCGAAAAGCAAACTATTGAAATCAGTTGCTTCCTTTTATATTTCGCTGATCCGGGGCACACCTGTACTGGTGCTGCTGATGATCATTTATTACGTGGTCTTCGCTTCAGTGAACGTCAATCCGGTTTTCGTGGCTATCGTCGCATTCGGCATCAACTTTGCAGCCTATGTGTCTGAAATGTTCCGGACCGCGATCGAAAGCATCGACAAAGGACAGACCGAGGCAGGCATTGCATCCGGATTCACGAAGATCCAGACATTCATTCATATTATTATGCCCCAGGCGCTCCTCCGGGTGTTGCCCGTTTATAAAGGCGAATTCATTTCACTGGTCAAAATGACGTCGGTAGTCGGTTACATTGCCGTGGAAGATCTGACCAAGGCCAGCGATATCATCCGGAGCAGGACCTTTGATGCTTTTTTCCCGTTGATCATGGCCGCGGTGATTTATATCTTCATCGCCTGGCTCTTAACCCTGGCACTCAATTCAGTTGAAGTGAATGTTGACCCGAAAAGAAGGCGTTTAAGCTTTGGAAAGGAACTAGTGAAATGATACAAATACAGCATTTGTCCAAGTACTACGGCAATCTTGCCGTACTTACCGATGTGAATGTCGATATCCGCAAAGGAGAAGTCATATCAATCATTGGTCCGTCGGGGACAGGAAAAAGCACTTTCCTTCGCTGTCTGAACCTGCTCGAAACCCCATCGGGAGGGTCGATAACCGTTGATGGGATCTCCCTGCTCGAAAAAAAGACAAACGTCCCCAAAATCAGGCAGCGCATGGGTATGGTATTTCAGTCTTTTAACCTGTACGCTCATTTGTCGGTGATCGAAAATCTGATTATCGGACCAGTAAAATTATTGGGAAGAAACAAACAGGATGCGCTGGAAAAGGGGATGTCGCTCTTAAAGCTCGTCGGACTGGCAGAAAAGGCATACCGGTACCCGGATGAACTGTCAGGCGGTCAGAAACAACGGGTGGCCATTGCGCGGTGCATGGCCATGGAACCTGAAATTCTCCTGTTCGACGAACCAACTTCAGCACTTGACCCGACGATGGTCAGCGAGGTGCTTGCTGTGATCAGGCGGCTGTCACGCGAAGGAATGACCATGGTCATCGTGACCCATGAGATGGAGTTTGCGCGGAATATCTCAAACCGTGTTTTTTATATGGACGAGGGGATTATATACGAAGAAGGATCGCCTCAGCAGATTTTTGATAACCCGCAAAAAGAAAAGACCAGAGCTTTTATAAATCGTATACGCAGTCTTGATTTTCATCTCAGTTCCGACAATTACGACCTTTATGCCATCCAGGGCGAGATGCAGGCATTCTGTGAAAAACATTTCCTGCCGCTTCGGACGACCGAATTTACCCTGCACATGGCAGAAGAGGTTCTGCTGCTACAGAAAAATATCACAGATGCTTCTCTCCGCCTTTCCTATTCGGAAAAAGACGGGACCATCCATTTGATCTGCGAAAATGCCGGTGCCCCTGAAAATCCGATGGACGATGAAGACGATATCGGACTGAAAATAATCGTGGCCCGATGTCAAACGGTAAAATACGGCTATGAAAATGGGAAGAACAGGTTAAGCCTCGTTATAAAAAATGGCTAACTGACTTAGTTTGATGAAAAAGCTGATCAATCAACTTTTGCTTCCGGTTATACTGATCATTGGAACTTCTGCCCTCCTGCTGCTTTCTGACCTCGTACAGCAGGGTAAGAGGATGCTTCCGGCTGGCACAGACGCATCCTCTTCAGCTAATGAGACCGGGAAGCATCAGGACTATCAGGTTGATAAAACCCGGATCATCGATTTCGCACAACTCAAGGAAAACAATCAACAGCCCACGACCGACGAGTTGTTACAGGCAGGCCTGTTTCTGAACCTGTCGGTACGAATAGGCAGGCCTGCTGAAATTATCCTGATCAACCTGGTTGATAACCCGGTACTGGAACAGGCAATTGCAGGTGTCGAAGCCGGACTCACCGGTTGCGGCCTCACAACAGGGAAAGATTACCGCATTAAACGCTACAGCGCCCAGGGAGAGGTTGCGCAACTGCCTCAGATTACCGATGCGGCTCTGCGTGAAAATCCTGATGCCATCGTTACGGTGACAACTCCCGTCTTTATAACTGCCGCGCGAAAAATTCGTGATATTCCACTGATTTTCACGGTGGCCAGCAATCCGGCCAGGCTGGGCATCTATACGAATAAACGACCGGCCAATATCTGCGGGGTTTATGACAATCCCCCGGTCGACAAACTGCTCCGGATGGCTTCCCGGTTCAACAGCAAATTGAAAAATGCAGGAATTATTTATGACGCTGCACAGATCAATTCATTGATCTCTGTTGAAAAACTTCGCCTTGCGGGTGAACAACAGGATATACAAATTCTCGAAGCAACAGCATCGGTTGTTTCCGACCTCGGGCTGGCCGCCCGGTCGCTGATTCAGCGCGGTGCCCAGGTCATTATTATTTCGGCCGACAATATGGCTTATACCGGCTTTCCGGCCATCAAAAAAGTAGCTGATGCTGCCGGAATCCCTATTTATACAACAGAGCTGGAGCTTGTAGAGCAGGGGGCAAGCGCGGGAATCGGGAATAACATTCACGACTGGGGAAAACAGTCGGGCGAATTGCTTGCCAAAGTACTGGCCGGAGTGCCGCCTTCGCTGCTGCCGGTCATGGAAACCGACAAACAGCAGGTAATTGACCCCGCTCCGTCTAAGATCAGCCCGGCCCAGGTCCCGCAACCCTACTAGGTCCTTCTGGCCAGGTCCTTGCGATATTCTGAAGGCGTTTTTTTCATGATATCTTTAAAATAATGGTTGAAATTGGCCAGGTTGTTATAGCCGCATTCAAAACAGATCTGCGTAATCTGTTTGTCGGTCTCGGCCAGTAGCTTTGCAGCAATTCCGATCCTTACGTTTTTCACATAATCCATGAAGGTCTGATTGGTTTTCTTTTTAAAATAACGGCAAAAGGAACCAGGTTCCATGCAGACCAAATCAGAAACTTCCCTGAGTTTAATCCCTTCACGGATATTCTGAAAGACATACTCATAAATTTTATTGATCTGATTAATGTCTTTTTCATGAACGTTGGGCTGGGTCGACGGCAGGGCAAGGTACTCCCGGTCTTCGATCTGCAACAGCAGATGAAAGACTTTTAGCAATTCAATGCATAATTCAAGTCCGGACAGGTTGACCATTCGGACCAACAAAGCCGCCACTTTTTCGGCTTTCCTTCCTTTGTAAAAAATCCCGTTCCCGGCATCCTTCAATAAAGCAACGACCTTCTCCAGTTCCGGAATATTCAAAAAATCCGTATTAATAATGTTTTCTGAAAAATGCGTCACAATGCAGGCGGCTCCCTGATCAGGTTCCGTTTCCTGCACTTCCCAGCAATGATAAAGATTAGGCCCCAGGAGCACCAGATCGCCCTTTGTGTAACTGGAAATATGGTTGCCCACAATCCGTCGGCCTGAGCCTGAAATGATCAGGTTCAGCTCGAAATTTTTATGGGAGTGGATTCTGCTGGACCTGGGATCCATCTGTAACTGCCGGGTGATAAAGGTTCGCTTGTTTGGAATTAAAATTTTTTCATAAATAAATTCCATATCCGTTTTTTTAACTATTCCTTCCAAATATAATTAATTATTCTGCGATTACAGTTAATATATTACGCAAAAAGAACAAAATAAAAGAAGCGGAAGCCATCCAAATCCGTTTCCTTTGTTTCAATAAAATTATTCATTTCGGGACAGGAATGTCTGGAGCATAATAAAGAGAATCTGCTGCCGCCCGATTCGTCCTTGTCCTGGTAACACTAAAAAACGAGTGTTTATGGAACTACAATTGAAGGGAATTATCCCACCGGTAGTCACGCCGATGTTAAGCCACAGGAAGCTGGATGTTCCGGGGCTGGAGAAGCTGGTTGCGCATTTGTTGAACGGAGGAGTACATGGATTGTTTATGCTGGGCACGACAGGTGAAGCAACGAGCATCAGCTACGCGCTTCGCAAGGAACTGCTGAAAAGGACTGCCGAACTGGTTGATCACAGCATACCGGTGCTGACCGGAATAACCGACACCTCGATTGAAGGGTCGCTCGAAATGGCTGAATATGCCGCATCGGTCGGGCTGGACGGTCTTGTGATCGCTCCGCCTTACTACATGCCCATTTCTCAGGAGGAAATGCGGGAATACCTTGAAATCCTTGTACCACAATTGCCTTTGCCGTTCCTGATGTATGATATGCCCGGTTGTACAAAATTGCACATGTCGGTTAAAACTATCCGCAGGGCGAAGGAACTCGGGGCTATCGGGGTCAAAGACAGCTCGGGTGACCTTTCCTATTCATACGCCCTCATTGACGCGTTTAAAGATTCGCCCGATTTTTCCATAATCACCGGGACTGAATTGTTCCTGCCCGAAACAATTCTGCGGGGAGGGCACGGGGCAGTTGCCGGCGGAGCCAATCTGTTTCCAAAATTATTTGTAGATTTATACGATGCGGCTGTTGATAGAGATCTGGAACGGATAGCTGTGCTTCGCGGGAAGGTTATGTTGCTCAATAACACTATATACCAGGTTGGAAAACACAATTCCCGGATAGTCAAGGGAATTAAATGTGCCTTGTCGCTGAGCAGTATTTGTGATGATTATGTGGCCATGCCGCTCCGCAGGTTTGGGAAAAATGAGCGCAGCAAAGTTGAACAGTATCTGAACGAATTAGCCCCGGTCATACAGCAGCAGATTGTCTGAATAAAAGAAACCTGACTGAAATATATACAAATGAAGCTACCTCTCCTTGACCTGGGTGTCTTTCTCCTACTGACCTTCGGGAATGTGATCTTCGGATCCAGTTTTTTCTTCAAGAACAGGACCTCCGCTCAGTTTACGTCTGGTGGCGGAAAGTTGCCCGCCTGGGTGGTCGGGATGTCCATCTTTGCCACTTTTGTGAGCAGCATCAGTTTTCTTGCATTGCCGGGAAAAGCCTACTCCTCAAACTGGAATGCTTTTGTATTCAGCCTCTCCATTCCTGTGGCTTCCATTCTGGCTGTTAAATTTTTCATCCCCCTTTACCGGGGCATTGGAAGCATTTCGGCTTATACTTATCTGGAAATCAGGTTTGGCACCTGGGCCAGGATGTATGCTTCACTCTGTTATATCCTGACACAGTTGATGCGCACCGGCGCGATCCTCCTGTTGCTGGCCCTCCCGCTCAACGCCCTGTTTGGCTGGAATATTAAAACGATCATTATCGTAACAGGCATCGCAGTCACCTTATATTCCATGCTGGGAGGTATTCAGGCCGTGATCTGGACCGATGCCATCCAGGGGATCATTCTCATCGCGGGAGCCGTTGTTTGTGCCGTGATCCTGACCTTTTCGATGCCGGAAGGCCCCGCACAAGTGTTTGAAATTGCTTTTGCCAATGATAAATTCAGTCTGGGGAGCTTCGGCGCCAGTCTGAGCGATTCCACCTTCTGGGTTGTACTCGTTTATGGTCTGTTCATTAATCTCCAGAATTACGGCATCGACCAGAATTATGTGCAGCGGTATATGACCACCAGCTCTGACCGGGAAGCAAAGTCGTCTGCTTTGTTTGGCTCTTTGCTGTATGTTCCGGTTTCACTGGTTTTTTTCTATATCGGGACCGCCCTTTTTGCTTATTATACCGCTCAGCCTGGGTTGTTGCCCGATGAACTCCGGCATCCGGGTGCGGGCGATAAAGTCTTCCCGCATTTCATTGTAAACGGTCTCCCGGCAGGAGTCACCGGATTGCTGATTGCCGCGATCTTTGCTGCCGGAATGAGCACGGTGGCCACCAGTATAAACAGCACCGCAACAATCACTTTATCCGACTATTACAAACGTTACTTCAACAAAAATGCCGGAGAAAGAGCATCCATGCGGGTTCTTTATCTATCTTCCCTGATCTTTGGCTTATTGGGTACGCTGATCGCTTTGACGCTGGTGGGTGTAGAAAGTGTGCTCGATGCCTGGTGGGCGCTGGCTTCAATTTTCAGCGGCGGTATGCTGGGATTATTTCTGTTAGGTTATCTGTCAAAAAGGGTACGAAACGTAGATGCTGCCATCGGAGTGATGATAGGAGCGCTGATCATCATCTGGATGAGCCTTTCTCCGGTCATTTTTAAGGAGGGCAGGCTTTTGGAGTTCAGAAGCCCGTTCCATAGCAACCTGACCATTGTTTTTGGAACGCTGTCCATCGCCCTGATGGGTTTTTTGCTTGCAAAACTGTCGCAGACCGGAAACCGGAAAAAGGAGACCGGAAGAGCGTAGCAAGGTGACAGGGTGAAATAGTATAGAGCATAGAGCATGGTACTCCGTACTAATAGCTAACAGCTAATTATTTACGACTAATTTAGATCGCATGAAGAAAATAATTCCGTTTATCATCGCCGGCCTTTTTACAGGCTCAGCAAATGCACAGAAACCGTACGCCGGATCGAAGGCTGTTGTAAACACGACCTTCATCTATGAGAAAAATGATGTGTCATTCCCTGAATGTCACGCATCCACTGTGGTTGAAACCAGTGAGGGACTGGTCGTAGCGTGGTTTGGCGGCACCGAAGAACGGCACCCGGATGTCTGCATTTACACCTCCCGAAAACTAAACGGGAAATGGGACAAACCCGTTTTGGCAGCAGACGGAAAGGAGGACGGAACCAAATATCCCTGCTGGAACCCGGTCCTCTTCCGGCGCGACAACGGTGATCTCATTCTGTATTATAAGGTGGGTCCCGATCCACGAAGCTGGTGGGGATTATATAAAATTTCATCCGACGGCGGAAAAACATGGTCGGCCGCGGAAAAAATACCGCATAATCTGCTGGGCCCCATAAAAAACAAACCCGTTCGGTTACCTGATGGAGAAATCCTGTATCCGACCAGTTTTGAGACAGCAAAAATCTGGAATAGTTACATGGAGCTGTCGGATCAGGATTTGAAGAACTGGAAGAAAATCGATATCGATAACGGCAGCTACCAAACTATTCAGCCAACGATCCTGTTTCATCCGGATGGTTCCCTTCAGCTCCTCTGCCGAAGCAAAAATAAGTTGGTCATTGAATCATGGTCAAAAGATAAGGGGCGGAGCTGGTCGGTCATGAAACCTGCCGCCCTGCCCAATAACAATTCCGGGATTGACGCCGTAACGCTTGCCGATGGCAGGCATCTGCTTGTTTATAATCCTGCTGTTAAAGGGCGAAACAAACTGGGGATAAGCGTTTCCAGGGACGGATCAAACTGGGAAACGCCGCTTTTGCTGGAAAATGATCCTGATCCCGCGGCCGAATACTCCTACCCTGCAGTAATACAAGGCAAAGACGGACTTGTTTACATCACCTATACCTGGAACCGTAAACTGATCAAACATGTGGTCGTTGATCCGTCAAAACTAACAAGCACACCTTAGCGAATAGCCCGGTGCTGTTGCCCGACACAAGGTGATGGCCTTTTACCGGATTGATTTTTGCTTAAAGACGGAGGCGCAGCAATGGGGCTGCTCCCCCACTTTTTATTAGGCTGCGGACCCATTTTGAAAACCAATATACCCCCCTTCGCAATTTCCTCATGGGTCAGCCAGGTTCTGCTGATCGGCTTCCCGTTCAGGCTTGCTGACTGGATATACTTGTTTGCAGACGAATTATCCAGAGCTTTTATGGTAAATGTTTTGCCGTTGCCCAGATTGATCGAAGCGTTTCCAAAAAGAGGGCTGCCGATCGTGTAAACAGGTTCGCCCGGGGTAACAGGATAGAAGCCCAGAGCACTGAGTACGTACCACGATGAGAGCGAGCCCATATCTTCATTGCCGCACAGACCGCCGGGACCGGTCCTGTACAGTTCATCCATGACCTGTCTGACCCTTACCTGCGTTTTCCAGGGTTCGCCGGCGTAATTATACAGATAGGCCACATGGTGCGAGGGTTGGTTGCCATGCACATACTGGCCAATTGTTCCCACCACACCAACATATTTGGGGCCTGTGATGTTGGGGCTCATCTCAAAAAAGGTATCCAGCTTCGCGGTAAAAGCCTTGTTGCTTCCAAACAGTTCAATCAGTCCCTGCACATCGTGCTGAACCGACCAGATATACTGCCACGCATTCGATTCCGTGTAATGACGGTTGGGACGGCGGCCTACCAGCAGCGGGTCAAAATACCGATAATATGCATGGTTCCCTTCCTTTACGATTTCCTGCTCTCTTCCGTTCAGTTCTTCCAGCCACGACCCATCTGCTTTCTTTGGACGCATAAACTGCGCCTGCTTATCCCAAAGGTATTGGTAGTTCTTCGCCCGCTTCATAAACAGTGCATAATCATCCTTTCTCCCAAGTTCTTTGGCGAGCTGCGCGATGCACCAATCGTCGTAAGCCAGTTCCAGCGTATTCGGAACCGACTCGGTCACTTTGTCTACCGGCGTGTACCCCAAATCAAGGTAATAACGCAGGCCTGACCTTCCCGAATGCGAAGAAACCGGCGGCTTAGGTTCTTCAAGCGCCTTGATGCGCATGGCTTCATACAGAAACTTCACATCGTAGTCACGGAAACCTTTTTGCCAGGCGTCAACGATAATCGGTATGAGGTGATCGCCAACCATCGCTTCCCCAAATACGTTCATAAAGTGTTGCGCCGGAAGCCAGCCGTAGGCTCTGGTTTTGGCTTCGATGGAGCGGATAAAGTCATTGACGTGTTCAGGGGCAATGAGTGTCAGAAGGGGGTGCTGTGAACGATAGGTGTCCCAACAGGAAAAGGATCCGTAAAAATCAAATCCTTTTGCTTCACGGTTTTTTTTATCGGGGCCTATGTATTTTCCGTCAACATCCTGTGAAATGTACTGGGCCAGCAGGGAATGGTACAGGGCGGTATAGAAAATCTCTTTCTGGTCAGAAGCAGCGCCGGCGATCTGAATGCGCGACAGCTCACGGTTCCAGACTGCACGTGCCTCTTCTTTTACCCGGTCGAAGTCCCAGTCCGGAATCTCGGCCTGCAGGTTTTTCCGGGCACCCTCCACATTGGTATATGAAATGCCGACTTTCACCAGGATTTGCTCACTAAGAGACGTACTAAAGGTCACAAACGCGCCGATATTTTTACCGGTTTCTCCGTTTTTATAGGGCCAGATACTTCCTCCCGATTCGGGCGTTTTGTAGTCATTGTCGAAAGTTCCGTAATACTGAAAGGGCTTGCTGAATTCAGCCACAAAATAAATGCTGCCCAAGCCCGCGCTTTTGACCCCTTCGATCCGGTTGTTGTTCAAAATACACAACTCCGACAACTCTTCGGATGAGTGGGTGCCAATTTGATGACCCAGATCAAGCATGATCCTGGCGTGTTCGGTTGCAGGAAAAGTATAACGATGGAAGCCCGCCCTTTTGGTTGCGGTAAGCTCGGCTTTCACCTGCTCATCTTTCAACACAACGGCATAATAGCCGGGAAGGGCCATTTCATCGGCATGGTCAAACCGGGACCGGTAACCTTCATCCGGATTTTCAGGCGGCCCGGGAATTGTCTGAAGCCTCTGACCTGTTGATGGCATCAGCAGGATCTCTCCGCCGTTGACCATCCCCACCCCGCTCCAGTGCGTATGGCTAAAGCCCATGATGGAGTTTTCTGAATATTCATAACCGGCACAGTATGTCCAGCCCTTCGTATGAACATCAGGACTCAAATGAACCATTCCGAAAGGGAGACAAGGCCCGGGAAAAGTATGTCCGAAAAAACCGGTCCCGATAAACGGATTAACGTAATCGACCGGTTCCTGCCCGGCGCCTGAGACCGACTGAAACATCAACAGGATCAACAAGAGTTTTAACTGATACATATGCGAAATAATAAAACGATTAATACAGCCAAATATAGAGAAACAGGGTGATGAGCGAAAGGATCGTCAAATGCAGCCGCCAGTCGGTGATTCCTTCAAATGGTGCTATACCTTTTGAATAGTTGATTGTCGTTTTAACCAGCTTTTGCGGAGCTGT
This sequence comes from Prolixibacteraceae bacterium, assembly GCA_038562555.1. Lineage (GTDB taxonomy): Bacteria > Bacteroidota > Bacteroidia > Bacteroidales > Prolixibacteraceae > JBCFBK01. The sequence continues at coordinate 11,414 of JBCFBK010000016.1, read as the reverse complement.
TTTTGCCGTGAACGCCGATACCGTAAACAGCACTGCGGTAATGATCATTTCAGCCCAAAGTCCCCGATAGCCAAAATTTAACGTCAGTTTATGATGAAGCAGCGGGAAAATAGTTTTAGCTGTTTCTGCTCCCAGCAACTGGTCAATAACAAAAACCGCAGCCAACACGATCCCAACCAAAACGGAAACGGCAGCACCAGCCAGGGTGACTTTTTTACTGACGATCCCGAAAAAGATAGCAGGAAAGACCGGAAGCACCAGATAAGCCGTTATGGTTTGTAAATATTTATACAAGCCTTCTTCATTTTTATAAACCAGGTATGCGGCTCCCACTCCTAAAAATGTCACCACCAGGATCATATACCGGCCCAGTTTAACCTGACTTTTCTCGGAGACATCTTTTCTAAATTCGATAACAAAATCCTTAACGATCAGCGTTGATACGGAATTGAGCACAGCTATCAGTGATGTAACCAGGGCAGCCAGCAGAGACGCCAGGAGCAAGCCACGTAACCCACTGGGCAGCAATTTATTTAATAAAAGAACAAAAGTCTGTTTGGTCTCCTCACCCTGAAGTTCACCGGGAAATAAGGTATAGGCGATTACGCCCGGTAAAGCAAAAATAAAAATAGGGAGAAGCTTCAGGAAAATAGCAAACATGGATCCCCATCTTGCATTTTTCAGGTCAGGAGCTGCAAGTACACGCTGGACATTGACCTGATCAATTCCCCAGTAGAAGATGCCTGCATAAAAAGCGGTAGCCAGAATGCCCCAGAACGGATAGACGGTTTCATCAGGAGGTCTCCCGATCGTCATCATTTCGGGAACTTTCGTCATCAGTCCATCCCAACCACCAACCTGGTCAAGCCCCAATATTAACATGATAACGGCACCCCCAATCATAATACCCACCTGGATTAAATCTGAATACGCAACGGCTGTAAAACCGCCGATTATTGTAAAAATGGCCACAACAACTCCAATCCCGCAAACCGTGATCATTACGTTCCACCCAAGAATGCTGTTTAAAACAAGGGCACCCGCAAACAAGGTAAAAGCCAGCTTGGTCATGATGCTGATCACCAGCATTAATCCGGAGAAGAAAGTCCGGGCCCGCCGGTCATACCGCAATTCAAGAAATTCCGGGATCGTGTAAATCTTGTTTTTCATGTAATACGGAAACAAAATCGCACATCCAAATCCCAGGGTAATGGCGCAGGTCAGTTCGACCGAGCCTGCCGATAACCCGTAGCGGTATGCATCGCCGGAAAGGCCAACCAGATGCTCGGCGCCGATATTCGTGGCAAACAAAGAGGCGCCAATGACCGGCCATTTAATCGCTCTTCCCCCCAAAAAGAAGTTGGTACTGTTTTGGCCGGCTTTTTTGCGCCATGCCATATACAGCCCAAAAGAAAGGCTTCCTCCCATCACGATGGTGAGGACAATCCAATCAATAATGGTCAATGAGAGTTCCATCAGATTACAGGGTTAAAGGCACAGAGCATAGAGATTAGTACTAACAGCTAATAGCTAACAGCTTTTCCATCCTCCGAATGCTTTGGATCATGGACCGGACCGTGTGATAATTGATTTTCCAGGAATGGCCCATGTGGGTCCAGATCGGCTTACCGCGCCGGCTCAAAAGCGGATACCACTCGCCTACTGCATTATTGACAAATTTATCAAAAACAAAGCGATGCACATTTTTATAGGCTTCCCAGTACTTTCCATTCCCGAACAAAATAGCCGCATCGAGCATGCCGATCAGGACTTCGGCCTGTTGCCAGAATTCCTTTTCCTTATCATATACTCCACCGGAATGAGGCCCTTCCACATAAACGCCGCCAAAATCGAAATCTATGCCATTGTCAACCGTATGGTTGAAGATGATCCGGAAAAGATCAGCATATTTCATTGGATCGCATTTCAGAATATCAAGCGCATGAATCAGCAGCCAGGCAAACTCGGCATTATGGCCGTAGCACGTGTTATCGGTCGCATTTCCCTTTTGTCCTTCTTCTGAGAAACGGTCCCATCCCCAGATGATATCGAACTTAATCTGGGGAGCTACCGTCCAGTCTTTAAAGAACTGGGGAATACCCGTCTTATAGACCGGATGGATGATCCTGCCGATCAGCAGATCGATCACTTCCTTCAACTTTCTCCTGTGAACTTCTTTCCCGGAGCACTCATAAAGGGTGGTAAAAGCTTCCATCAGGTGCATATGGACGTCAAGCGTTTTCCGGTCCCCTCCCTGGCTTCCGGGTCCGCAGAGCGTCCAGTCGCGGTGGAACATCTCCCGGTAGCCGCCATACATCGAATCGACAGCATATTTCTGGATCAGATCGAACACCTTTTCTGCATATTGGAGACCCCTTTGATCGCCGGTGGCAAGCGTGTATTCACTTAATGAATAGATCGCGAAACTGTGTCCGTAAATGATTTTCTGATCAATCTTTACTTTCCCCTTCCGGTCGGCCATCCAATAGAAACCGCCATACTCCTGATCCCACATGTTATGGATCAGAAAATCAAATCCATGCCTGGCCAGTTCGGCATAGCTCCCCTCGCCATAACCGGCCCGATGGGCAGATGAAACGGTATACAGACATCGGGTCTGCGCAATCAATGACTTTTCATCCTCTCCCGAGTCGTTCCCGTTTTTGTCAAAATGCGTGAGATAACCCCCATTCAATTCATCCTTCATGCGGGTTATCCAGAATGGCAGCAATTCATTTACCAAATGATTTTCAGCCTCTTTTTTTAATTCCAGTAGTTCATTTTTATCCATAATATTCAGTATCAAGTATCAAGACACAAGACAGATCCTTGCCACCTCTTTGTCCTCCAATTTCCGTTCTCTGCTGCGCTATTGCCTTAGTTCCTGATACAGAGCCAGTAAAAAATCCCGGTTGTCGGCCGTCAGGTAATGCATCTCGCCCCCCATTCGGCTGAAAGTCTTGCAGTAGCGCAGGTAATAAGCAGGATGATCCATCGGCGGTTCACCATCCTTTTGCCAGTCCCAGTCCGATTTGCCCAGATCGACAACGAGCATGTAATGATGATCGATATGCCGGTTCCTCTGTATTTCCAGGTTTTGTGCCATGGCAAACGACTTCTCGAAAATCATGGGCGACATCACCGCAGAACCGACGGAGAGATAGACGCCGTCATCCAGGTGGCTAACGCTGTGGGCAAAGCTCAGAAAGTCGTTCAGCGCCACACGCCCCAATGCCGCCCCGTGATTCATGGGATGGGCGTAAATGATGTCGTGCCCGATCATGGGATGACCGGTAAACGGGATGCCCGTTTCAAAGGCCCGTGCCTGTACCGAGTACTTTTTGAACGGGTGCAGGACGTGCATGAAACCTGCATCAAGGTTATGCCTCCGGATTATTCCGGCCAGGTCGATACTTGCGGAAGCGTGATCAGGATCGACTTTAATTGTCGCTTCCGCCTCTGCATACAAATCTGAAACATCAGGAATATCGAGCCCTTCGCAGGAGATCATCTTCCCGACCGACTCACCGTAACCCAGGCCCTGATAAGCGCCGAGAATCAGTGCAAGGTTTATATAAAAGCCGGTTTCATCCCAAATGCCAAACTGCCCGCGATCGACATTTTCACGAACATCTTCGCTCGATCTCCCCTGAAAGGCAAATTCCCAGTCGTGAATAATACCCGCTCCGTTCGTGGCCAGATGGGTAACCCATCCTTCTTCCATCAGGGCAATCAGTGTGGGTCCCATCCCGTTCTTGATGGTATGTGCACCAAAGGTGAGGATCACCGACCGTTTGTCTTTCCGGGCCGCCCGGATCCGGCCGGCAGTTGAGGCGATTAACATTCCGGCAGAATCTGGAAGACTCCGGGGCTGCTGATTAACAGGTATATAATCTCTTTCAATAAAGACCTTGTTCTTCCGTTCACTCAGCTTCCTGATACTCAGTAAATCCCTTTCAAATTTTGGATAAGGCATTTTCAAGATTATTAGATTGTTAGATTAAAAGACACAAGAGTAAAAAAGCTGTTAGCTATTAGTAAAAATTAAAACAAATGGCCCTAAAACATTTTTAACTTTTTACCCTGTTACCCTGCGACCTTTTCCGTTTTCCCTTTTCCGGTGTCCGGTCTCCCTCACAGATTCAGCAACTTCAGCAATACGGTCATTTGGGAAAAATCCGGTATAATGACATCGGCTCCGGCCTTGATAAGCCGGGCCCGTTTCCGCTCATTAAGCCCAAACCGCCTCAGTTCGTCTCCGGCAATACCCACCGTAAGACCACCGCGCTTGCGTGTCTCGCGGATTTCAACAGGTCCGTCGCCAAAGGTGATCACTTCACCAAAAGCGGCCTCTCCGATCTGGTCAAGGATCCGGTCCAGTACCATCTTCTTCGCTTCTTTGGTTATATCGCCAACAGCACCGTAAATCCCTCCCTCAAATAAATGGTCGTATCCCATGACCCTCGCTTCATGTTTTACATCTTTTTCATCCGTACCACTGGCCAGGTAAAGCCGGATACCGGCATCGAAAAGTTTCTGAAGGAAGGGGATCGCATTTTTCATTGAAAAATCATCACGGTTTAATTCTCCGCGGCCTAATTTCTTTTCGCGTTCCCTGACCAGTTTCAGTAATTCTTCGTTATAAATCTGCTTATAACCAAATTCATCCAGGATCTGATCTGCAGGAACAAATCCAAATTCCCTGATTATCTCCGTCAGTCCCTTCATTTGCACCAGGGTCTGGATACCTGTTGTACGGTCAATATACTCGTTCACCCGTGTGCGGACCTTTTGAAATAAAGTTTCATCAGCCTGCTGATACCGGTCACCCAAAACAGCCCTGATCATCATGGGAGCCATAATCATTTCCCAACCTTCACGAAGTGTTGACAGGGTGCCATCGTGATCAAAAATGGCATACCTGATCTTAAACTCAGACTTCCATTGATTGACTATTTCTAATTCTGAATCAGGAATATATAATGCTATACGAACATTCTCCGCGAGTTCCGGAGAATAGATATAATCAGGATCCTCTCCCAGGCGGAGGATTTCTTCAGGTGATGCAGTGCCGGTCTGAAACAGTTTTTGAACCGTCACCCCGGCCACCAGCGAGCCCAACTCAGCGGACAGCGACATCGGGTATCCTGCTGCCAGGGCAGATGCCGCACCGGCCAGGTAACTATCGCCTGCTCCAACCGGATCCACCCGGGAGGTGATCATCAGTCCGGGGATTTCCGAAATTCCATTCTGATCGGCCACCAGCGAACCCCGGCTGCCACAGGTGATAAAAAGAGGCTTTTGGTAACGATCGTATAAAGTCCGGGCGGCAGCACATGCTTCTGCATACCTTACTGATTCACCGGCACCTGTATTAATCCCGCAAAGCCGGGCAGCCTCCTGGTCGTTCATTTTACGGTAGGCGCCAATATAAAAATCGCTGAAATCGCGGCTGTCGACAATAAACACAGTATCGGGATGTCTGCCAATCACTTCCACGATTTTGCGTTTCAGGTAATCCGTATGAATGCCCGAAACTACCTGTTGATTGATGATGACCACATCCGTTTCGCAGGCTTCCCGGTCAAGGATTTCGGTCAACCGGTCAGCTGTAGTTTCCGTCAGCCGGTTGAAATTTCCAAAATCAATCCGCCCCTGCTCGTGATCTGCCACACACGGTTTAATGTAAACATGGGTTGACCATTCGACTTCCTGCGTCAGGATACCACTGGTATTGATCCCTGTATTGCTCATAATACTCAACAGTTCCCGGCCAAACGGATCATTGCCGGCTACACCAATGGCCCGGATGTCTTTTACGCCCATGGCCGCCAGGTTATTCGTTACATTTCCGGCTCCGCCAGGCAAATATTTTTGCTGTTTTACGGGCCGTGTGGCCAATCCCGTTTCGATCGAAACCTCACTTTTTGATTCATCAATAAACCAATAAGCATCCAGACAAAAATCGCCCAGCACGGCAATCCTGACCTTGCTGACAGCATCAAGCATATTTTGAAGCAGTTCCCGTTTCATCTTTTTCTCATCTGGGTTAAAGACTCAGTGCTAAATAATCTCAATTAAACAGATCTGTGATCATCATTTATTTTTTAAGGCATAAACCCCGGTATACGTCAGATAAATCATGGCGCCAACCAATACCAGGAAGCCGGCTTTCACTCCAAAACCGGTGCTCACCAGTCCCATTAGAGGCGGCAGAAATGCTCCTCCTGAAACAGCCATGATCATTAACCCTGAAACTTCATTGGCCCGTTCAGGCATCTTTTCAAGAGCAATTGACAAAATCAGCGGGAACAGGTTAGCAGAGCCCAGTCCAACCATGAAAATAGCAATTTGAACCACGAGGATTGATTTTACCAATAACATGGCGACCAGGCTGATCAGTGCAATAATGGCTGTTAAAAGGAGGAACTTCCGGGCAGAAAGCCAGTTTAAAATAACCGCCCCGGAGAACCGCCCGATCATCAGTGCCGTGAAATAAAGGCTGATTCCGAGCGAGGCCCTTTCAAGCGCCAATCCGAACTGATTCTGCAGCAGATTGGCGATGTTCGAATTCATGCCTACATCAGCGCCAACCAGCATAAAGATGCCCAGTACCATCACCACAATGAAAGGGTTCTTAAGCAGGCTAAAGCAACTTTTAAAGTTAGCCGGGGCATCTCCTCTGGTTTCTTCTATTTTTGTCAGATATAGCCAGACTACTGCTATTGCCGAAGTAACCGCATAAATGGCAAAAACCAGTTTCCAGTTACCAAAAGTGGTAGCCATAAGCGTAGTAATTACAGGTCCCAGCAATGAAATGATCGCCTTAATAAATTGGGAAAGACTCATGTAGCTGGAGTACTTTTCCCGGGGCGAAACATCGTGAAGCAAAGGATTTGCCGAAACCTGAACAATCGTATTTCCAATCCCCAGCACAATAAAAGCAGCCAGCATGATGGGAAATGAATAATAAATGAACGGGATGATCATGCCTGCTCCGGTCAGCAACATCCCGATATTAAGCATTCGCCGTTTGCCGTATTTATCCTGCAAAATTCCGGAAGGGACAGACATGACAAAGAACCAGAATAAGGCCATAGACGGAATGAGCTGAGCCAGGTTATCGTTCAATCCGAAATCTTTTTTGATAAAACCGGTGGCGACACCGACAATGTCAACAAATCCCATCACGATGAAGGACATAAAAACAGGCAAGGTTTTGCTTAGACCGATTTTGGAGTGTTTCACGTTTTTATTTATTAGGTTTTTTCGTGTAATCAAAAGAAATGGCTTTCTAATATTTGGCAAAAGGCATGATAAACAGGTAAGTGCAACTCCTGAATGTGTGCTGTACTTGTTCCCGGAACATTGATCAGGATATCACAGAAAGATGCCAGCTTTCCTCCCGACCCGCCGGTTAAACCGATCACAGTCAACCCTTTTGCTTTAGCTGTAATCGCCGCATCGACCACATTACGGGAATTGCCGGAAGTAGTAATGGCAATGAGCAGATCACCTTCATTTCCATAGCCCATGATCTGCTGGGCAAAGATCAGATCGGCACCGTTGTCGTTGGCCACGGCTGTAATCAGTGCATGATGTGCCGTCAGGGAAATCGCAGGTAATGCCTGTTGAAGCTTTTCGGCCAGGTAAGTTCCCCGCTCACCGTCAACCGACAGCAACCGGCTTTTCATGTCCTCACCGGGTAACCGCTTCTTTTCAAAACCCTTCATCAATTCGCCAACGATGTGGTCGGAATCAGAGCAACTCCCGCCGTTTCCGCAGACCAGTATCTTGTTCCCCTGCCGGTAACAATCAATCAGTTCTTCAGCAGCGCAAAGGATCTGTTCCCTTACAGGCAGAAGCTGAGGGTGTCTTTCAATTAACTCATTCAATCTGTTTTGCATACTTCAGAAATTTAAAATCGATCCTGATAAAGCGCCACGCACAAGGCTGCATAATCGCCAATTGAGTCACCCAGTTCCGCCGGCTTTATCCGGCACACCTTAAGGGCAGAAGGTATCGCTTCCTGTTGCAGCACTTTTTCAACCAGCGGCTTAAAAAGCATTTCATTGCGCGCATAAATACTTCCGATTACAATGCATTCCGGATTAAGCACATCGATCAGTAGGGAAAGCCCCTGCCCAAGGTAACGGGCAGATATGCCAATGATTTCGTTGGCAACCGGATCTCCCGCCTGTGCAGCAAGCGCAACCATTCTGGCATCAATTTTGGCGAGTATTTCCGGAGAAGAACAGAAACCAACGACCTGATTATTCTTCAGTTTCTCCGACACGACCGACCTGGCCAGTTGCGCAATCCCTCCCCCGCTGCAAAAACCTTCGAACGAGCCGGCTTTTCCAAAACCGACAGGCCCGTCAGGCGCCAGGCGGATATGACCTACCTCCCCGCCAAGATCATTGGTGCCACTGTAAAGATGACTATCCAGGATTAAACCTGCGCCCATTCCCGTACCGAAGGTTAAAAAAACCATATTCCGGGTACCCCTCCCGGCACCCATCATCCATTCAGCCAGGGCGCAGGCATTTGCATCATTTTGCACGGCAGTTTCAACACCATACTTCTTGGTAAAGATTTCAACGATCGGCACGTGATCCCAACCCGGCAGGTTGGGCGGGGAATAAATCATTCCCTCTTTTGAATCCAGGGGTCCTCCGCAACTGATCCCAATCCGCTTCAGGCTTCCCGCAGAAAAGTCCTTTAAAATGGAATCTATATGCTGCTGAAACTCTGTGACAATTGCCTGCCACCCCCGTTCAACGCGGGTTTCAAAAAAAACTTTTTCCCTAATTGAAAAGGAAGAATCTCCCAATACCACCGCACATTTGGTCCCGCCAATATCGATGCCCAAAAAGAGATCGCCGGAAGCTTCGTTCATACATTTAAGTTTAACTAAATCGATTTAGCAAAAATATAAAGTTTTTACGACCCGCATGATTTTCGGATAATAAGTTCTGTTTTGAGCCTGATGTGCTGCGTTTTTGTCGCAGGATCAGCGATTCTGTTTAAAAGAAGGCTGACCGCAGTTTTGCCGATTTCTTTCAGCGGTTGTCCGATAACGGTCACCGGACTGACACAGATCTTATAGGCATCGACATTGTCAAAACTGACCACGGCCACATCATCCGGTATTTTCAGTCCGAGAGCGGACATGCATTCAATTCCCATCACCCCCAATTTACTGGTTGAAAAAAGGATAGCGTCTGCTTTAAGATTTTTGCGGTCACCTGCCAATTCGCGGATAGCCATATTGACATCACGGTTATCATGAGAAAAGGGTAAGACCCGGATCAGCGCTTCATCGATCCGGATGCCATGATCCTCCAGTGCCTTTTTGTAGCCGTCGGTGCGTTCCTTCATATTGACCAGATTGAGGTTTACGGTAAGGTTAGCGATCTTCTTTCGTCCCAGTCTCAACAGATGCGCAGTTGCCTGGTAAGCTGCGTCAAAGTTATCAACGACGATGTAATCACTTTCTATTTCAGGAAAATAGCGGTCAATAAGCACGAACGGAACCTGTGTTTTCGAAAGTGCACGGATCTGTTCTTCGCTGTTCATGGGTGGAGAAATAATATAACCATCTACCTGGCTTTGCTGCAACATGGCGATCTGCTGAGCTGATTTTTCCGAATTCTCGTCGGAACTGCAAAAGATCACATGATAGTCGTTCAGGGCAGCTTCCTGTTCAATTTCACGCCCCAGTTTACCAAAGAAAGGATTGGCAATATCGGCAATGATCAGTCCGATATTTCTTGTTTTACCCGTACGCAGTCCCTGGGCAAGCCGGTTGGGCTGGTAATTCAGTTCCGTAGCCACGTCCAAAACCTTTCTGCAAATTTCATCGCTTATCCGGAATTCTTTTCCTCTTCCATTGAGTACAAAGGAAACCAATGTTTTGGACACACCTACCTGTTTTGCAATGTCGTTCAGAGAAGTTCGCTTCATAATGTATTCAAGTATCAGAGATCAGTATCAAGTATCAAGATTAAAAAAACAGGATCAAATTTAGTTTTTCACTTCAACGAAACAGCCTTTGTGTCTGCTTTTATTCATATTTTTTCCATTTGCCTTCCATCAGTTCAAAATCAGAGAAGACCGCTTTAAAGCCCGACTTCAGCGGGCTGCAGGCATAAATTCCGATCCGTGCAACCGCGATCCGGTTATGCATATGGAACATGCGCAGTTGCTGAAACCGAATCCCATCGTACGATGATTCGAGATAAAAATCCTGATCCCTTCGGCTCAACCGGTACCAGATAACCGTAACCGTTGCAGGAATATCGCTGGTTGCCCAGTCAGAATAACCCATATTCGTGACCACCGATCCCAGACGGGCATAATCCTGATTTTCATATTCGACCGAGGCTTTCATCCAGTTTTCACTGTCCTGATAAAGCATGAGACCACACTGGTCGTATTGTTCTTTTGCTTCAAATCCGGTCTTTACCGTAAACGTAAAATCACCACTGACTTCACGCAGAAACGCATGGGCATTATCATGTTGAAAGCCATACCAGGTGCGTTGCCAAAAATCTGTTTCCGGATCGGTCACTACAGTCAGGCGGTCACTTTCCAATGAAAACATCCGGGGTTGGTTGGTCCATTTAAAGTCAGACAAGTACACTTCAGATCCAATATCGTTTTCCATAGTCAAATTTAATATAAGTCAGGCCGTTCGGGGCCCTCATAAGGCTTTGCGCCCGGGATTCCCGGCTTTGCCGGTCCTGCGGGTATAAATTCAGCATCCGGGACTACCGGGGCCTGAATAAAGCCATGATAACGGGCCATCCAGTAATCCCGGATAAATTCTGTCGGTTCCCGAACAACGTTTCCGCCCGATCCGCCGTCCGGGATGGTGGCATAACGACCGGTCATTACGCAGGTTTCACGGGGAGAAAAAGCCCGGAGCCCGCCTTCATAGGAAGTATATCCTTTTTCGATGAACAGATCGTCCCGGTGTGAATTCCGATAATTATAAACGACACAATCCAGGGGCCATTCGCGCAGATGCCTCACCGATTGTTCCAGCTCGCAGTCATTGCCTGTGATTGCTCCATAGGCAAAATTATACCACGAAATATGTTCCATGCGTTTAACTTCCCAGGTCCTTTCCAGGCTTCGCCGGTACACGGCTTTCTCTCGCGGATCACCCATATACCGGAATAGCGTATAGTAACTTTGAAATGCGAGGTCATCGTCCCATGGCGCGATACTTTCGGGAGGAAATACATTCTTCTGACGCAGCGTATTGGCCGGATAACCCCAGTCCACCAGCTGCTGATAACCTTTTTTATATTTTTGGTCGCCCGTAAGCGATAAGGCCGTCTGCATAAACATCAAAGCCTCCAGTCCGTTCAAACCACGGTCAACATAGCCGTAAGGACGAAGCATAT
>JBCFBK010000094.1:0-7488 GCA_038562555.1 Prolixibacteraceae bacterium | reverse complement strand
ATCGGGGTCACATAGACCAGTGCCGTGAATATCCCGTAAATGGTAAAGGCATCAAGTTCTGCAAGGCCAAAACCCCCATCGGCATAAGTTGCTGTAAGAAATAATACCAGGAGGGCCCGCATGCCGTAATAGCTGAACCGTTCCCACATTTCACTGGCAAAAAGGGTGGAGAGCCCTGTCGGATGACCGAAAAAGGCCTTGTTTTTGTCTGTACTCATAATAAAGATTAATAATTTTTCAGAGAAACAAAGATACCAAAAATCTAAGCCGCAAAGTTGACCGTTATCATACTAATCGGAAATTAACGGCGATTTTATGCTTTCATTAATTGCAAAAATGGAGTAATTTTAGTTTTTTAGACGGAGCCTGACATCGCTAAGGAAAAAATTCACCAAATTGCACATACAAATGAAGATATTTACTGCGAGGCAGATTGCTGATATAGATCGTTACACGATTCAAAATGAGCCTATTTCTGATATCGGACTAATGGAAAGGGCTGCCATGCAGATTGTTGACTGGCTGGTTCATCACATTCCGGCCGGCAGTAAATTGTTTTTCTTCGCCGGCCCGGGAAATAACGGCGGTGACGCTATGGCGGTTGCCCGGATGATGGCCGGCCGGAATTACTTCTGTTCTTTGTTTCTGATCGACTTTGGAAAAGAGCTGAACGGCCCGCCCGCCGTTAATCTGGGCCGGCTTCAAAGCCAGGGTAAGGTGAACGTCAGGAAGGTGACTTCAGAAGCTGATTTTCCGGAACTTACGCCTGATATGGTGGTCGTTGACGGCCTTTTCGGATCAGGTCTGACCCGTCAACTGGATGATCTGGCTGCAAAACTGGCAGCCCGGATCAATGCTTCGGAGGTCCTTGTGGTAGCCATTGATATTCCAAGCGGGTTATTTGCGGAAGACAACTCATTCAACGATCTTTCGAAAGTGATCAGGGCAGGCCATACGCTCACCTTTCAGTTTCCAAAATTAAGTTTTTTCTTTCCCGAACACGAACCGCTGATCGGGCAGGTGGAAATGCTGCCTATTGGTTTGCATCCCGATGCCATTGCTTCACTTGAAACACCTTTTTATTTTTTAACCAACGGTTTTATTGAGTCCAAACTGATTAAACGGGGGAGGTTCAGTCATAAAGGAAATTTTGGACATGCCCTGCTGATCGCGGGTTCGCGCTGTAAAATCGGAGCAGCGGTCCTGTCCTCCAGGGCTTGTTTGCGTGCGGGTGTTGGTTTGCTGACTACGCACGTTCCCAACCCGGCGGTACCCGTAATTCAGGCTGCCGTTCCTGAAGCCATGTGCTCGGCCGATGCGTCAGATCTGATGTTCACAGAATTCCCCGACTTATCTTCTTACACGGCGGTGGGCGTGGGACCGGGCATTGGCATGAAGTCAAATTGTCAAAAAGCCTTACGCGAACTTTTAGAGAAAAGGCCGGGTAAGTTGGTTTTGGATGCCGATGCGCTCAATATCCTTTCTGCCCAACCGGAATGGCTTAACCTGCTTCCTGAGAATACCATACTTACACCTCATCCGAAGGAGTTTGAACGATTGGCCGGACCCGCCGCTGATTCCTGGTCACGATTGGAGATGCAAGTCGGCTTTTCAAAAAGATACCGGGTCATTGTCGTCCTGAAAGGAGCCTTTACCAGCATTTCCTTTCCCGATGGCGAAGTTTTTTTCAATACGACCGGGAATCCGGGTATGGCAACCGCCGGCAGCGGCGATGTGCTTACAGGCATCATCCTCGGATTGCTTGCCCAGCGATACCCGCCCGGCGATGCGGCATTGCTCGGGGTATATTTACATGGGCTTGCCGGCGATCTCGCGGCTGTACAAACCGGACCTGAGGCATTGATCGCAGGCGATCTGATCGGCTGTCTGGGGCAGGCATTTCTCCAGGTCCGCAAACTGCACGAGGAGGAAGAAGCAAAGAAATTGACCATGAAATGATTTTTATGACAGGAAGCCTCTTTTTTTGAAATCACAATAGCTATTTTTGAACTCAATCTAAAATGATACGCGATGAAGACAGGATACACCTTGCTTTTTATTTTAATGATTATCGGCAGCAGCTTTGCGCAGCGAACGGACAAGAAGGAGGCCCCGATGTCAGGCACCAATGGTATTGTTTACAGTTTGCCGCGAACCGGCTTACGCATATACGTAAAAACTACTCAGGAAAAGTTTTTTCACGGTCCCTACTATCAGTACGCAGAAGCGCTTCTGGGTATTAAAAACGCACCCTCATCCGATCGCGAAAACTGGTCGATTGACGATATCCGGATCGAAACATTCAGTGAACCCGATCCGGCACAGATACACACGGCTAACGGAACTGCTGCGGTTCTTGTCAGTCTTACACCGGCAGGAGTCCTTGCGGGAATAAACGCCCCCGTAGTGGTACAGGATGAAGAAGCCAATTCCGTGTCCACGTTTTTGGCGAATACGAACATTCCCGAGATTCCATTTCCGGATCTGTCGCTTAATTCGTTTTTTGAAAAGCGGGATTCAACGCGCAAAGGTACCCTGATGATCAAGCCTGTGGAAGAAAAGGCCATGGAAGCCGCCAGTACCGTCACCAAACTGAGGAAACGCCGGTTTAAATCGCTGGCCAACGGTTATGAGGAACAATTGCCCGACGGGCGCGCCTATGAAGTGATGACGGAGGAACTCGGAAAACTGGAAGAGGCATATGTCGGCCTTTTTACGGGTAAGTCGTTCAGGCAGACCCTCGAATACAGTTTCGATTACATTCCCGGGAATAATTCCGTGTCGGGTGAAGTCATTTTCCGGTTCTCCGAAGGGAAAGGGGTGATGCCGGCGTCGGACCTGAGTGCAAAGCCGATCGTAATCGATATCAAAAAGCTTGAAAATATGGCTGAGGCACAGGCAAAACAAGCCTCAGAGCCGCCTTCCGTTGCAGGCGTGTTGTACCGGATTCCCGGGAAAGCGGAGATCCGGATACTGAATGGCATTAATACGATGGCATCAACCAGGCTTGGCATTGCCCAGTTCGGCACTACTGCCTTTGTTCCGGATGTCCTGCTTGATGGAAGTTACAGCCTGACATTCCATACAGGAACCGGAAGCATAAAAAGTATTCAGAAAACAAATCAGGGAAAATAAGCCCTGAAATAACCAGCGTATGTCTTATCATCGAATCCAGCAAACGTTGAAAGATTCAAAGAAGGCCAGGTGGACTGCCTTGCTGATTCTTTCTTTTACCATGTTTGCAGCTTACATGTTCACCGAAGTCATTTCTCCGCTAAAGCCGATACTGGAAAGGACCTACGGATGGGACAGCACCGATTTTGGAACCGTTACAAGCGCGTATGCCCTGTTCAATGTATTCTTTTTTATGCTGATCATTGTGGGTTACCTGCTCGATAAATTTGGTATCCGTGTAAGTACGGTCGCTTCGGCAGGAATTATGATCATCGGAGCTTTCCTTAAATGGATGGCCTTTAAGGGTATTTTTTCGGCAGACGACGAAATCAACATCCTGGGTCTGTTTCAGCTAAAAGAGCAGGTATTTTTTGCTGCTTTCGGGTATGCGCTTTTCGGCGTTGGTTCCGAATATGCGGGTATCGTAGTGACTAAGGCCATTGTGAAATGGTTCAGCGGCTATGAAGTGGCGCTGGCCATGGGCATGCAGGTGACCATTGCCCGGATTGGGTCGTTCGTTCCGCTGGCGTTTGGGGCATGGATTGCAAATCGAACCGGTGTTTCGGTATGGCTCCTGATCTGCATGCTTTTTCTGATTGCCGGACTGATCGCTTTCTTTTACTATAACCTGATGGACCGTAAACTGGACAAGCAAATGGTCGCATCGCTCCCGGAATCAGCTGAAGAGGAGTTCAGGCTCTCGGATGTGAAACTGATTATTTCGAATAAGGGATTCTGGCTTATTGCCATTCTTTGTTTGCTGTTTTATTCGGCCGTTTTCCCTTTCTATAAATACGGTCCCGATCTCATGGTCAATAAGTTTGGCGTGAGTGAAGATTGGGCGGGTTTGCTCCCGAGTCTGGTCCCTTTCGGCACCATGCTGCTGACGCCCTTGTTCGGAGGCCTTTATGATTCGAAAGGAAAAGGAGCCAGTATTATGATCCTGGGGTCACTGTTGCTGATCGTGGTGCATGCTATTTTTTTCCTTCCCTTTATCACCAGCGTAGTCGCGGCTTTTTTCAATGTTATTTTGCTTGGGATTGCGTTTTCGCTGGTGCCTTCGGCTATGTGGCCCTCAGTGGCGAAGATCATTCCCGAAAAGCAGCTCGGGAGTGCCTATGCGCTGATTTTCTGGGTTCAGAACATTGGTTTGTGGGGGATACCCTTACTGATCGGCATTGTGCTGGATAAGACCAACCCGGGCATTGCTGCTGCCAAACAGGCGGGTGAGTCGGTTTCTTATAACTATACCCTTACCTGGACGATCTTTGTGATCCTGACCGTGGCGGCCTTTCTGGTTGCGCTCATGCTGAAAGCGGAAAACCGCCGTAAAGGCTACGGTCTCGAGTTGCCTAACATTCAAATAAAATAAAATATGAACAAGGATATTTATTTACTGGAGCCACGCACGGTGTGGGAAAACTTTTATAAGTTGACGCAAATACCCCGTCCCTCGTATCATGAAGAACAGATTCAGGACTTTATCGTGGCATTTGGCAGAAGCCTGGGACTGGAGACCATTAAAGACGAGTCCGGAAATATCATTATCCGCAAACCGGCCACTCCGGGTATGGAAACCCGGGAAGGTGTTATTTTGCAGGGCCATCTGGATATGGTTCCTCAAAAAAACAGCGAAAAGGTTCACGACTTTATTCATGATCCGATTGAAGCTTATGTTGACGGGGAATGGGTAACGGCAAACGGGACAACATTGGGTGCCGATAATGGCATCGGCGTGGCGGCAGCTTTGGCCGTTCTCGGTTCCAAAGATTTGGAACACGGTCCTGTTGAAGCCCTTTTTACCTCCTCGGAGGAAACCGGCATGGATGGAGCAAAGAACCTGAAAAAAGGCATTTTAAAAGGCGGTATTCTGTTAAACATGGATTCGGAGGATGAAGGTGAACTGTATGTGGGGTGTGCCGGTGGTGAGGACCTGAATGCACGTTTTGTGTTCGCTTTCGAGCGGGTTCCTGACGACATGCGCGCCTTTAAACTCGATGTGACGGGATTGAAGGGCGGGCATTCGGGTATGGATATTATTCTTCAGCGAGGCAACGCGAATAAAGTGTTTTTCCGGTTGCTTGACCGGGCTTACCGGTCGGCAGGAGCACGGCTGGCGTCGATTACGGGTGGAAGCCTGCGCAATGCGATCCCCCGCGAAGCTTTTGGAGTGATCGCGGTCAGTGCTTCCGGGGCGTCGGACCTGAAATTGGCTGTTGAAAGCGAATTTGAGCTGATCAGGAACGAGCTTGCTTTAACGGAACCGGAAATGAAACTAACGCTGACTGAAACGGATATGCCTTCCGGACTGATCGATGAACTGACACAGGTGAAACTTACAAAGAGCGTAATTGCCTGCCCCAATGGCGTCATCCGCCTGAGCGATAATGTGCCTGGTCTGGTCGAAACCTCAAGCAATCTGGCCATGATCAGCTCAAACGAGGTTGACGGAACGATCGGGATCTCGTTTTTAATGCGCAGTTCAGTAGACTCGGCAAAAGATGAGCTTGCCAGGAGACTTGAAGCCTTGTTTACTCTTGCCGGTGCAGATGTTTCCCTCAGTGGCTCGTACCCAGGCTGGAAACCGAATCTGGAATCACCGATCCTGAAGACTATGTCGCGCGTTTATAAAGAAAAGTACGGGAAGACGCCTGAAATAAAAGCTATTCACGCCGGACTGGAATGCGGAATTCTCGGGGGATCTTATCCTGACTGGGACATGATCTCCTTCGGACCGACCATTCGTTTTCCCCATTCTCCGGATGAAAAGGTGCACATTGCTTCCGTTCAAAAATTCTGGGACTTTCTGAAGGAAACGCTTAAAAATATTCCTTCGCGTTAAAGGAACAATGCCCGGTTTGTCGCCGGGCGTTGTTCTTTTATGATTTTGCAGTCAGTACCAGTTTCTCTTTTTCGCGTTTGGCGATATTCATCAGAAAACTATTGATCTCGGCGAACTTCGATTTGTCATATTCGCCTTTTTTGATCCTGACGGAGCGGATAATCATAACCTGGTTATCCTGCACTTTTGAATAAGTTATTTCAAAGCTGCCGTAGATAGAGGATAAGGCAACGTTTTCCGGCATAAACTCAAGGGTAAGCTGATCAGGCAGGATCAGGTTGAGTGTATCCTGGTAGTTGAACCCAATTTCTTCGCATAAACTGTATTTCCGTTCCCTGCTGATTTTTTCAGGGAAGGAATTTTTAAAAAGGAAATTCGGCTGAACGAAGAGCCGGCCACCTGCCCTGACCGAATAGCTGCTTATATTTCCTTTTACCGCCAGTGACGCTTCCGCCTGCTTGTCTGAAATATCGGACAGCGAAAAATCGCTGATAGCAAGGCCGCTTGCCGAAAGTCCGTTTAAAAGCGCTTTTTTTTGTTCATCCCTCGAAAGGCTCATCATGCCGAAAACCTCCTCAAACATGTAATTGCTGAACCGTGAAGCGCATGCGAACGAAGCACCTCCGTTCTCCACCAGGCTTGCGCTGATTGTCGAGCTTCGTCGGTTTTTTTCGGCCGGATAGTCGGGCGTGCGCACCAGTACGCCTCCTTCCGGCTTGACCAGCAGGCAATGGCGGTCGGTGTTGGCTGAACTGATATAGCCGAAGGGGATCGTCTGATTGGTGCATTCAAGCCAGACGGTATCCTGTTCAAGCGGAACACAGAGAATAATGTGATTCGCCTGTCCATTCCCGGGAAAATCAGGGAACTTTATTTTGACGTTCTGCCCGCTTCCGATGATCGTATACAACGACTCAATGCCGACACTTTTTAAAAGGGCTTTCATGTAGTTGCTCAGCGCTTTACAATCGCCATACCCTTTTTCATCGACTTCGGCTGCAGGGAATGGCTGCCATCCGCCAATTCCAAGCGTGATATTGACATACCTGGTTTTTCGTTGCATGTATTGATAAATGGCCCTGACTTTTTCCTTTTTATCGGCTATTGGCTGCACGATCCGTTTTACTTCCTCCACAGTCGACGGGGGCAACTCCTGTCTGCCGGCATTCAGGTCGTAACTCCATTTTCCATAACTTTTCCAGCTTGAAAAATCGCCGGCAAATCCTTCATAAATAATTTCATTGGGAGACAAAAGTACCGCGGGAAAAATATCCAGGTAATGCGGACCGGAGGGCTCACTGACAATTGCAGACAGACCTTTGACATCCCATTGATATCGTTTTATATTGTCTGCTTCGCCGATCGTCACTTTGAACGGATAATTCAGCTCTTTGTATCTGATGCCGAGCTGACCGGGAGTGTGAAAGCTCAAGTGAGCTTCTTCGACCGATATGTTATAACCCCGCTGAGGC